>CAZZWN010000123.1:0-10288 GCA_964657765.1 uncultured Acetobacteraceae bacterium
TGAAGCTCTTGCCGATGCCGCCCTTGCCGTAGATCGCGATGACCTGCGTTTCCTTTTTCGCCGGCGTCGTGGCGACGGCATCCGGCTCGATCGCCGCCTCCGCCCGGAGTGTCTCGGTCATGCTCATGGTCGGCGCGGTGGACGTGACGGCGTTCATGGGCAGGCTCTCCAATCGAGGATCATCTTCAGGCACGCGGCGTCGTCGAAGGCGGTGCGGTAGGCTTGGGCCGCGTCGGCGGCTGCCTCGCGATGGGTGATCAGCCCGGCCAGCGATAGCTCGCCCGACCCGGCCAGCGCCGCGACGGCCGCGAGGTCGGCGGGCTGCCACTGCGCAGCGATGCGTATGCGCGCCTCCCGCATGAAGGCGGGCGGAAAGGCGAAGCTCAGCCGGTCGCTGTAGAAGCCGGCGAGGACCACCTCGCCGCCGGGCGCGAGCCGGCCGATCAGCGCGTCGAGCAGCGAGGCATCGCCGCTCACGTCGTAGATGGCGCGGTAGTCGCGGCGGTCGTCCGTGGCGGGATCGATGACGTCGTAGCCCTCGGCGCCCTCGGCGCGGGTCGGATTGCGTTCCCAGACCACCGGGCGAACACCGGACAGCACGGCGAGGCGGGCCAACATGCGGCCGAGCACGCCATGGCCGATGATGAGGTCGGGCAAGGCGACGCCGGGCAATACCAGCGCATGGCGGGCAGTCGCGGCGAGCGCCAGCAGCACGCCATGCTCGCCGAGCCGTTCGTCGAAGGCCGTTACCCGTGCGGCCGGGACCACCACGCGGGAGGCAGCGCCGCCGAACAGGCCGCGCACGTCGCCGAAGCAGCGCGCGCCGGGCACGAAGACGCGCTCTCCGATCCGGCGGCCGGCCGTGATGCGGCCCACCGACTCGTAGCCCGGCACCAGCGGATAGCCCATGCCGGGGAACGGCGGCATGCGCCCGGTATACAGCAGGCGCTCGGTCCCGGTGCTGATGCCGCTCCATTCGATGTCGACCACGACGTCCTCGGGGCCGGCGGCATCCAGCGGCAAACGGCTGAGTGCCAGCTTTTCCGGCCCGGTGAGCACGACTGCCAATGCATCCATTTGCGCCCTCCCGGAGCGGTGCGGACCCGTGTGGCCGCAGTTATGTGTCAACGTAGCCTGACAAAAAAACCTGTCAACTACGATTTACAAAGACGCGTCGTTCCGTGACCCCTTTGCGACGATGACGCTGACCAGCAGCGGCGTGTGGGTCGGCAAACGGCGCGCGGCGATGAAGCCAGCCTGATGCAGCAATGCAAAAAGCTCGTGCTGGGTGCGGGCGCGGCCACGGCCCATGGCCATGAGATAGAAGCCGAAATAGGCGTCGCCGATCGGCTCTGCGCCCGAGGTCCCGGCCATCGGCTCGGCCAGCAGCAGGGTGCCGCCCGGTGGCAGGGCGCGATGGACGGCGCGCAGGATCTCGAGCGCGGCCGGGTCGTCGTGGTCATGGACGACGCGGACCAGCGAGACGATATCGGCGCCGTGCGGCAGCGGGTCGGCCAGGAAATCGCCACCCGCGGCGGTGAACCGTCCGGCGAATTCGGCGGTTGAGGCATGGGCACGGGCCTGCGCGGCGACTGGCGGCAAGTCGAACAGCATGAGCTGCAGCGCCGGCGCCTGTGCCCCGGCAGCGCGCAGGAAGCTGCCGTCGCCGCCGCCCACGTCCAGCAGGCAGCGATGCCGCTCGATGCGGTAGGCGGCCAGGACCTCGTCCGCGACCAGCGGTTGCGAGGCGGCCATCAGCGCGGTGTATGCGGCGACCTCGCTGCCCTCGAGCTTGGCCGCGTCCGCATTGCCGGAATACGCCCAATAACGCGACAGTCCGGTCGCATCCGCCTCGCCGCGCAGCAGCGCCACCGGATCGTTCAGGTCCGCATAGAGCTCGCGGTGATGCAGCACCATCGCGCTCACGGCGTCGTTGCCGACCATGGCCGCGCCGAGCGGACCGAGGCCGAACCGCCCGCCGCGGCGTTCGGTCAGCAGCCGCAGCGACGCCGCCGCAAGCAGCAGCCGTTGCGTGCGGTCCGCCGGCAGTCCGAGCCGCATCGACAGGGCGGCGGAGGTCATCGGCCCGTCGGCCAGGATGTCGAACAGGCGCAATTGCACGCAGGCCTGCAGCACCTGCGAGTAGACGAAGCCGGCGCAGAGATCGAACAGCGCGCGGGTGCGGCGCCGGGCGATGGGCCGGGTGAGCGGGAAGGCGGCGGCCCAGCGGCGGAAGCGCGGGCTGGCGACCAGCCGGTCGCGCTGTGCTCGCCAATCGTAGCGCCAGGGACTGGTCGAGACCGTCGCCGGAGTGGTCGTGCCCAGCATTACGCAGCGTGCCGCGCGAGCTCCTTGGGCAGCAGCCGCATGGTCTCCGTCAGGATATGGCTGCGCAGCGCCACGCCGCCGGGGCAGGCCGGCACCGCATCGACGGCCTCCGCGGCCAATGCGTCGAGCCGCATGATCGCGCCGTCCAGGCCCAGTTCGCGCACGGCGCTCGGGCGGTCCAGGGCGACGTCCTTGCCGACGGGCTTGCCGAGCGCATCCGGGTTGGCGGTGGCGTCCAGGATGTCGTCGGCGACCTGGAACGCCTCGCCGAGACGGGCGCCCAACGCACGCCAGGGCTCGGCCTCGACGCCTGCCGCGGCGGCGCCGGCGACGGTCGCGGCGGCGAACAGCGCGCCGGTCTTCTCGCGCTGGTATTGCGCCAGGTCCACCTTGTCCTCGCACTCCCAGGCCTGCCCGGCGACGATGCCGAACGGCACGCCCACCGACCCGGCGATGGTCAGCATCAACGGCGCCAACCGCTTCGGGGTCAGGATCGCGCCATGCGCCAGGGCCTGGAACGCCAAGACGATCAACGCATCCCCGGCCAATACGGCCAGCGGCTCGCCGAAGGCGCGGTGCACGGTCGGCCGGCCGCGGCGGGTGTCGGCATCGTCGAAGCATGGCAGGTCGTCATGCACCAGCGACGCGCAGTGCAGCAGCTCGATGGCGGCGGCGGCGGCGTCGGTGACGGCGGGCGCGTCCTCGCCACAGGCGGCGGCGACGGCGAGGCACAAACGCGGCCGGATGCGTGCGCCGCGTGGGAACACGGCGTGGCGCATGGCGGCGGCGAGCCGGGGCGGGCAGCCCTCGACATCGGCGCGCGACACCGCTGCGTATAATGCTCGCTCGATCCGGCCCATGACGTCCATTGCGCTTTCTCCCGGCCCAGCCGACTGTCAGGCTGGATTGTCAAATGCGACTGTCAATCCTAATTGACACAGGCGTCAAGAGGTTTTTGGAGGGATGGTGGCACGTCGGGTTGTGGTGATTGGCGGCGGGGTGGGCGGCCTGGTGGCGGCACTGGAGCTGGCCTGCGCGGGGTGGGATGTGACGCTGCTGGAGCGGGCGGCGACGCCGGGCGGCAAGCTGCGGGAGGAATTGGTCGCCGGGCGGCGGCTGGACGCAGGGCCCACGGTGTTCACGATGCGGTGGGTGTTCGAGGCCATCTTTGCCAATGCAGGGGCCGAGCTGTCCGACCATCTGACGCTACAGCCGGCCAGCATCCTGGCCCGGCACGCTTGGAACGCCGAGCAGCGGCTCGATTTGTTCGCCGACATGGCGCGCTCGACCGATGCGATCGGGCAGTTTGCCGGGCCGGCGGAGGCGCGGGGGTTCCTGGCGTTCTCGGCGGAGGCGCGCCGGATCTACGCGACGCTGGAGGCGCCGTTCATCCGCGGTGGGCGGCCCAGCATGGGATCGCTGGTGCGCGACGCCGGGGTGCTGGCGCTGTGGGGCATCCGGCCGTTCGACACGATGTGGAAGGCGCTGAGCCAGCACTTCGCCGACCCGCGGCTGCGCCAGTTGTTTGGGCGCTATGCGACTTATTGCGGCTCCTCGCCGTTCCTGGCGCCGGCGACGCTGATGCTGGTGGCGCATGTGGAGCGGGATGGCGTGTGGCTGGTCGAGGGCGGCATGCACCGTATCGCGCAGGCGCTGGCCGGGCTGGCGGCGATGCACGGTGCGCGGCTGCGTTATGACGCCGAGGCCGCGGAGGTGCTGCTGGAGCGCGGCCGGGTGTCGGGCGTGCGTCTTGCCAGCGGTGAGCGGATCGCGGCCGATGCGGTGGTGGTCAACGCCGATGCGGGCGCCGTGGCGGCTGGTTTGCTTGGCCCGGCCGTGCGTGGCGCGACGCCGGCGCTCGCCGCAAAGGACCGCTCGCTCTCGGCGATCACCTGGGCGACGGTGGCCCGGACCGAGGGCTTTCCCCTGACGCGCCACAACGTATTTTTTTCAAGCGACTACGCTGCCGAGTTCCGCGATCTGGCCGCCGGCGCACCGCCACAGCAGCCGACCGTTTATGTTTGCGCCCAAGACCGCGGCGACGACGATGCCGCCCTGAGCGGTCCCGAACGCCTACTTTGCCTCATCAACGCGCCGCCGACGGGCGATGCGCACCCCCCCAGCGCCATGGAGATCGAGCGATGCGCCGACCGGAGTTTCCGAATGCTGGCCCAATGCGGCCTGCATCTGACGCACGAAGCGACGCAGGCGACGACGCCGGAGGGCTTTCACAAGCTGTTCCCGGGAACCGGCGGGGCGCTGTATGGCCCAGCGGTGCACGGGGCGACGGCGACCTTCAAGCGGCCGGGCGCGCGGACACGGGTGCCGGGGCTGTATCTGGCGGGGGGCAGCACGCATCCGGGCGCGGGGGTGCCGATGGCGGCGCTGTCGGGCCGGCTGGCGGCGGCGAGCCTGCTGCAGGACCTGGGCGCCAAGGCTTCGGCTTCGACCAGCCGGTCGCGCGCAACGGTTACGCCTGGTGGTATGTCGATGCGCTGAGCGATGACGGGCAGCACGGCATCACGCTGATCGCCTTCCTTGGCAGCGTGTTCTCGCCGTATTACGCGTGGTCGCGCCGGGCCGGGTCGCGCGGGCGCGGCGGCGCCGATCCGCTGCAGTTCTGCGCGTTGAACGCCGTGCTGTATGGCCGGCCGCGGCGCTGGGCCATGACCGAGCGCAATGCCCTCGCCGTCGACCGCGGCCCGCGACATCTGGCGATCGGGCCGAGCGCGCTGCGCTGGGACGGCGGCGTGCTGACCATCGACATCAATGAGGTGACGGCGCCGATCCCGTCGCGCCTGCGCGGCACGGTCCGGGTGCATCCGTCGGCGATCACCGGCCGCCGCTTCATGCTGGACGACGCCGGGCGGCACCGCTGGTCGCCGATCGCCCCGGTGTCCCGCGTCGAGGTCGAGCTGAGCCACCCGGCGCTGCGCTGGTCGGGGCCGGGCTACCTCGACACCAACGAGGGGGACGCGGCGCTGGAGGACGATTTCGTCGAGTGGGATTGGTGCCGTGCGCCGATGCGTGAAGGGGGACAGGACGGCGCGGCGATCCTGTATAACGCGACCCGGCGGGTGGGCGGCGAGCAGCATCTGGCGCTGCGGATCGGCCGCGATGGCGTTGTCGAAACGTTGCCGCCGCCGCCGCCGGCCGTGCTGCCGTCCACGCGGATTTGGCGGGTGCCGCGGGCCACGCGGGCCGACGCTCCCCCGACCGTGAGGCAGACGCTGGAGGACACCCCGTTCTATTCGCGCTCGGTGATCGAGACGCAGCTGCTGGGCGAGCGGGTGACGGCGGTGCACGAGAGCCTGTCGCTCGACCGGTTCCGCGCGCCGTGGGTGCAGGCGATGCTACCGTTCCGCATTCCGCGGCGGTGGTGGTGAAGCCGGGGGTGGTAGAGTCATTCGGTGGTGGCGGTGCGCAAAGTCGCGGAACTATGGGCGTGACATGAAGTATGACTTAGTTACCACGGCTAGTAATGCCGCTTTCCTGAGCTAGTAAAGGCGTCTCGCGTCGCTTGGACGCATTTTAATAGTTACGATCGCTTGCGGCTGAATCATTGAGTTATTGTGTACCTTCGCCCAAGTCGTTCAGTATCGGTTCAAGCTCGGCAGGAGTAAGTGGCCACGCTTCGATAGCTTTCCTGAGCGATCGAATAACCGTAAGGTATACGAGCAGCACCGAAGGTTGAGAGAAGATTGGATTGTTATCTGCAACTCTGTGACGAATAGCATCGACGATGAAGCTTTGTTCTTCCAAAAGACGTTCGATCTCCGCCACATACTTCTTGGGCGCATTTTGCTCATACGCGCTTAACAGAAGCCCTTCTAGGAGCGACGGCTTCGGTTCAAAACCCAAAACGCGTGTGTAAACAGCACTGAGTTCTGAGGTCATGCGGCGCACTTTGCGGAGGGCAGACGTCACGTCCTCATCGACTTTCTCAAAGTAGTCGTTTGTTGCTTCAAGTAAAGCAATGGCCTTTGCGGCATTTCGTCGCATTTTAGGAGTAGCCTGTATTTGCGGTTTGTAAATCGTATCGTGCGTGAGTTCGCTGTAGGCGTGCTGTAGAAGCGTTTTGATTTGAACTTCACACGGCGTATCGGCGGCAATACGGACACTCTCATAAACGATGTCTTTTCCTGGCCGGACGACGATGTGAACAGCCGCATATTCGAAGATAGATGGGTTCTTGATCTGTTCCGCTTCGTAGTCACGATCCTTCGAAAATGTCCAGTCCGGAATTAAGTGTAGCGCAGTCTCCACGATTTTGATGTCCGTTCCAAGCAGTACGACGAACCGGATGCCGACTTTGTCGGTGATAGCCATATAGGGATCTACGTATCCCTTGTTGCGGTAGAAAGCCTTCTCGATCAGCTTCTGATCGTCCTTCAGGCGCGGGGCGACAGGTATCTTTAGAAAATACGACGTCTCCACAGGCGCGATCGTGGGCGCCAGAACTTCTTGCACACAAAAGGAGACCGATCTTCCCCAGGCCAAGTAAGCGTCGCGCTCGGAGTCCCATCGCTCGATAAACTCATTTTTCTTGGTCAATCTTGTGACTCGATCTGGCCGCGAATGGTCACCTCGGTCCACTGAGCACCACCGGCACCTTCAACCGCCTTGACCGTGACCAAGTCACGGACTGCATCCGGCGGACCTGACAGCGTAATCTGTCGCGGAAATCGGAATTTCCGCTGCCGCAGCGAGCCTTGAATTTCTGAGATGTCCTTCGGTATCGCCGTAGCTGGAAATCGTTCACGCCGCATATGGGCGCGATAGTCGTCGGCCAACTCCTCTTGCATGTAGTTATCAGCGAAGCGCCCTACTTGGACCGTATTACCCTGATCAACTTTCAAGTAAGTGTATAAACCGTTGAGGAGGTCGGTCTTGTACTCTTCGGAAAGGTCAGCACTACGAATGAAGGCCTTGATTTTTTGATAGAACTGCTTAATCTGCTGCGCAGCATTCTCGGGCAGGTTGAGCCCGAGAAAGGTGCTGTGGAAGTAGGTTGCCGCACTATCCCGTTGAGTCGAGGTCATTTGGCTGTCGAAGACTGTTGGATGCCATCCGTCAGGGAGGTTAGGCCTGGGATGTTGACCATCTGAGATGAATAACCCAATTTTATAGAGCTTGGTTTTGGGACTTAGAAAAAGGTCATTGACAAAGGTTGCTTGAAGACCAGCAGTCTTGAGAAAGCCTTCATGAAGCTCCGCCTTCATCACGCCGAAAAAGCGACGAGCAGCCCCGCCAACCGTGCCATCAAATACAATGACAAGCCCACCGGGTATTTGGCGAGAACCTTGAGCCGCAGCGAGCGCGTCTGCGATTGATCGCGATCGCTCGACGAATTGAGTGTCACGAGCAACTACGAGTGCCACGCCCTGATCTATAATGCTTCCTGGGCCGAAGTCGCGGATAGCCATGTCGATGCATTGAGCTATGCTTTTAAATGCCGCAATCACTCTGCTTCGGAACGCCTCCATTGCGTCACCGCGGAGCTGAAGCAATCCGTTGCCGTAGGTGGGCGGAACCACGTCGCCATTGTCGGAGCGTCGGTGAACTTCGTGGAGACATATCCTATTTACAACCAAATTATCGAGTGGCAATGGTTCCCCCCTTCAACCGCGCTCCGATTTGACCATGGTAGCAGGAAGAACGATTTGCACCTGAGTTAACGGCCAATTTTATCCTGCGCTTCTTCCTGTTTAGCGCGGCGGATCGTACGGCGGATGGATATCAGCTCGGCGATCAGCAGGCCGAGGAACAGCAGCTCGAGGATGATCCATTCCCAGCGACCGAGCATCAGGGCCGTTCCCGGCTCATCTGCCGCTGGTCGAGCTGGTCGAACAGCCGATACAGCCAAGCAGCCCGCTCGTCGAACGCCTCCCAGAGCGGTGTACGTATTGCGGGCCGCGGCGGCGCGGGTGCCGCGATCACGGCGTCCACGAGGAAGCGCGCGGCGTCCAGCACGGGGATCGGCCCGGCGGATGCGGGACTGCGCGTTGAGGCGGATAGGCTGCGGGCCAGCAGGCGCAGCTTGCGTCCGGGCGGCACGACGGCGCGCTGGCCGACACTATTATAACCTTGCCGGGCGACCTGCTGGCCGATCTCGGCATACAGGAAGCGGGCGACGCCGATGCCGGGGCGGCAGGCTCGGGGCAGGGCGGCGATGCCGGAGTCGGCGCGGCAATAGAGCTCGTCGGCCCGACGCAGCAGCCGTTGCACGACGCCGGCCAGCGCCGGGTCGAAGCTGGGATGGGCCAGCCAGGCGTCGGGGTCGATCCCCGCCGTGCGCAGCCAATCTTGCGGCAGATAGAGCCGGCCCGCTTGCGCGTCCTCGCCCACGTCGCGCGCGATGTTGCTGAGCTGCATGGCGGTGCCGAGGTCGCAGGCGCGCGCCACGCCCTCCGCCGACCGTTCGCCCATCAGCGTCGCCATCATCGCGCCGACGGTCCCCGCGACACGGGCGGCATAGGCTTCGAGTTCGGACAGGCTGTCGTAGCGTCGTCCGGCGGCATCCCACTCGAAGCCTTCCAATAATGCGTCGAGCAGGGTGCGCGGGATTGCGTGGCGGTGCACGACGGCCGCCAATGCTCGGTCGGCGGCGATCGGGTGCGGCCGGCCGGCGTAGGCGGCGTCGAGCCGTGCCCGCAGCTCCGCGAGCGCCGTGGCCGGATCATTGACGGTGTCGATCAGGTCGTCCGCCACCCTGCAGAACGCATACAGCGCCAACGCCGGCCGATGAACATAGCGCGGCAGCAGCAGCGAGGCGGCGAAGAAACTGCGCGAACCCTGACGCAGGAGGTCCCGGCAGGCGGCGAGGTCGACGCTATCGAGCAATGGCTGAGGCATGCGGCACCACCTTGTCGAGGATGCGCGCCGAGCACAGCACGCCGGGGAGGCCAGCGCCGGGGTGGGTCCCGGCGCCGACGAGATACAGGCGGTCCAGCTCCTCGCTGCGGTTATGCGGGCGGAACCAGGCGGATTGGGTGAGCAGCGGCTCCATGCCGAAGGCGGCGCCGCGATAGGAGAGCAGGCGGTCGTGGAAGTCCTGCGGGGTCATGACGTGCTGGGTGACGATGCTGTCCTCAAGATCCGGCAGGATCGTATCGCTTAAGGCGCGGGCGATGGACCGGCGGTAGATCTCCGCAGTGGTCGCCCAATCGGTGCCGCTGGCGAGGTGCGGGACCGGCGACAGCACATAGAACGCGTCGCAGCCCGGCGGCGCCAAAGACGGGTCGGTCGCGGTCGGGCGGTGCAAATACAACGAAAAATCTTCGGCGAGGTGGTGGCGCTTGAAGATGTCCCGCAACAGCTCGCGGTAACGGGGACCGAGCAGGATCGTATGATGCGCGACGTCCGGATACCGCCGGCGCGTGCCGAAATACCAAACGAACAGGCTCATGGAGTAGCGTGCGCGCTCGATGCGGCGGTCGGTCCAGTGGCGGCGGTGCTGCGGTGCGACCAAGTGGCGGTAGGTCCAGGCGGAGTCGGCGTTCGACACCACGATGTCGGCCGCGACCGTCGCGCCGGACCGCAGGCGCACCCCGGTGGCGACACCTTGGTCCACGGTGATTTCGGCCACTTCCTGATTGCAGTGCACGACGCCACCCTGCCCGCGGATCAGCTCCACCAGCCCGGTCACCAGCGCCCCGGTACCGCCCATCGCGAAATGCACGCCCCAGCGCCGCTCCAGGAAGGCGATCAGTGCGTAGATCGAGCTGGCGCTGAACGGGTTGCCGCCGACCAGCAGCGGATGGAAGCTGAGCGCCACCCGGAGCCGCGGGTCGCTGATGTGCTTGGCGACGAGCTGATGCACGCTGCGCAGGCTGCCGAGCCGCAGCAGGTCCGGGACGCAGCGGGCCATATCCGTCCAGCTATCGAACGGCACGTCGCCGAGCTGCTCGAAGCCGACGCGGAAGATGGCCTCGCTGGCGGCCATGAAGCGCTCGTAGCC
>CAZZWN010000124.1:0-10118 GCA_964657765.1 uncultured Acetobacteraceae bacterium
GAGACCGACAACGTCGGCGTCGTGGTGTTCGGCGACGACACCCGTATCCGCGAGGGCGACACCGTGACCCGCACGCGGGACATCGTGGACGTGCCGGTCGGCCGTGGCTTGCTGGGCCGCGTCGTGGACGGGCTCGGCAACCCGATCGACGGCAAGGGTCCGCTCACGGACGTGACGCGCAGCCGGGTCGAGGTGAAGGCGCCGGGCATTATCCCGCGGCAGTCGGTGCATGAGCCGATGCAGACCGGGCTGAAGGCGATCGACGCGTTGATCCCGGTGGGCCGCGGCCAGCGCGAGCTGGTGATCGGCGACCGTCAAACCGGCAAGACGGCCGTGATCATCGACACGATCCTGAACCAGAAAGGCCCGAACGCCGGCACGGACGAGAACGCCAAGCTGTATTGCATCTACGTCGCGATCGGCCAGAAGCGTTCGACGGTCGCGCAGCTGGTGCGGACGCTCGAGGAAAATGGCGCGATGGAGTATTCCATCGTCGTCGCCGCCACCGCCAGCGACCCGGCGCCCATGCAGTTCCTGGCGCCCTACACCGGCTGCACGATGGGCGAGTTCTTCCGCGACAACAGCATGCACGCGATGATCTGCTACGACGACCTGTCGAAGCAGGCGGTGGCCTATCGGCAGATGTCGCTGCTGCTGCGGCGTCCGCCGGGGCGCGAGGCGTATCCGGGCGACGTGTTCTACCTGCATAGCCGCCTGCTGGAGCGTGCGGCGAAGATGTCCGCGGTGAATGGGGCAGGCAGCCTGACCGCGCTGCCGATCATCGAGACGCAGGCGGGCGACGTGTCGGCCTACATCCCGACGAACGTGATCTCCATCACCGATGGGCAGATCTTCCTCGAAACCGAGCTGTTCTTCCGTGGCATCCGCCCGGCGGTGAACGTCGGATTGTCGGTGTCCCGCGTCGGCTCCTCGGCGCAGATCAAGGCGATGAAGAAGGTCTCCGGCTCGATCAAGCTCGAGCTGGCGCAATATCGCGAGATGGCGGCGTTCGCGCAGTTCGCCAGCGACCTCGACGCGTCGACGCAGAAGCTGCTGGCCCGCGGCGCACGGCTGACCGAGCTGCTGAAGCAGCCGCAATACAGCCCGATGCCGATCGAGGAGCAGGTCGTGAGCCTGTATGCCGGGACCAAGGGCTATTTGGACGCGATCCCCGTCGGCAAGGTCGGCGAGTTCGAGCGCCGCATGATCTCGGAGCTGAAGGCGAAGGAGCCGAGCGTGCTCGCGGGCATCCGCGACAGCCGCGAGATGAAGCCGGACGTGGAAAAGACACTCGTGTCGTTCATGGACGGTTTCGCCAAGACGTTTGCCTGATGGCCAGTCTCAAGGCGCTTCGTGCGCGCATCAACAGCGTCAAGTCCACCCGCAAGATCACGTCCGCCATGAAGCTGGTGGCGGCGAGCAAGCTGAAGCGAGCGCAGACGCAGGCCGAGGCGGCGCGGCCGTATGCCGAGCGAATGCAGCGCATGCTGGCGGCGTTGGCGGCGAGTGCAGCCGGGTCGCCGACGGCGCCGAAGATGCTGGTGGGCACCGGCAAGGACCAAGTTCAGCTGCTGATCGTCGTGACCGCCGACCGCGGCCTGGCAGGTGCGTTCAACACCAACGTGGGCCGCGCCGCCCGCAACGCCATCCTGCGGCTGGAAGGCGAGGGCAAGACCGTCAAGGTCATAACCGTCGGCCGCAAGGGCCGCGACTATCTGCGCCGGGAGTATGCGAGCCGCCTGATCGGCGAATACAGCTTTGCCGGCAAGAAGCGGGTCGAGTTCTCCGACGTCGACGAGGTCGCGGCGCGCATCACGGCCATGTTGGCGGCGGGCGAGTTCGATGTCTGCACGGTGGTCTACAACCGTTTCGTCTCGGTGATCAGCCAGATCCCAACCGAAGCGCCGCTGATCCCGCTGCCGATGCCGGAGGCAGCGCCAGTCGAGACGACCGGGCCGCAGGCGCAATACGAGTTCGAGCCGGACGAAGAGGCGATCCTGGCGGCTTTGCTGCCCCGCAACATGGCGATCCAGCTGTTCCGCGCGCTCATTGAAAGTGCGGCGGGCGAGCAGGGCGCGCGCATGTCTGCCATGGACAACGCCACCCGCAACGCCGGCGACATGATCAATCGGCTGACGCTGAACTACAACCGCACGCGGCAGGCGAACATCACCAGAGAATTGATCGAGATCATCTCCGGCGCGGAAGCGCTCTAGGGCTGGTCGGAAAAGGAATGCAATAATGGCGAAGAACAACGTCGGCAGCGTGACGCAGATCCTGGGCGCGGTAGTGGACGTGCAGTTCGAGGGCGAACTGCCGTTCATCCAGAACGCGCTGCATGCCAAGAACGGCGACAACACCCTGGTGCTGGAGGTGGCACTGGAGTTGGGCGAGAAGACCGTCCGCTGCATCGCCATGGACAGCACCGACGGCATGGTGCGCGGCAGCGAGGTGATCGACACCGGCGCGCCGATCAGCGTGCCCGTCGGGCCGGAGACGCTGGGGCGCATCCTGAACGTCATCGGCGAGCCGATCGACGAGCGCGGTCCGGTTGGCGAGAAGAAGCGCTATCCGATCCATCGCAGCGCGCCGTCGTTCGAGGACCAGGCGACCAGCTCGGAAATCCTGGTGACGGGGATCAAGGTCGTGGATCTGCTGGCGCCCTACCTCAAGGGCGGCAAGATCGGCCTGTTCGGCGGGGCAGGCGTGGGCAAGACCGTGCTCATCCAGGAATTGATCAACAACATCGCCAAGGCGCATGGCGGCGTGTCGGTGTTCGCCGGCGTCGGCGAACGCACACGCGAGGGCAACGACCTGTATCACGAGATGGTCGACGCTGGCGTGATCAAGCTTGGGGAAGGCACGACCGAGGGCAGCAAGGTGGCGCTGGTATATGGCCAGATGAACGAGCCGCCCGGCGCACGGGCGCGGGTGGCGCTGTCCGGCCTGTCGCTCGCGGAATACTTCCGCGACGAAGAAGGGCAGGATGTGCTGTTCTTTGTGGATAACATCTTCCGCTTCACCCAAGCGGGCGCGGAAGTGTCGGCGCTGCTCGGCCGCATCCCGTCGGCGGTGGGGTATCAGCCGACGCTCGCCACCGACATGGGCCAGCTGCAGGAGCGCATCACCAGCACGAAGAAGGGGTCGATCACCTCCGTGCAGGCGATCTACGTGCCCGCAGACGACCTGACCGACCCGGCGCCGGCCACGAGCTTCGCCCACCTCGACGCCACCACCAACCTGAACCGCGCCATTTCGGAGAAGGGCATCTATCCCGCCGTCGACCCGCTCGACTCCACGTCGCGCAGCCTCGACCCGCGTATCGTCGGCGAGGAGCACTACAACGTCGCGCGCGAGGTCCAGCGCGTGCTGCAGACCTACAAGAGCCTCCAGGACATCATCGCCATCCTTGGCATGGACGAACTGAGCGAGGACGATAAGCTCGTCGTCGCCCGGGCCCGCCGCATCGAGCGTTTCCTGTCGCAGCCGTTCCACGTCGCCGAGGTGTTCACCGGCAGCCCCGGCATCTTCGTGCCAGTCGCCGACACGGTCCGCAGCTTCAAGGCGATCGTCAATGGCGAGTACGATCATTTGCCCGAGGCGGCGTTCTACATGGTCGGCACTATCGAGGACGCCGTGAAGAAGGCTGAGGGCATGAAGGTCGCTGCCTGATGGCGACGACGCTGCTGGAGATCGTCAGCCCCGACCGGCTGCTGCTGTCGCAGCAGGTGGAGATGGCCGTGATCCCGGCGTCCGAGGGCGATATGGGCGTGCTGCCTGAACACGCGCCGATGATCGTGCTGCTGCAAGGCGGCACGATCACGCTGTACGAAGGTGGGCGTCCGACAAGCCGGCTCTATGTCAGCGGTGGTTTTGCCGAGATCACGCCGGAGCGCTGCACGGTGCTGGCGGACGAGGCCATCCCGGTTTCGGAGCTTTCCGGCCAGGTTGCGGATGCGCGTCTGGCCGATGCCGACGCTGCCTACGCTGCGGCGGACAAGACGGACATTCCCGCGCTCGACGCGGCCATGGGCCGTCAGCAGGCCGCCCGGGCCATGGTGGCCGCCGCCAAGGCTGCTTGAGGCTGTAACCTAAGTGCAACACAGCGACCGCAACATGGCCACGCTCGCAACTTAGCGGCGCAGGCCCTGTTCTGAACCGCGGCGTAGACGCCCAGTCGACGCTTCAATGGCATAAAGACAGTTTTCTGGATGAAGCATTGGCGGATTGAGGACGTCGCCTGGGACCGGTTCGATCCGGCACGGGTCGATCCCACTATCGTTCCGCTGGTTAAGGCGGCTGCCATGGTCGAGCGGAACGGTCTGGATTATGCGGTCTACCTTGGCCGCGTGTTCAAGGACGACCCGGATTTCCGCGCCGCATCCGACAACTGGGCAGTCGAAGAGGTTCAACATGGAGACGCGCTGGGCAAGTGGGCCATGCTCGCCGATCCCGGCTGGGACTTCGAGGCTGCGTTCGCTCGGTATCGCGCCGGTTATAAGCTGCCGCTCGATGTCGATACTTCGGTCCGCGGCTCGCGTACGGGCGAGTTGATCGCTCGATGCATGGTGGAGACCGGGACCAGCAGCTACTACACTGCACTCGCCGACGCCACGGACGAACCGGCCCTCCGCGAGGTTTGCAAGCTGATCGCCGCCGATGAATACCGTCATTTTAAGCTGTTCTACGATCATATGCGTCGGTATCTGTCACGCGAGAAGCTTGGCTTGGCGACGCGACTGCGGATCGCGGCGGGACGGATCACCGAGAGCGAGGACGACGAGCTGGCCTATGCCTTCCATTGCGGCAACGAGCCGGAGAGCATGGCTTACCGGCACGAGCGCTGCATAGCCGCCTATATGGGCCGCGCCATGGGATTTTATCGCATCCGCCACATCGAGCGCAGCATCGGGATGATCCTGAAATCGGTTGGCTTGCCGCCGCGAGGCCGGCTTTCCGTTATTGGCGCGAAGCTGGCATGGGCCTTCATGCAGCGCCGGCGGCGGAAATTTGCCCGAGATGTCCTGTTGGCGGCGTGATGTTGGCATGGTCATCGCCGCTTGCTACACCCACGGCGCATGCCGGGTTAGCTCAGATGGTAGAGCACCTGATTTGTAATCAGGGGGTCGCGGGTTCGATCCCTGCACCCGGCACCGAAGCAATCGTTTCAATGGCACGGGCTGCTCGGCTGTTGCCGGTTTGCGACGCGGACCACCGCGGCAAATAGCCGGAGCGCGTCGGGGCCGCCTTGATCGGTGAGCGTCCCGCCCTCCATCTCGGTTGCGAGGCACTCGGCCTGGCCGGCAAGGGTCTCGGCAGCGCGCAGCAGCGCCTGCCCGGCCAGTTCGAGCTGCAATTCATCCGGCAAGCTGTCCCATCGGACCTGGCGGGCTCGGGGGTGAGCGATAGGCATGGCTGCGATCCCATCTGGCCGTTGTAGCGTTGAGCGATGCCGCAAACTCTGCGGACGAACCCTATTCTCGGCCAGTATGGTTAAGACTTACCCCTATAAGCTCAGACAAGATGCAGCACGGCGGTCGGCAACGGCGGGAAGCGGACTTCGATCGTCGCCGGCGCATCCAGCCATATCGGCGGCGTGACGCTCCCCAGCATGACGACCTGGCCGGCACGCAGGCCGCCGAATGCCGCTACCTCGTCCGATGCCGCCAGCCAGGCCAGCGCCGCCATCGGATGTCCGAGCAGGTCGCCGCCAAAGCCTGCGCCGCGCTGCTCGCCGTCGACATGCAGGCTCCCGGCAAGACCGGGGAGATCAAGTTCGCGCCAGCCAGGATGCGATGTCCCGAGGATCGCAGCGGCATGGAATACCTGATCGGCCACCAGCGTGGGCGTGCCGAGCGCGTGAAGCGGGGCGTAGCGGTTCTCGACGACCTCGATCGCCGCCATCAACTCGCCTACCGCAGCAGCGGCCTCCGCATTGCTGCACGGCCCGGCGGGGAGATCATGGGCCAGCACAATCGCAAGTTCGCATTCGACGCCGGGGCGTAGAAAAGTGGTGAAGCTCAAGGTGCTGCCGCTGCCATGCAGCCCGGCCTCGGCCATGAAGCCTGCTGCCGGGCCAGGGAGCCCCAGGTACTCCTGCATTTGGCGCGTGGTGGCGCCAATCTTGAAGCCGGCCGGCGGCAGCGTTCCCGACAGCCGCGCCATGGCGAGTTGCGCTGCAATCCCGTCCGCGAGATGGCGCGGGGCGAGGCCGGGCGGCAGCGGGTCCAGCACGCGCCGGGCTCGCCGGTTTGCGAACAGCGCCTGGGCGGTCTTGTCGGCATCGAACATGCCGGGCATCAGGGCGCCCGCGTCAGTTCATAGAGGGCCACGGTTGCGGCGGCCGACACATTGAGGCTTTCCATCAGGCCGGGCATCGCCAGCCCGGCGATCTCATCGCAGGTCTCCCGCGTCAATCGCCGCAGGCCGGCGCCCTCCGCACCCAGCACGAGGGCCACGCGACGCTCCTGCAGCGGCGCACCCCGCAATGGGGCGCCGCCGCTGTCCAAACCGATCACCCACAGCCCGGCCGCCTTCAGCGCGGCCAAGGTGCGGGCGAGATTCACCGCCCGCAGCAGCGGGATCTGTTCGAGCGCACCAGATGCGGCCTTGGCCAGCACACCCGTCTCCTCCGGCGCATTGCGGTCCTGGGTGATGACGCAGGCGGAGCCAAAGGCCGCGGCGCTGCGCAGCACGGCGCCGACGTTGCGCGGATCGACGACCTGGTCGAGCACGATGACCGGGCCGGTGCGCTCCAGCACGGCCGAAAGCGCTGGCGGCGCTAGCAAATCGGCCAACAGCCCGGCGCCCTGATGCACCGTGTCGCGGCCGAGCAGGTGGTCCAGCTTGGCACGGTCGACGCGCTCCGCCGCCAGCGGCCAGGGTTGGGGCAGGCGGGCGGCAAGCGTGGCTTCCGCCTCCTCCGTCAGCAGCAGGCGCTTCAAGCGTCGGCCTGGGTTGGCCAGCGCTGCGGCGACGGGGTGCAGGCCGTGCAGCCATACGCTGCCGCGCGGCGCAGCCGGACCCGGTGCCGCGCGCGGTGTCGGCGCGAGCGGGCGTGCGGCGGCGGCGGGCGCACGGAGCGTCGTGCTGCGGACCTCCACCGGCGCCGGTTCTGCATCGGGCCGCGGTGGGCGCGGCTGGCCGAGGCGCGGAGCCCGGGCGGCTGCGGCGGCCCGAGCTTCCGGATCGGGCACGCGACTTGGCCGGGGACCGGACGCGCGGTCTGGCGGGCCATGCCGGTTGGGGGCTTGCCGGGCGGGCTCACGCGGCGGCCGCGGATTGACGGCGCCGTCCGCATCCCGCTTGGCGCCCGGCCGGGCAAAACCGCCTCCGGTGCGCTTGTCACCGTATGGCTTCGCCCCGAACGATTTGGCGCCGGGCGGCCGGTCCGCTCCGCCGCGGCCGGATGGTATGCCGTTGCCGGCCTTCGAGGAGCCGCCGGTCCGGTCGGGATTCTTGGTGCGCATCCCCGTCCTATACAGGCGAGCGGCGACGAATGACAGCGAGGCCATGCGCGCAGGCCACTGCACGCGACAGTTTTGGCCCGCGCAGACCAGCTTTCGTGCGCGCTCCAGCGGTTGACATCCAGGCCGGTTCAGCGCTACCCCGCCCGTCCGGCGAAAGCCCACGACCCGGCGGAGGGGTGCCCGAGTGGCTAAAGGGGGCGGACTGTAAATCCGCTGCTGTAACGGCTACGTTGGTTCGAATCCAACCCCCTCCACCATCGTATGCCGCGGCGTTCCGATCAGGCGATCTCCACGACGACAGGGACATGGTCCGACGGCTGGTTCATGCCGCGCTCATTGCGGTCGGGCACGGCCGAGACCAGCCGCTCCGCCAGGCCCGGGGACAGCAACGCATGGTCGATGCGCAGACCCTGGTCCCGTGGCCACGCGCCGGCCTGATAATCCCAAAACGTATAAACCGGCCCTGACGGCTGCACGGCACGAATGGCATCCGTGAGGCCGAGCCACTTCAGCATACGGAACCGTGCCCGCGTTTCCGGCCGCACCAAAGCATCGGCCGCCGACAGCGTGCCCGGCGCAAAATCCTCGTCGGTCGGGCATACATTGTAGTCGCCCGCCAACAGCATCGGCTGATCCGCGTCGAGCAATGCTCGGGCGCGGTCGGCCAGCAGTTCCATCCAACGCAGCTTATAGGCATATCCCGCGTCACCGCCGGAATTGCCATTTGGCAGATACAAGTTGCCGACCGTGATCGGCCCTGCCGCGTCGGGCACTTTCACTTCGATATACCGCGCCTGCGCGTCGTCGTCCGGCAGCCCGGGCAGGGCGCGATGCATGACCTCGACCGGAATGCGGGAGAGGATCGCCACGCCATTGTAAGATTTCTGCCCAACGACGCTGGCCGCATAGCCAACCGCCTCGAAGGCAGCGGCGGGAAACTGCGCCGCCTCGCATTTGATTTCCTGCAGCAACAGCAGGTCCGGCTGCACCCGCGCAAGCCAATCGGCCACCAGTCGCTCGCGCATCCGGACGGAGTTGACGTTCCAGGTCGCGATCCGCACCTGACGTCGCTAGTCCGCCGCGAACTCAGCCGGCCGCGATCTCAATCGACCGCAAAGCTGGTGCCGCAGCCGCAGGCCGAGGTCGCATTCGGGTTGCGTATGGTGAAATGCGCCCCCATCAGCTCGTCGGTATAGTCGAGCTGCGAGCCGGCCAGCAGGTCCATGCTGGCGCTGTCGACCAGCACGCGGGCACCCTGCGCCTCGACGACCAAATCGTCCGGCTGGGCGGTTTCGTCCAGCTCGAACTTGTATTGGAACCCGCTGCAGCCGCCGGCCAGCACGGCGACGCGCAGGGCGGCTGGCCGGGCCTGTGCTGCAACGATCTCCGCCACGCGCTCGGCGGCGCGGTCGGACACGGAGAAGCGGGCAAGTTCGCTGATGCTGTTCATATGCAGGACATAGCGCGTCCAGGACCCAGATTGAAGATGCCGTCGTATCGGTGTTAAGCCCGTAGTCACCTTATTGTCAGGTCCATGTCCCACGCCCCCTACGCCGTCCGGCCCGATACCTCCCGCGGGCGCTTGCATCCGGAGCCGGAAAGCCCCGGCCGCAGCCCTTGGCAGCGCGACCGCGACCGGGTGCTCCACAGCTCGGCCTTCCGCAAGCTACAATACAAAACTCAAGTCTTCGTTAATCACGAGGGCGACTACTACCGCACGCGGCTGACCCACAGCCTCGAGGTCGCGCAGATCGCCCGCTCCGTCGCGCGCGAATTGCGCTTGGACGAGGACCTGACCGAGGCGCTGGCACTGGCGCACGACCTGGGCCATCCGCCGTTCGGCCATGCGGGGGAGGACGGGCTGAACAACCGCATGAGGGCCTATGGCGGCTTCGACCACAACGCCCAGAGCCTCCGCATCGTAACCAAGCTCGAGAGCCGTTATGCCGCGTTCGACGGCCTCAATCTCACCTGGGAGACGCTGGAGGGCCTGGCCAAGCATAACGGTCCGCTGCGGCACCCGCCGCCCTATATCGCGGAGTACAATGCGCGCCATCCGCTCGATTTGCATTCGCAGGCCGGGGGCGAGGCGCAGGTGGCGGCGATGGCCGACGACATCGCCTATCACAGCCACGACCTGGATGACGGTATGCGCGCCGGGCTGTTCGGGCCGGACGACGTGGCGCATTTGCCGGTGGTCGGCGCGTCGCTGGCGCTGGCTCGGCGGGCGAGCCTCGACGTGCCGCCGCCGCGGCTGCGGCACGAGACGATCCGCCGGGTGATCAACAGCTTCGTCACCGACCTGACCGACGAAAGCCGGCGGCGGATCGCGGCGCTGGACCCCGCCGACGCCGAGGCGATCCGGTGCGCGAAGAAGCCGGTGATAGCGTTCAGCCCGGCCATGGCGGAGGCGAACCGCGCCATTAAGGAGTTTCTATACGCCCGCATGTACCGGCATTGGAAAGTGAACCGCATGAGCAACAAGGCCCGCCGAGTCACGGAGTCGCTGTTCACGCTGCTGCACGACGACACCAGCATCTTGCCGGATGGCTGGCGCGCCCGCGCCGGCGAGAAGGATGGCCCGCGTGCGGCGCTGACGGTTGCGGACTATATTGCCGGCATGACGGACCGCTTCGCCTTGGACGAGCA
>CAZZWN010000125.1:0-10083 GCA_964657765.1 uncultured Acetobacteraceae bacterium
GTCGCGTCAAGCATCGGGGGAGCCCAGGTAGGCGGTGATGACATCCGGATTCTTGCTGACACTGGCATAATCGCCCTCCGCCAGGACCTGCCCGCGCGCCAATACGGTGATCCTGTCGCACAGGCCCTCGACGACGCTCAGGTTGTGCTCGACCATCAGGATCGTCCGCCCGGCCCGAATGCGCCTGATCAGCGCCACGACGCGGTCGACGTCCTCGTGCGTCATGCCGGCGGTGGGCTCATCCAGCAGCAGCATGGTTGGGTCGAGCGCCAGGGTCGTGGCGATTTCCAGCGCGCGCTTGCGGCCGTAGGACAGCAGGGCCGCCTGCTCGTTCTCATAGCCTTCGAGCCCCACGTCGACCAGCAGCGACCGGGCACGGTCGTCGTATTCGTGCAGCAGCGACTCTGCGCGCCAAAAATCGAAGCTGTTGCCGCGCACCCGCTGCAGCGCCAGGCGGACGTTCTCGAGCGCGCTCAGATGCGGGAACACCGCCGAGATTTGGAAGCTGCGCACCAAGCCGAGCCGGGCGACCGCGGCGGCTTTCAGCCCGGTGATGTCGGCACCCTTGAACTTGATCGTGCCGCGCGTTGGCGCCAGGAACTTGGTCAACAGATTGAAGCATGTCGTCTTGCCGGCGCCGTTCGGGCCGATCAACGCATGGATCGTGCCCTCCTGCACGCGCAGGCTGACCCCGTTCACGGCGACGAAGCCGCGAAACTCGCGCGTTAAACCCTCCGTCTCCAGGATGGGCGTCTCAAGAATGGCGCTCGGCACCCAGTCCGTCTCCCCGCTTTATGCATTCCTTGTATCGTTGATTCGCATATCGGGCGGTGCGGCGCAAGATTGTTCCAGGTTTACCAGACGTGAATGCGCGCGATCCAGCGCCGCATCCGCTGAAAAACTCCTCGGCCGACCCCATCTCCGGAATTATCCGGCGTATCCCGGCAGCCCATGCGCCGAACTCCGGTGGCATGGGCTGCGGGCTGCGCCTCCGTATCGACACCATGACCAGGCTCAATCCACGCGCATGACAGCCGATCCTTCTCCCGTTTCCGACCAAGACCTGATGGCGCGCACCGCCGAGGGCGACCGCGCGGCGTTCGATGCGCTGGCGTCGCGCTACCTGTTGCGGCTGCGTCGTGCGGCGTTGCGCGTGCTCGGGGATCCGGCTGCCGCCGAGGACGTGGCGCAGGACGCGCTATTGCGGGCATGGACCCGGGCGCGGTCCTATGATCCTGGCCAGGCGGGCGTCGCCACCTGGCTGCACCGCATCGCCGTGAACGCCGCCATCGACCGCCTGCGCGCCGCACGCCCGAGCGTCGCCGTTCCGGCCGACCTGCACGACGGCGCTCCGGCGGCGGACGCCGTCATTGCCGGGCAGCAGCGCAGCCGCCTGCTCGCCGAGGCGATCGCCACCCTGCCCGACCGGCAGCGCACCGCGCTTACCCTTACCTACGGCAAGGGGTGGTCCGGCCAGGACGCCGCGCAGGCGCTCCAGGTGTCGACCCGCGCGCTGGAGGGGCTGCTGCACCGGGGCCGCAAGGTGCTTCGCGCCTACCTGGAGGCGCGCGACGCATGATCTGGATGACGCCTCGGCGGCTGGACTGGGCGATGCGGCTTTATGGCACCGAACTGGCGGCCTGGCCCGCGGCCGAGCGGGAGGCGGCGCTGTCGCTGCTGCGCAATTGCGACCACGCACGGCAGATCGTTGCGGCTGCCCTGGCACAGGAGGATGCGCCGCCGACGGACCCGGCGCTGCTTGCCAATATGGAGCGGCGGCTCGGACGGCGTCTGGCCCCGCCTGCCCCGGCCACTCCCGCCATGCGGTGGGGTGCGCTGGCTGCCTGTGCATTGGCCGGACTCTATTTGGGCGTCGCAAACGTCGCTCCGGAGCAGCCGGATCTGTTCGCAGCGGTGCAGTCCATCGTCATCGAAGCGGCGCTGTGACGGGCGACGCTGCGCGATGATCACACTCCGCGAACCCTGGCGCACCAGGCTCTTATGGCTGTCCGTCGCCGGCAACCTGTTCAGCGCGACGCTGATCGGCGCGCATATTGCCACGGACCGGGGTCAAGGTCCGCCGGGGCTCGCGGGCGCGGCGGAGCGGATGGCACGCGATCTGCCGACGGCCGACGCCGCCCGTTTCCGCGCGACCCTGGACCGCGAGCGCCCATGGTACGACATGGCCCGGCGCCGCATGGCCGACGCACGCGCCGACATGGCCCGCAGCATCGGCCAGACCCCCTACGACGAGGCCGCCGTACGCGAACGGATGCTGATCTTCCAAGCGCGCTGGGCGGAGACCTCCAGCCGGTTCGGCGAGAGCCTGCTGACCGCGATCGGCACCCTCTCCCCCGAGGGCCGCGCCAAACTGGCCGAGACCGCGCAAGCCTCGAGCCCGCGATGACGCACGGCCGCGGCGTTGCCCTGGCCAGCGTAGCGCTGGCGCAGGCGATGCTGGCTGGATGCAACCTCGGCCCGTTCTACCAGCGTCCGGCGCTGGACTTCCCGCCCGCATTCGTCGCCACGGCAGATACTGCGGCGGCGGCTTGGCCATCCGACGAGTGGTGGCGCAACTTCCGGTCGCCGGAACTCGATGGGCTGATCGCCAGCGCCCGGGCCTACAACAACGACCTTGCCGCCGCAGTCGCCCGCGTCGTGCAGGCCGACGCGCAGGTCCGGATCAGCGGCGCGCCTTTGCTACCGGCACTGAGCGCCAATGCAAGCGGCGACTATCAGCGCATTGGGCTGTCTGGCAACCGGACCGGCGCGTCGAGCTTCTCGATCGACCCGGCCACGGGTCGGGCCGTCGCCGGATCGGGCAAAACGCAGCGATACGCCGACAGCCGAACCTATAGCGGGACGTTGCAGGTCTCGTACGATCTGGATTTTTGGGGCCGCAACCGCGCGCTGGCGCAGTCCGCGCAGGCCAGCGCGGTCGCGACCCGGTTCGATCAGGTGACGGTCGCGCTGACGGTCGTGACCTCGGTCGCCAACACCTATTTCCAGGTGCTCGCGGCACAGGACCGGCTGGCGACCGCTCAGCGCAACCTGCGGGACTCCGAGCGTATCCTCGGCGCATTCCGCGCCCGGCTGAGCGTCGGGACCGCCAATGCGCTCGACGTGGCGCAGCAGGAGTCGCTGACGGCCGCGCAACGGGCCAACTTGCCGAGCCTGCAGAACCAGGTCGAGCAGCAGCAGATCGCGCTCGGCATCCTGACTGGCATTCCTCCGGAGCGGCTGAAGGTAGCCGGCGGATCATTGGATAAATTGCCGTTGCCGCTGGTGGCGCCGGGCCTGCCGAGCGAGCTGCTGGCGCGCCGCCCGGACGTCGCCAATGCGGAGGCGCAGCTCGTGGCCGAGAACGCCAACATCCGTGCCGCCCGCGCCGCGTTCTTCCCAAGCGTGCAGCTTACGGCGTCGGGCGGGCTGACGAGCACCGTGCTCGCCACCATCACCGGTCCCGGCACCTTGGTGGCGCAGCTTGCCGGGAACGTCACGCAGACCATCTTTGACAACGGGCTGCTGCGTGGGCAGTTCGACCAGGCGAAGGGCCGCTACGACGAGCTGCTGGCCGATTATCGCCGGACGGTGCTGCAGAGCTTTACGGATGTAGAACAATCGCTGGCGGCGCGGCGCTATGCGACCGAACAGGAAATACTCGAGCGGCAGGCCGTTGCGGTGGCGCAGCGGGCGGCTGATATCGCGCAGGCACAGCTTCAGGCAGGGACCATCGACATCGTCACATCGCTCAACACCCAGGTCACGCTGTATAACGACCTCGACCTGCTCAGCCAGATCCGGTTGGCCGAGTTCCAGGCATTGGTGAACCTGTACAAGGCATTGGGCGGCGGCTGGGAGCAGCCCGCCGGGGCGATCCTATGAAGCGCCTGCTCCTGATCCTGATCCTGCTGGGCGCTGCCGGCGGCGGCGCATACTACTATTGGTATCGGGCGGCGCCGGCGGCTGAGCAGGCGAGCGCCGGAGCTGGGCGCGGAACCGGGCGGCGCGGCGGCGGCGCTGGTGTCGATGCCTCCCCCATCCCGGTGCTGACGTCGCGCAGCGAGACGCGGGACGTGCCGGTCTACCTGGACGGGCTCGGCACGGTGCAGGCGTTCAACCTGGTCTCGATCCGCGCCATGGTCGACGGACCCTTGATGGAGGTGAAGTTCCGCGAGGGGCAGGACGTGCACGCGGGCGACGTGCTGGCGCGCATCGACCCGCGGCCGTATCAGGCGAGCCTCGACCTCGCGAGCGCGAAGAAGCAGCAGGACGAGGCCAACCTGGCCAATGCCAAGCTCGACGCCAATCGTTATTCCAAGCTCGCCGCGACGGCCTATAGCAGCGCGCAGCAGTCGGACACTGCCCGCGCCGCGGTCGGGCAGCTCGAGGCGCAGGTGCGCGGCGACCAGGCGCAGATCGACACCGCGCGCACCCAGCTCAGCTACACCACGATCACGGCGCCGATCGACGGGCGGATCGGCCTGCGGCAGGTCGACAGCGGCAACATCGCACGGGCGAGCGACGTGCTGCCGCTGACTGTCATCACGCAGTTGAAGCCGATCTCGGTAGTGTTCACCCTGCCGCAGCAGGCTTTGCCGGTGGTGGCCAACGCCATGCAGGACAGCATGCCGGAGGTGCTGGCGCTGAAGCAGGGGGGCGCTACGTCGGACCCACTCGACCGCGGGCAGCTGGCCGTGCTCGATAACCAGGTCGACCCGGCGACCGGCACGATCAAGCTGAAGGCGACCTTCCCCAACGACAAGCTGCTGCTGTGGCCCGGTGGATTCGTGAACGTGCGCATGCTGGCGGAGACGCAGCGCAGCGTCGTCACGGTGCCGACCGCGGCGGTGCAGCGCGGGCCGCGCGGGGCGTTCGTGTTCGTGATCAATGCCGGCCCAGGCGGACAAGACCTGGCGCAGCGGCGGGCGGTGACGGTGGGGCACGAGGACGATCAGCTCAGCGTGATCGCGGACGGGCTGCGCAGCGGCGAGCAGGTGGTGGTCGACGGGGCGCAGCGGCTTACGGACGGCGCCAAGGTGGCGCTGGCCGGGCCGGACGGCAACGCGCCGGACGCGGTGCCGCCAGAGCGCAATCAGGAGCGTAAGGCGCCGGGCACGGCGCAGCATCGCAACCGGTCGAGTTCCTGACGGGGAGGACGCCGCATGAACATCTCCGCCCCGTTCATCGCGCGCCCGGTCGCGACATGCCTGCTGGCGCTTGCGGTGCTGCTGGCCGGCGTGCTCGGCTACCGGGCACTGCCGGTGGCGGCGCTGCCGACGGTGGATTTCCCGACCATCCAGGTGACGACGCAGTTGCCCGGCGCCGGGCCGGACACGGTCGCGACCTTGATCACCGCGTCGCTGGAGCGGCAGTTCGGGCAGATCACCGGCCTGTCGACCATGACCAGCACCAGCAGCGAGGGCACCAGCCAGATCACGCTGCAGTTCAACCTCAACCGTAAGCTGGACAGCGCGGCGCAGGACGTGCAGGCGGCGATCAACGCGGCGACGGGCACGCTGCCGGTCAACCTGCCGTATCCGCCGATCTATGCGAAGGTGAACCCGGCCGACGCGCCGATCCTGTCATTGGCGCTGACGTCCGACAGCATCTCGATCGACCGCATCAGCGACGCCGCCGACACGCTGCTGCAGCCGAAGTTCAGCCAGATCGACGGCGTCGGCAAGGTGACGGTCCAGGGCGGCCTGCGCCCGGCGGTGCGGGTGCGGGTCGACCCAGCGCGGGTGGCGGCCTACGGGCTGTCGATGGAGGACGTGCGCAACGCGGTCGCGTCGGCCAACGTGAACGGCGCCAAGGGCGGTTTCGATGGGCCGCGCCAGGCTTACGCGCTGGGCGCAAACGATCAGCTCGTGACGCCGGCGGCCTATAAGGATCTGGTGATCGCCTACAAGAACGCGGCGCCGGTGCGGCTGTCGGACCTGGGCGTTGTGGTCGCCGGGGTGGAGAACGACCGGGTCGCCGGCTGGTATAACGGCAACCCGGCCGTGGTGCTGGACATCCAGCGGCAGCCGGGCGCCAACATCGTCTCGACGGTCGCGGCCATCAAGGCGGCGCTGCCGGGGCTGCAGCGTGCGATCCCGGCGGCGGTGGCGATGGCCGTCGTGGTGGACCGCACCGAGACGATCCGCGCGTCCGTGAACGACGTGCAGTTCACCCTGATGCTGTCGATCGGCTTGGTGGTGTTCGTCATCTTCCTGTTCCTGCGCAGCGCCCGGGCGACGCTCATTCCGGCCATCGCGCTGCCGCTGTCGCTGATCGGCACCTTCGCCGTGATGGCGCTGTGCGGCTATAGCCTCGACAACCTGTCGCTCATGGCGCTGACGGTCGCGACCGGGTTCGTGGTGGACGACGCGATCGTCATGATCGAGAACGTGGTGCGCTTCATCGAGGACGGGGTGCCGCCGCTCGAGGCCGCCTATCGCGGCGCGGCGCAGATCGGCTTCACCATCGTGTCGCTGACCGTGAGCCTGGTCGCGGTGTTCATCCCGCTGCTGTTCATGACCGGCGTCGTCGGCCGGCTGTTCAACGAGTTCGCCGTGGTGCTGAGCACGTCGGTCATCGTCTCGGCCGTCATCTCGCTGACGCTCACGCCGATGATGTGCGGGCGGCTGTTGCGGGCCAACGAAAGGCCGAGCCGGCTGACGGGCTGGTTCGAGCGCGGCTTCAAGGGCCTCACCCGGGGCTATGTCCGCACGCTCGCGGTGGCGCTTCATTTCCAGGGCATCATTCTTGTCGTCGCGATCGGCACGCTGGCGGGTACCGTCATACTATACATCGCGACGCCGAAGGGGTTCTTGCCGCAGCAGGACACCGGCGTGATCGTCGCGGTGACGGAGGCGGCGCAGAGCGCATCGGTGCCGCGGATGTCCACCCTGCAGACGCAGCTCGCCGAGATCGCGCAGCGCGACCCGGCCGTCACCGGCGTCGTCTCGTTCGTCGGCGCCGGCACCATCAACGCCACCCCGAACACCGGGCGGCTCACGATCGCGCTCAAGCCGCGGCGAGAACGCGATCCGGCGCCGGTGGTGATCGCGCGGCTGCAGGCGGAGATGGCGAGCGTGCCGGGCATGTCGGTGTTCATGCAGGCGGTGCAGGACATCCAGATCGGCACGCGCATCAGCCGCACCCAATTCCAGTATACCCTGGTGGACACCGACGCGGACGAGCTCGCGACCTGGGCGCCGCGGCTGCTCGGGCAGCTTCGCACAATGCCCGACCTGCAGGACGTCGCCAGCGATCAGCAAACCGATGGCTTCTCGACCCGCATCCAGGTGGACCGCGACGCGGCGATGCGGCTGGGGGTGAGCATGCAGGCGGTCCAGGACACGCTGTATGACGCATTCGGGCAGCGGCAGGTCAGCACGATCTTTACTCAGGCCAACCAGTATCGCGTGGTGCTGGAGGCCAATCCCGACTGGCAGGCCGACCCGCATTCGCTCGATCGGCTGCGGTTGCCGGGGCTGAACGGGGCGCAGGTGCCGTTGTCGGCCATTGCCACCATCATCCGCGGCACCGCGCCGCTGGCGGTCACGCATCAGAGCCAGTTCCCGTCGACGACCATCAGCTTCAACCTGGCGTCGGGGTCGAGCCTGAGCCACGCGGTGGCGGCGGTGGCGCAGGCGGAGCGGGAGATGGGGCTGCCCTCCACCATCGTCGGCAGCTACTCCGGCGACGCGGCGGAGTTCCAGGACAGCCTTGCCAGCGAGCCCTGGCTGATCCTGGCGGCGGTCGTCGTCATCTATATCGTGCTCGGCGTGCTGTATGAGAGCACGATCCATCCGGTGACGATCCTGTCGACCTTGCCGTCCGCGGGTATTGGAGCGCTGCTGGCCCTGGATTTCGCCGGGCAGGACCTGTCGTTGGTGGCGCTGGTCGGCATCGTGCTGCTGATGGGCATCGTGAAGAAGAACGCCATCATGATGATCGACTTCGCGCTGGAGGCGGAACGCATGCGCGGGCTGACTCCATTGGCCGCGATCACCGAGGCGAGCCTGCTGCGGTTCCGCCCGATCATGATGACGACGGCGGCGGCGCTGCTGGGCGCGCTGCCGCTGGTGATCGAGAGCGGCACCGGGTCGGAGCTGCGCTATCCGCTGGGCCTCACGATCGTGGGCGGGCTGCTGCTGAGCCAGGTGCTGACGCTGTATACCACGCCGGTCATCTATCTGGCGTTCGAGCGGACCCGGCTGCGCTTCGTGCGGCCGCGCACGGCGCCGGCGGAATGAACATCTCCGCCCCGTTCATCCGCCGTCCGGTCGCGACCTTCCTGCTCGCGTTCGGCCTGCTGCTGGCCGGCAGCGTCGCCGTGCGGTTCCTGCCCGTCGCGCCGCTGCCCAGCGTGGACATCCCGACCATCGTCGTGTTCGCCGCCCGCCCCGGCGCCGATCCCGAGACGATGGCCGCCAGCATCGCAGCACCCCTCGAACGCCGCCTTGGCGAAATCCCCGGCGTTACGGAAATCACCAGCACCAGCAGCACCGGCAGCAGCTCGATCGTGATCCAGTTCGACATCGACCGCCCGATCGAGGGCGCCGCGCACGACGTGCAGGCCGCGATCAACGCCGCCTACTCGGACCTGCCGTCCGACCTCCCGACCCGGCCGTACTACCGCAAGTTCAACCCTGCCGAGGCGCCGATCCTCACCCTGTCGCTGACCTCCGACGTGCTCAGCACCGCGCAGGTCTACGACGCGGCCGACACCATCCTGGCCCAGCGGCTGAGCCAGATCGAGGGCGTCGCGCAGGTGCAGGTGAACGGCGCCGAGAAGCCCGCCGTCCGCGTGCGGCTGAACCCGGCGGCGCTGCGGGCGGCGGGCCTCAGCAGCCAGGACGTCTACACCGCCATCCAGAAGGCCAACGTGAACGGGCCGGTCGGCGGCTTCCAGGGACCGCTGCGCGCCGAGACCATCGAGGTGAATGGACAGATCACCCAGGCCGAGGACTACGCCGCGTTAGTGCTGAAGACGTCGAACGGCGCGACCGTCCGGCTGGGCGACGTGGCGGAGGTGCTGAACGGCGTCGCCAACACCAAGCTCGCGGCCTGGCGGGGCACGCAGCCGGCCATCCTCCTGACCTTGACCAAGACCGCCGGCGCCAACGTCATCGACACGGTCGACCGGGTCCGCGCCGCGCTGCCGCAGTTGCTCGCGTGGATACCGCCCGACATCCACCTGTCCACGATCTCGGACCGCACGACGACCATACGCGCCAGCGTGCACGATGTGGAGTGGACCCTGCTGATCAGCATCGCTTTGGTGCTCATGGTGGTGGCGCTGTTCATGCGGCGTCTCGTGCCGACGCTCGCGGCGGCGGCAACGGTGCCGCTCAGCATCGCCGGCACGCTCGGGGCGATGTATCTGCTGGGCTACAGCCTGAACAACTTCTCATTGATGGCATTGACGATCTCGGTCGGCTTCGTGGTCGACGACGCCATCGTCATGATCGAGAACATCTTCCGCCACCAGGAGCGCGGCCTGTCGCCGATGCAGGCGGCGCTGGTGGGGTCGCGGCAGATCGGCTTCACCGTCATATCCATCAGCATCTCGCTGGTGGCGGTGTTCATCCCGATCCTGTTCATGGGCGGCCTGCTGGGCAAGCTGTTCCACGAGTTCGCGATGGTGCTGACGATCGCAATCGGGCTGTCGGCCGTCGTGTCGTTGACCCTGACGCCCATGATGTGCGGGCAGTTCATGGGCGCACACGTTGCGCCGCGCGGCGTGTGGGGCTGGATCGACCGCGGCGTCGACCGTGCGTTCGATGCCGCCCAACGCAACTACCTGCGCAGCCTGAACAGCCTGCTGCGCTGGAAGTGGATAGTCCTGCTGGTGACGCCCGCGATCATCCTGGGCATCGTCAAGCTGTATGGCTATGTCCCCAAGGGCTTCCTGCCGACCCAGGACACGGGCGTGCTGATGGGAGGCACGACGGCCAGCCCCGATATCAGCTTCGACGCCATGGCGGCCCGGCAGAAGCAAGTCGTCGGCGTTCTGCTGGCCGACCCCGCCGTCGAGAGCGTCGGCAGCGTCATCGGCATCACCAGCGGCTGGTCGAGCATCAACCGCGG
>CAZZWN010000126.1:0-10065 GCA_964657765.1 uncultured Acetobacteraceae bacterium
CCGTCATGGCCGCATGCGTGCATCACGCCGGGCGTCTGGCTGGCCCACTCGGCGCCGGTCTCCTCATGGATCGGCAGTGCGTCCATATCGGCGCGCAGGCCGATGGCGCTGCGTGCACCGTCTCCGGCGGGCTGCGAGCCGTGGATCACGCCGACGACACCGGTGCCGGCCAGCCCAGCGTGCACCTCGTCCACGCCGAAGCTGCGCAGGCGTTCCTGTACGACGCCCGAGGTCCGCGTCTCCTGCAATCCCAGCTCCGGATGGCGATGCAGGTCGCGGCGCCACTCCGTCATATCGGCATGGAACTCGGCAATCCGGTTGATGACGGGCATATCAGGGTCCTTCACGAGGCCAGCGGTGCGCCGGCGAAAGTCAGGGCGAGGCCGGTGGCGAGTGGGATCGGCTCGACGCTCAGAATGCGCCGCATCGCGTCAATTTGGAACGCCTTGTCTTCCATTAAGCGGCGCAACTCGTCGCCGTGGACTCGGGGCAGGCCCGGCAGCGCCGTCAGTGGCGATAGCGTCCGCAGCACGGCGGGCGGGACTGGCACGATCCAGGGCCTGTGCAGGCCGGCCGCAACGGCAACCGCCCGGACGAATTCCGCATAGGCCACGGGCTCCGGCCCGGCGATCACCATGGAATGCGGCCCCGCCCAGTCCACGTCCAGTGCCGTGCGCAGGCAACGGGTCACGTCGGATTGGTGGATCGGCTGCACCAGCGCCCGGCCGCCGCCGGGCAGCGGCACGACCGGAAGACGGCGCAGCAGGGCGGCGAGGCGCTGCACGTTGTCCTCGCCGGCCGCGCCGTAAATCATGGTCGGGTGCAGCAGGACGCCGGACCGGCCGGAAGCGAGGAATGCAGCCTCGCCAGCCAGCACGCCCCGCGCATGCGCGTCCGGCCATTTGGTGTACTTGCGCGTGCTGCCGAGCAGCACGAAGCGGCTGGCATGCGGCGCGGCGGCGAGGATTGCCGGGATGTGGCGTGCATGGGCGCACGACACGACGCGGTGCGCATCGCTCAGCGCCACGCGCAGGCTGTCCTGCTTGAGGTCGGCAATGACCGGCGTGCCCGGTAGCCCGGCGGCGGCCCAGCGGCTCTCGCTGCGCACGACAGGCACATAGGGGACGGCGTCGGCCAGGAGCGACCGGCACAGCGCCGCTCCGGACCGCCCGCTCGCGCCTATGACGTGGATTGCGCCGCTCATCCGACTATCCTACGGCCCGCCGGCAGTCACGGCAAAACTGTGGTATCATTATACCACAGGCGAAAAAGCTTGACCCAGCTTGGCTTTTGCGGGATAGGCGGCGCACTATTCCAGTTGGGACACATGCGATGAAGACGACCCTTTCCCTCAAACCCGCCGAGGTCAGCAAGGGCTGGACCCTGATCGACGCCGACGGGCTCGTGCTCGGACGGCTGGCTTCGATCATCGCCCAGCGCCTGCGCGGCAAGCACAAGCCGCAGTTCACCCCCCATGTCGATTGCGGCGACAACATCGTCGTCGTCAATGCCGAGAAGGTGCGCGTCACCGGCAACAAGGCCGATCAGAGCATCTTCTACAAGCACACCGGCTACCCCGGCGGCATCAAGGGGCGCAGCATCCGGCAGCGGCTCGAGAGCAAGCATCCGGAGCGCGTCATCGAGAAGGCCGTCGAGCGCATGATCACCCGCGGCCCGCTGCAGCGCGAGCAGATGCGGCATCTGCACGTCTATGCCGGCGGCGCGCACCCGCATGACGGGCAGCAGCCGCAGGCGCTGGACGTTGCCGCCATGAACACCAAGAACAAGAGGGCCTGATCGTGTCCGACACCGAAATCGAAGCGCCGACCCGCACGCTCGCGGATCTCAAGGACCTCGCGGTCGCCAGCGCGATCGTTACCAGCGACGCGCCGAAGCGCGAGGCGAAGCGCGACGCATTGGGCCGCAGCTACGCGACCGGACGCCGCAAGAACGCGATCGCGCGGGTGTGGATCAAGCCCGGCAAGGGCGACATCAGCGTAAACGGCAAGCGCGTCACGCAGTATTTCGCCCGCCCGGTGCTGCGCATGCTGATCACCCAGCCGTTCCTGGTCACCGACCGCTACAACCAGTTCGACGTGTTCTGCACGTGCAACGGCGGCGGCCTGTCGGGCCAGGCCGGCGCGGTCCGCCACGGCATCAGCCGCGCGCTGACGTATTACGAGCCTGACCTGCGCGGCGTCTTGAAGCTCGCAGGCTTCCTGACCCGCGACAGCCGCGTGGTCGAGCGCAAGAAATACGGCAAGGCGAAGGCCCGCCGCAGCTTCCAGTTCAGCAAGCGGTAGCCTCTCACCCAACGGTTTCTACTCAGGGGGGCAGTCCGCATCGGGCTGCCCCCCTTGCTTTTTGGCCGCTCGCGACCGCCAATCGGGCGCAGGAGGACTAGCATGGCAGACGCGACCGTATTCATCGACGGCGAGGCCGGCACGACGGGCCTGGGCATCCGCGAGCGCCTCGCGGCCATGCCGGGCATCGCGCTGCGCAGCATCGATCCGGCGCATCGCAAGGACCCCGACGCCCGCCGCGACCTGATGGCGTCCGTTGACCTGGTGGTGCTGTGCCTGCCGGATGCGGCGGCACGCGAGAGCAACGCGCTCGTGGCCGGCCTCGGGGCGCGGGCGCCGAAGCTGCTGGACGCCAGCACGGCGCATCGCTGCGACCCAGGTTGGGCGTATGGCTTTCCGGAGCTCGCGCCCGGGCAGCCGGCCCGTATCGCCGCGGCGGCGAAGGTCGCAAACCCCGGCTGCTATCCGACCGGTGCCATCGCGCTGCTGCGTCCCTTGGTCGACGCGGGACTGCTGCCGGCCGACCACCCGATCTCGGTCAATGCGGTGAGCGGCTACTCCGGCGGCGGCCGTGCCATGATCGAGGCGCATGAGGCCGCGGGCGGTCCGGCGTTCGAGCTGTATGCACTCGGGCTCGAGCACAAGCACATCCCGGAGCTGCAGCTTTACGCGCGGCTCGCCCGGCGGCCGATCTTCGTTCCGTCCGTCATGCATGCGCGCCAAGGCATGCTGGTGTCGGTGCCGCTGCACCTCGACGCACTGCCGGGCCGCCCATGCATTGCCGAACTGCATGCGGCCATCGCCGAGCGCTATCGGGGACAGTCGCTGATACGCGTGCTGCCGCCGGAACATGGCGGCGCGCTCGAGCCGACTGCGCTGAACGACACCGACCGGATGGAGCTGCGGGTATTCGGCAACGACGCGCACGGCCACGCGATCCTGGTTGCGCGGCTCGATAACCTGGGGAAGGGCGCGTCTGGGGCAGCGGTGCAGAACCTGCGATTGATGCTAGGCCTCGACGAGCCGGCGACCCAGGAGCTGGCCGACGCTGGGTAGCGCTGTCGGAATGGCTGCTGCATCTGCTTGCGGCAGGGCTTAGCTCTTTGGCCTGAACGCCCATCTGTGACGGGAACAGATGGAGAAGATCGATGTTGCGCCGACTATTGCTGATGGCTGCATGCCTGCTGCCGGCAGCGTGTGCCGGGGGATTGCAGCCCTATGTGCCGGACACCGCCCGGCTTCCGGCCGGTGCGCTGGGCAGCGGCTTCGACCCGGACGTCACGGCCATGAACCTGGCACAATGGGCGTTTGCCGCCAGCGGCCGCACCCGCGGCAGGCCGATCGAGGCTGCCCGTGCCTGCGCATCGATGGATTTCATCGCCGGGGAGTTTTATACGAGCCCGCGCTGGTCCAACATCGATCCGTTGACCAAGGAGCAGTTGCTGGAGGGCCGGCGCGAAGTGCGGGCGGCGCTCGGCGTCGTGCCGGGCACGCCGTCCCAGGCGGTCGTGGATCACCTTATTTTCGCGGGCAATGCGCTCGCGGCTGGTGATCAGGCCGCTGCGATCGCCCAGCTTGGCAGTCCGGTGTTCAACCAGCCAGGCGAGCAGGTTCTGCAGCGTCTTGGCAACCTGCCGTATTTGCAAATGGCAAACGTCTCGACGATGCATGCCGCTGGCGAGCTGTTTGGCCCCGACGATACGAGTGACCGTATGTAACGGGCGAGTGGGGGCTGTTCGATTTGCAAACAGCCCCGAGCCTTCAGCGGATCGCGCGCAGGACCGACCTCTCCTCGCCGGCGAGGGAGCGGTAGATGTCCACGTAGTCCTCGGCCATGCGCCGGGCCGTGAACCGCACGTCGAACCGCTGGCGAACGGTGGCGCGGGACAGCCGGGACAGGCGGTTGACCGCCGCCATCGCGCCGGTTTCATCCTCGACGATGAAGCCGCTGACTCCGTCCTCGATGACCTCAGGCACCGAGCCGCGGTTGAAGGCGATGACCGGAGTGCCGCACGCCATTGCCTCGATCATGACGAGGCCGAAGGGCTCCGGCCAATCGATCGGCATCAGCAAGGCCATGGCGCCGCTGAGGAACTCGGGCTTCTGCGCGTCATTGATCTCGCCGATTAGCTCGACGCCGCCCTCGGCGAGCATGGGACGGATGACGCTGTCGAAGTAGGCCTGGTCGGCACGGTCGACCTTCGCTGCCATCTTCAGCGGAATGCCGCAGGCCCGGGCGATGCGGATCGCACGGTCGGGGCCTTTCTCGGGGGCGATCCGGCCCAGGAACGCCAGGTAGTCCTTCGGGCCCGGCTGCGGCGTGAGCAGGTTCGCAGGCAAGCCGTGCAGCACGGTCGAAACATAATTCGCCTGCGGCAGCGGCCGGCGCTGGGCGTCGCTGATCGACACGATCGGGGCATTCGGGAAGGTGTCGAACACTGGCTGCAGCTCGGGAAGGTCGAGCCGGCCATGCATCGTGGTCACGAATGGCGTCCGCTGGCGTCCGAACAGGCTGAACGGCCAGTAGTCCATATGGAAATGCAGCACGTCGAACTCGTCCACCTGCCGCCGGACCGCCTCCATCATGACCATGTGCGGGGCGATCGGATCGCGGATCGCGGGGTCGAGGCGAAGCGCACGCGGCCAAACCGACTCAAGCTTGGCGGATGTCACGGAATCGCCGCTGGCGAACAGCGTGACATCATGGCCCTGGGCGACCAGCTCCTCGGTGAGGAACGAGACGACACGCTCAGTCCCGCCATAGAGTTTTGGTGGGACCGCCTCGTGCAGCGGCGCGATTTGCGCGATACGCATTCGTGGGCTCTCCTGGGTTTTCGTCGAACCCACTAACAACCCAAAAAAGGCGTTTGTTTGGCAGTGCAGCAAAAATGTTTTGCTTGGATGCTGCGATGCAGCGTAGCGAAGGCCGCAACGCTAGTTCCGGCCGCGAGATAACAAGCTTGTGATTGCGGCGGACGCTCACGGAGCGACGACCGCACGCCGTCCCGCCGAACTAGATCGACGCCTGACGAGGCCGGTTGGGTAAATTCAAGGCATGGCCCTCGAGCGGGAGCCCTGGCCGCATTCGGCTTTGGATCAGGCGTCGGGCAGCGAGGTTAAAATCCCTCGCGCTCCAGCCGCTTGCGCTCCATCTTACGGGCGCGGCGCACGGCCTCGGCGGCCTCCCGCGCACGGCGCTCCGACGGCTTCTCATAGTGCCGCCGCAGCTTCATCTCGCGGAACACGCCCTCGCGCTGCATTTTTTTCTTGAGCGCCTTGAGCGCCTGATCGACATTGTTGTCACGTACGAGAACCTGCACTTGGCCGCTTTCTCCTCTGTCCTGGGACACGCCCGGTCTTGGGCATGATGAAGGGTTGCCGGCTAATCCGGCACCACGGAAGCGGGCCGTATAGCACCGTCTTATCGCCTCGCCAAAGGCTTTTGCCGTCCTATTTGCAAGTCTGACCCGTCAAAGTCCCCGTTGAACCTGTCGAGGCACGCTATGGCCATAATGAAAATCGCCCGCATGGGCCATCCTGTCCTACTCGGCCGTGCCGCCCCGGTCACGGATCCCGGCGCTCCCGAGATACGGCGCCTGGTGGCCGACATGATCGAAACCATGGAAGATGCGCAGGGCGCCGGCCTCGCCGCGCCGCAGGTCCATGTGCCGCTCCGGCTCTTCGTGTTCCGAGTGCCGCCCGGCCGCACCAGCGCGAGTGACGGCGATGGCGAAATGGGCAACACCGTCGTGATCAACCCGGAGCTCGAGCTTTTGGGCGATGAGATGGTGCTGCGGTGGGAGGGATGCCTGTCGATCCCCGGCATGCGCGCCGCCGTGCCGCGGCATCTCCGCGTGCGCTACCGCGGCGTCGACACCGACGGCAACCCGGTTGGCGCCGACGCCAGCGGCTTCCACGCCGGCGTCGTGCAGCACGAATACGATCACCTGGACGGCATCCTGTATCCGATGCGCATGACAGACTTCCGCCTGTTCGGTTTCAACGAGGAACTGGCCCGCGCCAGCGCCGCCGTCAGCATCGGCCAAGGCTCAAGCACTGGCCAATAAAGGACGTCCTTAAATGCTCAACCCACCCGAACGCAGCTCGGAGCGCGACGCGGCCATCGTCGCGTTGCTGCCGAACGTCATATTCGACGGCTGGACCATGCCGGCCTTGCGCGCCGCCGCCGGGCCGAATGCGGACTTGTTGTTCCCTGGCGGGCCGACCGACATGATCGAGGCCTATTGCGATCTCGGCGACCGCTGGATGGAGCAGGGCGCCATCGCCGCCGACGTCGCAAGCCTGCGCCTGTCCCAGCGCGTCCGGGCGATCGTGGCGCTGCGTTTCGAGCAGAACAGGCCCTACAAGGATGCGGTGCGTCGCGCTCTGGCGGCATTGGCGCTACCGGGGAATGCTGTCCTGGCGCTGCGTTGCACAGCGCGCACCGTCGATACGATCTGGTATGCAGCCGGCGACGGTTCGGCCGATTTCAGTTGGTACACCAAGCGCGCCATCCTCGCCGGGGTCTATGGCGCAACGCTGCTGTATTGGCTTGGCGACGGCAGTGACGACGACGGTCCGACGCTTGCTTTCCTGGACCGGAGGCTGCGGGCGGTGGGGCGGATCGGCGGCGTCCGACGTCGAATGGACGCCATCGCGCAGCGATTCCGGCCCCGGACGGCAGCATAGTTCAGCACGACTAGCGTCGGCCCCGGAACCGGTCACGGACGAAGCCTGCTGGCAGCGGCTTGAGTGCTCCGGTGCCGCTTCCCATTTAATGCTTGAAGGACCCGCGGCGGTTGCCTTTCCAGGGACCGGTGCGTGCCCGTTGCCTTAAAAAAGGAACGCGGACATGGACATTGAAAAATTCACCGAGCGCGCGCGCGGCTTTTTACAGGCGGCGCAGACGATTGCGTTGCGCGAGTTCAACCAGCGCCTCACGCCTGAGCACCTGCTTAAGGCATTGCTGGACGACGAGGAGGGCGCGGCCGCCGGCCTGATCCGCGCTGCTGCCGGCGATCCGCAAGCCGCCAAGCGGGCCATCGACGCCGAGGTCGCACGCATCCCCAAGGTGCAGGGCGCCGGCGCCGGGCAGCCACAGGCCACGCCGGACCTTGTGCGCGTGCTGGATGCCGCTCAGCAGGCGGCCGGCAAGGCGGGGGACGAGTATGTCGCGCAGGATCGCCTGCTGCTGGCGCTCGCTGCCAGCGACACCCCGGCGGCGCGAGCATTGCGTGACGCCGGCACGACGCCGCAGGGATTGGAGAAGGCGGTGGCCGACATCCGGCGCGGCCGCAAGGTCGACAGCCCGAACGCGGAGGCTGGCTTCGACGCGCTGAAGAAGTATGCTCGCGACGTGACCGCCCTGGCGCGCGACGGCAAGCTCGATCCCGTGATCGGCCGCGACGAGGAAATCCGCCGCACCATCCAGATCCTGGCCCGGCGTACCAAGAACAACCCGGTGCTGATCGGCGAGCCCGGCGTGGGCAAGACCGCCATCGTCGAGGGCCTGGCGCTCCGCATCGTCAACGGCGACGTGCCGGAGAGCCTGCGCAACAAGCGCGTGATGGCGTTGGACCTCGGCGCCCTGGTGGCCGGCGCCAAGTTCCGGGGCGAGTTCGAGGAGCGGCTGAAGGCCGTGCTCAAGGAGATCGAGTCGGCCGAGGGCGAGATCGTGCTGTTCATCGACGAGATGCACACCTTGGTCGGCGCCGGCAAGGCGGACGGCGCTATGGACGCCAGCAATCTATTGAAGCCCGAGCTGGCCCGCGGCGCGCTGCACTGCGTCGGCGCGACCACGCTCGCCGAGTATCGCAAATACATCGAAAAGGACGCGGCGCTGGCCCGGCGCTTCCAATCGGTGTTCGTAGGGGAGCCGAGCGTCGAGGACACGATCAGTATCCTGCGCGGCATCAAGGACAAGTATGAGCTGCACCACGGCGTCCGCATCACCGACGGCGCACTGGTGGCTGCGGCGACGCTGAGCAGCCGCTACATCACCGACCGCTTCCTGCCGGATAAGGCGATCGACTTGGTGGACGAGGCGGCGTCGCGTTTGCGTATGGCGGTCGACAGCAAGCCGGAGGCGCTGGACGAACTCGACCGCCGTCTCATGCAGCTTCGCATCGAGCGCGAGGCGCTGCGCAAGGAGACGGACGCGAACTCTCGCGAACGGCTGGAGCGGCTGGAGCGCGAGATCGCTGAGCTTGGCGAGCGGTCGGACGCGATGACGACGGCCTGGCGCAGCGAGAAAAGCCGGGTCGCCGATACGCAGAAGCTGAAGGAGCAGTTGGATCACGCGCGCGGCGAAATCGAGGCGGCCCGGCGGCGTGGTGACCTCGCGCGGGCGAGCGAGCTGATTTACGGCACGGTGCCCGATCTGGAGCGCCGGATCGCGGGTGGCCATGACAGCGCGAGTCCTGCGGCTGGGCTGGTGAACGAGGCGGTGACGGAAGAGCAGATCGCCGGGGTGGTATCGCGCTGGACCGGGGTCCCGGTCGACCGGATGCTCGAGGGCGAGCGGTCGAAGCTGCTGCGTATGGAGGATGCGCTGCGTCGCCGGGTCGTGGGGCAGGAGGAGGCGCTGAAGCATGTCGCCAATGCGGTGCGCCGGGCACGGGCGGGGCTGCAGGATCCCAATCGGCCCATCGGCAGTTTCCTGTTTTTGGGCCCGACCGGCGTGGGCAAGACCGAGTTGACCAAGGCGCTGGCGGCGTTCCTGTTCGACGACGACCGCGCCATGGTGCGGATCGACATGAGCGAGTTCATGGAAAAGCATGCGGTCAGCCGATTGATCGGCGCGCCGCCGGGCTATGTGGGCTATGACGAGGGCGGCGTGCTGACGGAGGCAGTCCGGCGGCGTCCATATCAGGTCATTCTGTTCGACGAGGTCGAGAAGGCGCACGAGGACGTTTTCAATGTTCTTTTGCAGGTCTTGGATGACGGGCGGCTGACGGACGGGCAGGGGCGGACCGTCGATTTCCGCAATACCATCATCGTGCTGACGAGCAACCTCGGCAGCGATGTGCTGGCGGCGCAGGCGGACGGCGAGATCTCCGCATTGGCGCAGGCGCAGGTCATGCGTGTGGTGCGCGAGCATTTCCGGCCGGAGTTCCTGAACCGATTGGACGAGATCGTGCTGTTCCGCCGGCTGCAGCGCAGCGACATGGCGGTTATCGTCGATATCCAGATGGCCCGGCTACGCGCGATGCTGGCGGACCGCAAGATCACGCTGCATCTCGATCAGGCCGCGACGGATTGGCTGGCGGAGGCGGGTTACGATCCCGTGTATGGGGCCCGGCCGTTGAAGCGGGTGATCCAGCGCAGCTTGCAGAACCCGCTTGCGCAGTTGCTGCTTGAGGGTGCGATCCGGGACGGGCAGACGGTCGAGGTGTCTGCGAGCCGCGATGGGCTGTTGATCAACGAACAGGTTGCGACTGCGGCCTGATTGAAAGGGCTAGGCTCGGCGGCGCAGCTGCCGAGCAAAGGCCTGAGGCCCGGGCTGATTACGCATAGCTGCTTTGCCTCTGAACCACCAAGATAGCGGGCATTGTTGGGCTTTTGGTTTAAATGTTTGTATTTGTTATGTTTTAGTGACATCGCAGTTGACGTGACGTAAATCTGCAATGGCGTTGACATGATGTAGGTCGGAGCCTAGATACGCGCTCTCCGAACGGCGACGTGTTCGGGCGATTTGCCGTCCTCGGATGGCCTGTTCATTGAGATTATAAATCGGGATAATGGAAGGGATACGCGGGCGGCG
>CAZZWN010000127.1:0-9999 GCA_964657765.1 uncultured Acetobacteraceae bacterium
CCTGGGGCCGCGCCGCCGGGTGCTGGTCATCCCGGCTGCAACGGTGAACCGGGTGCTGGCGCCGCTACTGGCCGAGGGCCAGGTCGCGCGGGGCTGGTTGGGTCTCGGCCTGCAGCCCGTCTCCGTTCCTGCCGCCTGGCAGGCTGCCGCCGGTATGGAGACCGGACTGATGGTAATAAGCCTGGCGCCGCAGGGCCCCGCCGAGACCGCAGGCGTGCTGCCCGGCGACATCCTGCTTTCAGTCGATGGCATGGCAACGCTGCATCCGCGCACCGTCGCGAAGGCGCTGGGGGCGACCAGCGTCGGCAAGGCCGTGACGCTTCGCCTGTTGCGGGGCGGGACGCCGACGGACCTGTTGGCGACCGTCGGCGCGAGGCCCGCAGCGTGAGCGCACAGGCGGCTGTCCAGGCAACCCTGCACACAGCTCTGTCAGTGGCGCCCGCGACCCAGCTCGGCCTTCGGGTTGCGGTCGCCGCCACCGATCCAGTGCGCCGTGCCGACCTGGCCGCGCGTGTCGCCCTGGCTGGGCACACGCTGACGTCACTTCCCGAGGCCGATATCGTGCTGGCGGATGGCGGCGCGTTGGCCAGTCCGAGCCTGCCTGTGCTGCGCCTTGCGGCCGGCGAAGACGAAGAGGCGAGCGTGTTGCCGCCGGACCTCACTCCGGTGCAATTGGATGCGGCGCTGCGGGCCGTGGCCGCCGGGCTGCGTGTCAGCCTGCCGGGATCGGCCGCCGCCGGTTTTGCCGAGGCCGAGCCGCCGCGCCCGTTGCTGACGCCGCGGGAGCTGGAGATTTTGCGGGCCCTCGGCGACGGCCTGACCAACAAAGGCGTAGCCCGGCGGCTCGGCATCAGCGCGCATACCGTCAAATTCCATCTGGAAGCCGTATTTGCGAAACTCGGTGCGGCGAGCCGGGCCGAGGCCGTGGCGAAGGGTTTGCGGCGCGGATTGATCCTCATGTAGTAGCCACGCCCGGAACCTCGCGCCACGCTGCCGCGCTATGTCCGGAACAACCGCATAGGACCTTTCATGTCAGACAACCCGCTTGAGAGCAGCCCCGAGCGTGACGAGCGCATCAAGGCCCGTGCTCGCCATCTGTGGCAGGAGGCCGGCAGCCCGGACGGCCCCATGGACGATTTCACCGAACGCGCCGACGAGCTGATCCGCATGGAGGACGCCGCCGGCACCGGCCAGTTGCCCAACCCGATGACACTAAACGAGCCGATCCCGGGCGTGATCGTCGAAGAGGCCAGCATCCAAGAGAACCTCGGCGAGTTCCCGGGCGGCTCCAGCGTGGCGGACCAGGGCGAGTGGCGGGAGACGCCGATGACCAAGGATGAGCTGCGGCAAGGCAGCGATTCCGAGCCGGAGCGTGGCGGCGCACCCTAACTACTGATGAGGTTGGCGCAGCGCCGCCTGCGCCAGCGCATCCAGCGCCGATAGGAAACGCGAGCGGTCCGCCTTGGCCAACGGCGGCGGACCGCCACCACCCGCGCCGATCTCGCGCAAATGCCGCGCGACCTCACGGCCGGCCAGCGCAGAGCCGATATTGTCTGCCGTCCAGACATGGCCGTTATGCGATAGCGCCCGTGCCCCGCGCGCCAGGCAGCGCGACGCGAGCGGAATGTCGGCGGTGACGCAGATGTCGGTCGTGCCGATGCGCTCGGCGATCCAGTCGTCGGCCTCGTCGGGCGCGCCGCCGACCGTGACCATCTCGACATTGGGCAGGCCCGGCGGCCGGATCGGGCGGGAACCGTTCGAGACCACCCGCACCGGGAGGCCGAGCCGGGTCGCGACGCGGAACGCCTCTTCCCGCACCGGGCAGGCATCCGCGTCGATGAACAACGTGACCATTGTCAAAATAACCGATCTACGCTGACAGCTTCTCCAGCTCGCGCAGCACGCTCTCGCCCATGACGGAGGTGCCGACCTTGGCAGTGCCGGCGGACATCACGTCGGCGGTGCGGATGCCGCTTGCCAGCACGTTGGTGCAGGCGCGCTCGATCAGTACCGCGTCCTCCTCCATTTCGAAGGAATAGCGCAGCAGCATGGCGAGACTGAGCATCTGCGCCATTGGGTTGGCGATGCCCTTGCCGGCGATATCGGGCGCGCTGCCATGGATCGGTTCGTACAATGCATGACGCCGGCCGGAGCTGTCGGGCGCGCCGATCGTCGCCGAGGGCAGCATGCCGAGGCTGCCCGTCAGCATGGAGGCGAGGTCGGACAGCAGGTCGCCGAACAGGTTCGAGGTCACAATGACGTCGAATTGCCGCGGGTTGCGAACGAGCTGCATGGCGCAGTTGTCGGCATACATGTTCGACAGCTCGACATCGGCGAACTCACGCTGATGCAGCGCTGCGACGACCTGACGCCACAGCAGGCCGCTTTCCATGACATTGGCCTTCTCGACGCTGCACAGCCGGTTCTGCCGCTTGCGCGCCAGCTCGAACGCGACGCGCGCCACACGCTCGATCTCGTGCGTCGTGTAGACCTCGGTGTTGGTGCCGCGTTGCTGGCCGTCGGGCAGGGTCTCGATGCCGCGCGGCTCGCCGAAATACAAGCCGCCGGTGCTCTCGCGCACGATCATCAGATCGAGGCCGCGTATCACATCGGGCTTCAGCGTGCTGGCGTCCACCAACGGTTCCAGCACGATCGCCGGACGCAGGTTGGCGAACAGGCCCAGCTCGCGGCGAAGCGTCAGGATGGCGAGCTCGGGCCGCATTGCGAAGCCTAGCTTGTCCCAGCGCGGCCCGCCGACGGCGCCGAACAGCACCGCATCCGCCTCGCGCGCCTTGGTGACCGTCTCCTCGGTGATCGGCGTGCCGCGCTGGTCGATGGACGCCCCGCCCACGACGTCCTCGGCGACGTCGAACGTCACGCTGCGGCGGCGATCCATCCAGTCGATGACCCGGCGAACCTCGCGCATCACCTCGGGCCCGATGCCGTCGCCGGGCAGCAGCAGCAGCTTCTTGTTTGCAGCCATGTCGTCGCTTTGCCCCCTGCCGTGCTAACTCGTCGCAATTCCGGGCATCCATGACGCCTCGGTGCGAAGCCGGGCCTCATAGGCATCGATCGCTGGGCCGCGCTGCATTGTCTGGCCGATGTCGTCGAGACCATTCAGCAACAAATGTTTGCGCAGCGCATCGACGGCGAACGGGATTTCCTCTCCATTCGGCCGGACCACGACCTGACGCGCGAGGTCGATGGTGAGGCGCGCGTTGCCGCCCATCCGCGCGTCCTCCATCAACCCGTCGCACACCTCCCGCGGCAGGGCGATGGGCAGGATGCCGTTCTTGAAGCAGTTGGTATGGAAGATGTCGGCGAAGCTCGGCGCGATCACGCAGCGTATGCCAAAGTCCAGCAGCGCCCAAGGCGCGTGCTCCCGCGAGGAGCCGCAGCCGAAGTTCTCATGCGCGATCAGCACCTCGGCGTGGCGATAGGGTTCGCCGTTCAGCACGAAGCCGGGCCGTTCCGCGCCGTCCGCGTCGTAGCGCAGCGTGTCGAACAAATGCACGCCCAGCCCGGTGCGCTTGATCGTCTTCAGGAACCGCGCCGGGATGATCTTGTCGGTGTCGACGTTGGCCAGCGGCAACGGCGCCGCAACCGCCGTCAGGGTCGTGAACGCGTCCATCAGGCGAGCCCGCGCACGTCGGTGAGCCGGCCCGTGATGGCGGCGGCGGCGGCCATCGCGGGGGACAGCAGATGCGTGCGCCCGCCGGGCCCTTGCCGGCCCTCGAAGTTGCGGTTGCTGGTGCTGGCGCAGCGCTGGCCCGGCGTGAGCTTGTCCGGATTCATGCCCAGGCACATGCTGCACCCGGCCTCCCGCCATTCGAACCCGGCATCGAGCATGATCCGGTCCAGGCCCTCCGCCTCCGCCTGCAGCTTCACGAGGCCGCTGCCGGGCACGACCATGGCGCGCACACCGGGAGCGACGCGCTTGCCGCGGGCGATGGCGGCGGCGGCGCGGATGTCCTCGATACGGCCATTGGTGCAGCTGCCGATGAACACGACGTCGACGGGAATTTCCGCGAGCTTCTGACCGGGGATCAGCGCCATGTAGTCGAGCATGCGTTGCATCTGCACGCGGGCCGCCTCGTCCTCGACCATGGCCGGGTCCGGCACGTTGCCGGTGATCGGCAGCACCGTTTCCGGGCTGGTGCCCCAAGTGACCATCGGCGCGATCTCGGAGGCGTGCATCGTCACCACGCGGTCGTACTGCGCGCCGGGGTCGGACGGCAGGGTGCGCCAATATTCAACGGCGCGGTCGAACGCCTCGCCCTTCGGCGCATAGGGACGGCCTTCGACATAGGCGAACGTCGTGTCGTCCGGCGCGATCATGCCCGCGCGCGCGCCGGCCTCGATGCTCATGTTGCACACCGTCATGCGGCCGGCCATGTCGAGCCCGCGCACCGCCTCGCCGGCATACTCGATCACATGACCGGTCCCGCCGGCCGTGCCGATGCGGCCGATGACCGCAAGCACGAGATCCTTCGCCGTGACGCCGGGCGCCAGCGTGCCGTCGACCTGGACCAGCATGTTCTTCGCCGGCTTCTGCAGCAGGGTCTGCGTCGCCAGCACGTGCTCGACTTCCGACGTGCCGATGCCGAACGCCAGCGCGCCCATCGCGCCATGGGTGCTGGTATGGCTGTCGCCGCAGACGATCGTCATGCCGGGCAGGCTAATGCCCTGCTCCGGCCCGATGATGTGCACGATGCCCTGGCGCGCGTCCCGCACCGGGAAATACGGCACGCCAAACGCCGCGACGTTGGCCTCCAAGGTCTCGACCTGGATGCGGCTCTCGGGCTCGGCGATGCCGACGCTGCGGTCGCTGGTTTGGATGTTGTGATCCACTACCGCGATCGTCGCGTCGGGGCGGCGCACCGTACGGCCGGACAGCCGCAGACCCTCGAACGCCTGCGGGCTCGTGACCTCGTGCACGAGGTGCCGGTCGATGTACAGCAGGCAGGTGCCGTCTTCGAGGCGTTCGACGACATGGCTTTCCCACACCTTGTCGAACAGGGTCTTGGCGATCTCGGCCATGCGGCTCTCCTTGGGCTAGTTACTCGGCGGCTTCGGCCGCTGGTCCGGACGTGGTCGGGGCGGGGGTGGTCGGGGCCACGACGTCGCGCGCGCGCTCGGCGATGCGGGCGGACTTGCCGCTGCGGCCGCGCAGGTAATACAGCTTGGCCCGGCGCACGTCGCCGCGGCGCACCACCAGGATCTCGGCGATCGTCGGCGCATACAGCGGGAACACGCGCTCGACGCCCTCGCCGTAGCTGATCTTGCGCACGGTGAAGTTGCTGTTCAGGCCCTTGTTAGACCGGGCGATGCAGACGCCCTCATAGGCCTGCACGCGCTTACGCTCGCCCTCGACGACCTTCACCATGACCTTCAGCGTGTCGCCGGGCTGGAACACGGGGATCGGACGGTCGGCGGTGAGCTTGGCGATCTGCTCCGCCTCGAATTGCTGGATGATGTTCACGGGAGTAAATCCTTTCCAATACTGACTTTTACGGCGCGGCGGGCGCGCTGTCCAACTGATGTCGCCACAGGTCCGGCCTGCGTTCGCGGGTGACCTGCTCGGCCTGGGCCCGGCGCCAGGCGGCGATGGCGGCGTGATGGCCGGATCGCAGCACCTCCGGCACGCTACGCCCACGCCACTCCGCGGGCCTGGTGTAATGCGGGTACTCCAGCAGTCCGGCGCTGAAGCTCTCGTCCTCGGCGCTCGCCTCCGCACCCATGACGCCGGGCAGCAATCGCACGCAGGCGTCCAGAAGCACGAGCGCCGCCAGCTCGCCGCCAGACAGCACGTAGTCGCCGATGCTGACCTCCTCGATGGCGCGAGCGTCCAGCACGCGTTGGTCGACGCCCTCGTAGCGGCCGCAAACCAGGCGGACACCTGGGCCGGCTGCGAGCGCACGAACACGCATTTGAGTGAGCTGGGGGCCGCGCGGGCTCAAATAGAGCAGCGGCCGGCCGTCGTCGGCACCAATGGCCGTGTCCAGCACGTCGGGGCGCATGACCATGCCCGCGCCGCCGCCGAATGGCGTGTCGTCCACCGTCCGATGCCGATCGGTCGCGGCGTCGCGTATGTCCCGGACCTCCAAGCGCCACAACCCGGCCGCAAGCGCCCGTCCAGCCAGCGACTGCCCGAGCGGCCCCGGGAACATCGGCGGAAACAGGGTCAACACGGTAGCGTGCCAGCTCATTCCGCCGCCCGCGCATCATCCAGCACCAGAATTTCCTCGGGCGGCGTCACCACCAGCGTGCCGGCGGCGGCGTCGATGCTGGGCACGCAGGCCAGGGTGAACGGCACCAGCAGCGGCGTGGCGTCGTCCCGGTCGATTTCCAGGCTGGTTCCCGCGCCGTAGTCATGCACGACCGTCACCCGGCCGAGCGTTTGCCCCGCAGCGTCCAGCGCCGCCATGCCCACGAGATCGGCGAGATAGAACTCGTCCTGCTCCGGCGGCGGCAGCCGATCGCGCTCGACATACAGCCGCGTGTTGGTCAGCCGCTCCGCCGCGTTGCGGTCGGCCACCGGGTTGCCGGCGGCATCCGACAGCGCCGCCACGCCCTCGCCGCGCCACGCCAGCGTCCAGGCCCGGCCGCTGTCATCGAGCAACGGCGCGTAGCTCGCGAGATCCGCAGGCTCGGCGGTGTAGCTGTGCACGTGCAGCAGCCCCCGCACCCCATGCGGGCGGCCCACCACGCCCATCAGGATGCGGCGATTGGCCAACTAGCCGGCGGCCTTCGCTGCGCGGTCCTGCGCCTTCTTCTTCGGCGCCGACTGGATCGGCTGCTCGCGGTATGTCGGCATCGGCGCGAGGCCGGCATGGCCCAGGAACTTCGCGACGCGCTCGGTCGGCAGCGCGCCCTGGCCGACCCAATGCTGGATCCGCTCGCCTTGCAGGCGAATGCGGTCCTCGTGCTCCTGCGGCAGCATCGGGTTGTAGCTGCCGACCTTCTCCAGGAAGCGGCCGTCGCGCGGGCTGCGGCTGTCGGCGATCACGATGTGGTAGTACGGCCGCTTCTTGGCGCCGGCACGCGAAAGTCGAATCTTGAGACCCATCAAATATTCCTTCGTATTGTGTTAGTAAGGACGCCGGCTCTGCTTCTGCTGCTGCTTGGGCATCAGCGCGCCCATGCCCTGCCGCATCAGCCCCTTCTGCCCCAGCTTCGTCATGCGCTTCATCATCGTCGACATGTCGTCGAACTGCTTCAGCAGGCGATTGACCTCCTGCACGCTCGTGCCCGATCCGGCCGCGATCCGCTTCTTGCGACTCGCCTTGATCACGTCCGGCGTGCGCCGTTCCTTCATCGTCATGGACGAGATGATCGCCGCCTGCCGCTTCAGTATGCCCTGATCGAGGTTCGCGTCCTCGATCTGCGCCTTCATCTTGCCGACGCCGGGCAGCATGCCGAGGATGCCGGACAGGCTGCCCATCTTGGTGATCTGCTTGAGTTGCTTCGCATAGTCGTCGAGGTCGAAGGTGCCGCGCATCATCTTGCGCGCGAGCTTCTCCGCCTCGTCCTGGTCCAGCGTCTCGCCGGCGCGCTCGACCAGCCCGACGATGTCGCCCATGCCCAGGATGCGGCCGGCGACCCGCTCGGGATGGAATTCTTCCAATGCGTCCAGCTTCTCGCCGGAACCGGTCAGCTTGATCGGCGCCCCGGTGACCTGCCGCATCGACAACGCGGCGCCGCCGCGGGCATCGCCGTCCATCCGGGTCATGACGATGCCGGTCACGCCGACCGCGTCATTGAAGGCCCGCGCGGTGTTGACCGCGTCCTGCCCGGTCATGGCGTCGACCACCAGCAGGGTCTCGGCAGGGTTCGTCGCCTCGCGTATGGCGCGGACTTCGTCCATCAGCGCCTGGTCGATCGATAGCCGCCCGGCGGTGTCGAGGATGACGATGTCGAACACCTCGCGACGTCCGGTTTCCATGGCACGGCGGGCGATCTCGACGGGGGTCTGCCCGGCGATGATCGGCAGCGACGCCACGCCGGCCTGCTGCGCCAACTGCTGCAGTTGGAGCTGGGCCGCCGGGCGCTGGGTGTCGAGGCTTGCGAGCAGCACCCGCTTGCGGTCGCGCTTCAGCAGCCGTAGCGCGATCTTACCGGAGGTCGTGGTCTTGCCGGAGCCCTGCAGGCCCACCATCAGGATCGGCACGGGTGCGGCTGCGTTCAGGTTGAGCGGCACCGCGCCGGCGCCGCCCAATGCCTCGATCAGCACGTCGTTGACGATCTTGATGACGAGCTGGCCGGGGCTGACGCTCTCCAGCACCTCGGTGCCCAGGCTGCGCTCGCGCACCGTGTTGATGAAGTCGCGGACGACCGGAAGCGCCACGTCGGCCTCGAGCATGGCCAGGCGCACCTCGCGCAACGCATCGGCAATGTCGGCCTCGCTCAGCGCGCCGCGGCTGCGCAGGCGGTCGAACACTCCGGAAAGCTTGCCCGACAGCGTGTCGAACATCACGTCACCCCAAACGAAAAGGCGCCGCTGCGCGAGCCTTCGCGGAGCGACGTCATATCCAAGCGCCTACCTAGGTCCTAGCCGTCCCCGCTGTCAACGTCGACAAGGGAGGTCGACACCGGGGTGCGCGACGGTCAGCGCGGCGACAGCACCATGATCATCTGCCGATTTTCCATCCGCGGCATCTGCTCCACCTTCGTCGCGGTCTCCAGCTCATTGCGGATGCGCTCCAGCACCTTGATGCCGATGTCCTGGTGCGCCATCTCGCGGCCACGGAAACGCAGCGTCACCTTGACCTTGTCGCCCTCGTCGATGAACGACTTCATGGCGCGCATCTTCACCTGGTAGTCGTTCTCGTCGATATTCGGGCGCACCTTGATCTCTTTGATCTCGATGACCTTCTGCTTCTTCTTGGCTTCGTTCTTCTTCTTTTGCTGCTCGTACTTGAACTTGCCGTAGTCCAGGATCTTGACGACCGGTGGGTCGGCGTTCGGGCTGATCTCGAGCAAATCGAGGCCCACCGCATAGGCGCGCAAAATGGCGTCGCGGGCGGTCATGACGCCCTGCATCTCGCCCTCCTCGTCGATCAGCCGGACCTGCGGGACGCGGATGTCTTCATTTACGCGTGGACCGTCGCGGGACGGGGCGGCGGCAGTCATGGGTCCTCGGGCTATTGTACTCTCCTATGATGGTTTGGTCGTGGCGCACAGTCTTGAACCGATGCCGGGCCTGGATCAAGAAAATCAGTGCGCAACACGTTCTCGTGCTAAATCGGGAGCCATAGCCTCCGCTGCAAGCCGCTCGACGGCTTCATTCAGGCCCAAGACCTCCTGTGCCTCGCCGCCCAGCCGCCGCAGCGCCACCGTCCGCTGCTCGGCTTCGCGCCGGCCGACGACGACGATCACCGGCACATGCGCCAGGCTGTGCTCCCGGACCTTGGCGTTGATCTTCTCGTTGCGCTCGTCGACGCGCACCTCCAGCCCGCGCAGGCGCAGCGCCAGCGCCACGTCGTTCGCATACTCCGCCGCGTCCGACACGATGCTGGCGACGACGACCTGCACCGGCGCCAGCCAAAGCGGGAAGCGCCCGGCATACTGCTCGATCAGGATGCCGAGGAACCGCTCGAAGCTGCCGAGGATCGCGCGGTGCAGCATGACCGGGCGCTGCCGGGTGCCGTCCTCGGCGACATACTCGGCGTCGAGCCGCTCCGGCATCACGAAGTCCACCTGCAGGGTGCCGCACTGCCAATCGCGGCCGATCGCATCCCGCAGCACGAACTCCAGCTTGGGGCCGTAGAACGCGCCCTCGCCCGGGCTCAGCTCGTATTCGACCCCGGCCGTGGCGCAGGCCTCCTTCAGCGCGCCCTCCGCCCGGTCCCAAACCTCGTCCGACCCGGCGCGCGGCACAGGGCGGTCGCTGAACTTCACGCGGAAGCTGTCGAAGCCGAAATCGCGATACACCGAGGACAACAGCGCCACGAACGCCACCGTCTCGTCGGCGATCTGCGCCTCGGTGCAGAAGATGTG
>CAZZWN010000128.1:0-9970 GCA_964657765.1 uncultured Acetobacteraceae bacterium
TGGTGGCGATGCAGGAGGAGCGCAGCCAGCACAAGAACCGCGCCAAGGCGATGAAAATCCTGCGCGCGCGAATGTATGAGGCGCAGCGGTCGAGCCTCGCCTCCACGCGCGCCGCCGACCGCAAGTCGCAAGTCGGCACCGGGGACCGCAGCGAGCGCATCCGCACTTACAACTTTCCGCAGGGCCGGGTGTCGGACCACCGGGTCGAGCTGACGCTGCACAAGATCGACCGGATCATGCAGGGCGACCTCGACGACATCGTGGACCGGCTGACCGCCGAGGACCAGGCTGCTCGGCTGGCTGCGCAGGAGTGACGGTGCGGGACGCGCTGCGCCAAGGCGCGGCGTTGCTGGAGGCGGCCGGGATCGACAACCCGCGGCTGGACGCCCGGCTGTTGCTGGGCCACGCCGCCGGCCTTTCGCGTGAGGCGCTGCTGCGCGAACCGTCGCGGGGCATCGACCCCGTGCCATACCATGCCCTGCTGGCCCGGCGCGTCGCGCGCGAGCCGTTGGCGCTGATCCTGGGCCGGCAGGAGTTCTGGAGTCTTGAGTTCGAGGTTTCGCCCGCGACGCTGATCCCACGCGCGGATAGTGAGACGCTGATCGAGGCGGCGCTCGCGGCGGCGCCGGACCGTAGCCGGATCCGGTCGATCCTGGACCTTGGGACCGGCACGGGCTGCCTGCTGCTGGCCGCGCTGACGGAATTCCCCCTCGCATGGGGGCTTGGCATCGAGCGATCGGCGGCGGCGGCGGGACTGGCATTGCGCAATGCAAGGGCGCTGGGACTGGCGGCGCGCGCTGCCATCGTGTGCGGCAACTGGGACGATGCCCTCTCGGCCCGGTTCGACCTCGTGCTCAGCAATCCGCCGTATATCCCCAGCGCCGACATCGCGGGCCTGATGCCCGAGGTGGCTCGGCACGAGCCGGGCCGCGCGCTGGATGGGGGCGTCGACGGCTTTGACGCCTACCGCCGCGTTCTGGCGGCGCTGCCTGGTCTGCTCGCCCCGGGAGGCGTCGCCGTCCTGGAGCTCGGCGCCGGTCAGGCCGATGCGGCCGCGGCGTTATGGGCCGGCGCGGTCGAGTTCCGCGCCGACCTTGGCGGCATCCGCCGGGCGATGGTGCTGCGCCAATAAGAAAACATTTGGCAGGACGGCGCAGGACCGCTAGGGTGCGGTCGCGATCAGGAATTGTGCCCGCGGGGCTCAATCATGCTTGCGCAATTCGCCTGCGTGCAGGCGATATCCAATGCCGTCAGTCGACTGTCGCCGGACCCGGTCCGCGTGCGTCCCAGGACGGCTGTGAACAGGAAAGTGTTCCGTACGAATGAACATGAAACGCATGCGTGGGCGCAACCACCGGGGCGGCGGCAGTGGTGGCGGTGGCGTGCCAATTCGCCACCAGACCGGCAACGTGCCGCTGAACCGTAATCACGTTTTTGACAGCAGCGGCCCCGATCTGCGCATTCGCGGCACGTCGCAGCAGCTGTTCGAGAAATATTTGCAGCTCGGCCGCGACGCCACCAGCTCGGCCGACCGCGTGATGGCCGAAAGCTATTTCCAGCACGCCGAGCACTATTTCCGCATCCTGAATGCCATGAACCAGGCCGCGCAGACGCAGGGCCAGGCGAATGGCGCGGGGCCGCAGCGGCGGCAGCCTTATGAGAGCCACGGCAACGAGCCGCAGACCGTCGAGCAGCAGCAGGGCCCCGACCAGGACGATGAGGACGAAGGTCCATCGGCCAGCGAGCAGTCGAATGGGGGCGAGCAGCCGAATTCCAGCGAGCAGCCGGGTGAGATGCGGGAAATCCCAATCGCCGCCGTGCCGCCGGAGCACTAGACCCGGTCGCTAATCCCTATTCGGACGGCGCGTCCAGGGCTGTCCGAAGCCGTTCGCTTTCCGCCGGGTCCAGCAGCCCATTGCGGATGAATAGGTCGATCAGCACCAGGTTGACGTTGAACTTGAACGCATCTGTGCGCCGTACCTTGTCGAGAATGGCGGGCAGCGGCCAGAGTTCGAACGCTTCGACCTCGCCGTCGCGTGGTTGCGGCTCGAAACTTTCGGGCAGCGCTAGGTCGTAGCAATGCAGGCGGTCGCGCCGCAGCCCCTCGGCCCGGTCCATTGCATAGCTCAGCAGCGCGACCGGCGTTGCATGCGCAATCAGATCGGCGGGGACGGACGCCTCCTCGTCGGCCTCCTTGGCCAGCGTCTCCCATGGCGAGAAACCCGCGGAGACGCCGCCAGCCACCAGATGATCGAGCTTCCCAGGGTCGAGCAGCTTGTCGGCCGCGCGCCGCGCTACCCACAAGAACGGCCCGTCCGCCCGGTGCACCAGGCCGTTGAGGTGCACTCCATCGGCGCGGATGCCGAACGCTGGCAGCGCACCGCGGTCGACCTGCGCCAGTGCGGGGCCATCGGCCGCCGCACGCACGTCGAACGCCTCACCGCGCCAGCGGAATCGCCCTTGGTCGACGAGTGCTTTTGCGAAATCTTGCAGCTCGGTTGCGGCAAGCGTCACGCCACCCTGTCCAACCGCTGCGCCAAGCCCGGCAAGCGCCGCGGCCGTATCCGGCAGCACCCATCCAACCTGCGCCATCCCCAGCCGCAGCGGCAATCGCCGGCCCGGCAGCTCGGCATTTCGACAGGCGGCGACGTGGCGCATGAGGTCGGTCATTCACTTGTTATAGTGACAATCCCAGGGCATCCCAGGCGTGCGGCCTTTCCGCAACCTGCGGGCATCGCCACATACGGTTAATGAAATCTGCCGACTTGACCCCTGCGCCCGCGTCCGTCGCGCCACAACGGACCGGGTTCCAAACCGTGCGCTCGATGTTGCCGTACTTGTGGCCACCAGGGGAGACCGGCTCGCATGTGCGCGTGATCACGGCTGTGGTCATGCTGGTCCTGGCAAAGGTCGCGACAGTCTATATTCCGATCGTATATAGCCAAGCGGTCGATGCGCTTTCGCCCAAGAACCACCCACTTACGATCCCGTTCAGCCTGATCCTGGCCTATGCCCTGCTGCGCATCGCGTCGTCGGGATTCGCCGAGCTGCGCGACGCTGTGTTCGCCGCCGTGCAGCAGCGTACTGTACGCAAGGTCGCGCTACAGACTTTCAAGCATCTGCACCGCCTCTCGCTGCGCTTTCATTTGGATCGGCAGACCGGCGGCCTGTCCCGTTCGATCGAGCGCGGCACTGCCGGCATTGAGAACGTGCTTCGCCTCGCCGTATTCAACATCGTCCCGACCCTGCTCGAGGTGGTGCTGGTCGTTGGCATCCTGTGGCGTCTGTTCGACTGGCGTTTCGCTCTCGTTACCTTCGTCACCGTCGTTCTCTATATCGGTTTCACTTTTGGCTTCACCAACTGGCGCGTCCGCTTTCGCCGGGCGATGAACGACACGGACACCGAGGCGCAAACCAAGGCCATAGACAGCCTGCTCAACTTCGAGACGGTGAAATATTTCGGCAACGAGGCCCACGAGGCACGCCGCTTCGACGAGGCCCGCGCCCGCTACGAGCGCGCGGCGGTCAAGAGCCAGGTCACGCTCAACATGCTGAACCTTGGCCAGGCGTTCATCATCGCGATCGGCCTCGGCTGGGTCATGCTGATGGCGGCCAACGGCGTGCAGGCCGGCACCATGACGGTCGGCCAGTTCGTGCTGGTCAACACCTACCTCATGCAGCTCTACCAACCGCTGAATTTCCTCGGCTTCGTCTACCGCGAGATCAAGCAGGGCCTGGTGGACATGGAGCAGATGTTCCGCCTGCTCTCGGTGGGCCAGGAAGTCGCCGACCGCGCCGGCGCCGTCGTGCTGGCGGCGGCACCCGCGCCAGGCAAGCCGGACCTTGGGCAGCCCGGCTCCGTCACCTTCCGCGACGTGCACTTCGGCTACAACGCCAACCGCGAAATCCTGCGCGGCGTGAGCTTCTCCGCAGCCGCCGGCGCGAAGCTCGCGATTGTCGGGCCGACGGGCGCCGGCAAGTCCACCATCAGCCGGCTGCTGTTCCGCTTCTACGACGTGACGCAGGGGGCGGTGGAGATCGACGGCATCGACGTGCGCGACATGACTCAAGCGAGCCTGCGCGCCGCGATCGGCGTCGTGCCGCAGGACACCGTGCTGTTCAACGACACCATCGCCTACAACATCGCCTATGGCCGGCCCGGCGCGTCACAGCCCGAGATCGAGCACGCCGCCCGGCTGGCCCAGGTGCACGATTTCGTGCTGCGCCTGCCCGAGGGCTACCAGACCAAGGTCGGCGAGCGCGGGCTGAAGCTGTCGGGCGGCGAGAAGCAGCGGGTCGCCATCGCCCGCACGATCCTGAAGAACCCGCGTATCCTGATCCTGGACGAGGCGACCAGCGCGCTCGACACCCGGACGGAGCGCGAGATCGAGACGGCGCTCCGCACCGTGGCGGCCGACCGCACGACGCTCGTGATCGCGCATCGCCTGTCGACCGTGGTGGACGCGGACGAGATCCTGGTGATGTCGGAGGGCGAGGTCGCCGAGCGCGGCACCCATGCCAGCCTGCTGGCGGCGGATGGAATTTATGCCCGCATGTGGGAGCTGCAGGTCGAGCAAGGCGAGGTGCCGATGCTGGATGCGTCCGAGCCGGAGACGGTTGCTGCACAGTAGGAGCGCTGCGCAGTGAGGGCGGGTTGGATCGCCGGGTCCGAACGCCATGTAGGAGGAAAAGGAGCGCCGCATGCCGCACGATGCCAACCATAACGACCCCGTTGATTCTGGAGCCCCCGCCGACCTGAGCCATGCCGGCGCGGTCGTCGACAAGGCGATCGAGTATATGGCCGGACAGAATCTCAGCCCGTTATCGATCGCCTCCGCTTTGCTCGGCGGCTCATTGGGGCTGTTGGCGCGCACCATGGGCGACGACGCCATCGCGCAGGTGCTGCAGAACGCGATGTCCAGCGTGCGGTCGGGCGAGTTGCGCGCGGAGTATGGGCCGCATGAGGGCACGTCCGGGCGCGCCTAGGCCCGGGCGCGCTTAAGTAGCCGGGTTGACGCGGGGGCGCCATGACGCCATAACCCGCCGCTTGAACGTCAGGGCCGTCCGCCTTGGACGTCGCTTCGTTTTGAGGAATTCCGATGTCTCGTCGCTGCCAGTTCACGGGCAAGGGTGTGCAGTCTGGCAACAACGTCAGCCACGCCAACAATAAATCCCGTCGCCGCTTCCTACCGAATCTGCAGCACACCTCGCTGCTGTCGGATATTCTCGGCACCACGATCCGCGTGCGCCTGACTACCCACGCCATCCGCACGATCGAGCATAATGGCGGACTCGACTCGTTCCTGCTCGGCACGCCGAACCGGAACCTGCCGGAGGAGGCGCAGGTGCTCAAGCGCCGTATCGTCCGCTCGCAGGCCAAGCGCGCCGCCGCACAGCCAGCCGCTTAGGGCTCGGTTGGCGACTGCAAAGGCCCGCTCCGGCGGGCCTTTTTCGTTATGGTGACTTTGGCGCTCAAGCGGTTCGTGCGTCGGGGACGTGCGCCCCGCCGCGCTGTGCACCGGGCCGCGGTGCCGTCGTTCACCGTGCGCCTGCCGGATGGCCGCACCATGGCGATCGAGGAGTATGGCGACCCGGCGGGTCCGCCCGTGCTCTATTTCCACGGCTGGCCCGCCTCGCGGCTCGAGGCCGGATTGATCCCGGGGCTGCCGGTCCGCGTGCTGGCGTTCGACCGTCCCGGCTATGGCCGCTCGTCGCCGCAGCCGGGCCGCACCTTGCTGGACTGGCCGCAGGACGTGGCGGACGTAGCCGACCGGCTCGGCCTCGGCCGGTTTCATATCGTCGGCCTTTCCGGCGGCGCCCCCTACGCCACCGCCTGTGCCTATGCGCTGTCGGACCGGGTGATCGGCGCGGCGCTGGTCTGCCCGGTGCCCCCGGCCCACGGCATGCACCCCCGCGCGCCCGGCGTCGGCCACTTGTTCCGGCTCGGGCGGCATCCGGTGCTGGCGCATCGGCTGTTCAGCATCGTGCGGCCACTGCTGCACCGCCGCATCATCACGCCCAGCACCCTGGTTGGCGGCTCGCTTCCCGCCTCCGACCGCAAATGCCTGGATCCCAAGACCCTCGCCGGCCTCGCGCGTGTATGGCGCGAGGGCATCGGCCGCAGCGTGCAGGGTGCGCTGTCCGACGCGCAGATTTATGCCCGGGACTGGCAGGTGCCGTTCGGCGAAATCAATGTGCCCTTCGACGTATGGTATGGCAGCGAGGATTCGCTGATCCCGCTGCACGCCTTGGCGCCGTTCGAGGCCATCCCCGCCATGCGCCTGCACGTGTTGCCGGACGAGGGCCACTACTCGCTGGCCATCCGGCACGCCCCCGCGATCCTGCAGCAGCTGACCGGCCCCCGGGCAGCCGCAAAGCTGCGCGCCTCAGGCGATTAACGACGCCCGTTCCGAAGCCGCGCGAGCCCACGACCGCACCGCGTCCTCGTCGAACAGCTCGGCGAGCTTTTTCATGACGGTGCCGCCCAGCTCCTCCGCGTCCACGATCGTCACCGCCCGGCGGTAGTATCGCGTCACGTCGTGGCCGATCCCGATCGCGATCAGCTCGACCGCGTCCCGGCTCTCGATTTCACGGATCACCTCGCGCAGGTGTTTTTCCAAGTAGTTGCCGGGGTTTACCGAGAGCGTGCTGTCATCCACCGGCGCGCCGTCGCTGATGACCATCAGGATGCGCCGATGCTCGGGCCGCGACATCAGCCGGCGATAGGCCCAAAGCAGCGCCTCGCCGTCGATGTTCTCCTTCAACAGGCCCTCGCGCAGCATCAGACCCAGATTCTTTCGCGCCCGCCGCCACGGCGCATCGGCAGATTTGTAGATGATGTGGCGCAGGTCGTTCAGCCGGCCGGGATTGCGCGGCTTGCCCTCGGCGACCCAACGCTCCCGGCTGTGCCCGCCCTTCCAGGCGCGCGTCGTGAAGCCCAGCACCTCGACCTTGACCGCGCAGCGTTCCAGGGTGCGGGCCAGGATGTCGCCGCACATTGCCGCCACCGTGATCGGCCGCCCGCGCATGCTGCCGGAGTTGTCGATCAGCAACGTCACGACCGTGTCGCGGAAATCCGTCTCCCGCTCCCGCTTGTAGGATAGCGATAGCATGGGGTTCACGATAACCCGCGCCAGGCGTCCGGCGTCCAGCATGCCCTCGTCAAGATCAAACTCCCACGCCCGGGTCTGCTGCGCCAACAGGCGGCGCTGCAGGCGGTTGGCGAGCTTGCTCACAACCCCTTGCAAATGCTGCAACTGCTGATCGAGCTGCTGGCGGAGCCGGCTCAGCTCCTCCGGGTCGCACAGGTCCTCGGCGGCGGTCTCCTCGTCGTTGGCGCGGGAGAAGGCGCGGTAGGCCATGTGGTCGTCCGGCACTGGCTTCTCGCGCCGGGTCTGCGGACCGCCGGGACGGTCGTCTCCCTCGGCGGCGGCGGCGTCCTCATCTGCGTCGTCCTCGCCCTCGTCCTCCGATGCGTCGCCCTGCATCTGCTCGGGCTGCGCGCCCATCGTGCTGTCGGCGTCGGACTGGGTGTCGCCCTCGTTCTGCTCCGCGTTGTCCTGCGACCCGGCCTGTTCGCCGCCGTCCTCGCCCTCGTCGGTCTGGTCGTCGGGTTCAGACTCGATCTCCGCCTCGGCAAGATTGAGCGCTGCCAACAGCTTGCGCGCCGCACGGGTGAAACGTCCCTGGTCGTTTTGCGCCGTCGCCATCTCCGCCAACGCGCTCTCGGCATCGTCGCCCAGCGTGCCGCGCCAGCTTTCGAGGATGCGGGACGCAGCCGCCGGGCTGGCCTCGCCGGACATGCGCTCGCGCGCCAGCAACGACAGCGCCGCCGGCAACGGCAACTGATCCTTGCGGGTCATGCGGTCATAGCCTTCCGACTCGCATTCGTCGGACAGCCGCGCGCGGATATTGGCAGCGACGCCGGACATATGCGCGGCCCCGACCGTCTCGACGCGGGCCTGCTCCAACGCGTCATACACGTCCTTCGCGTCGCGCTGGCCCGGGCTGCGCGCCGCATGCACGGCGTCGTCGTGGTGGCGCAGCCGCAGCGCGACGCTATCCGCCGCCCCGCGCAGCTTGGCCATCTCCGCAGGCGGCAGCGCGCGAGTCGGCAACGGCAACCGCGCCCGCTTGCCGACCAGGCCGCTCGGGCCCGGCTGGAACGCCACCTGCACCTCGGGCACCTGTGCGATCGCCCGTAGCACCCCGGCGGTCGCGCGCTTGAAATCCTCGGTGCGTGTGTTCTCTTTGCTGCCGCTCATGGGACGCCGCTCACAGTCCCTTGCGCGGCGCCAGCAGCCCCATCGGCAACTCTTCGTTAAAACAACGCTGGTAGTATTCCGCCACGGTGCTGCGCTCGGCTTCGTCGCACTTGTTGAGGAACGTGAGGCGGAAGGCGAAGCCCACGTCCTTGAAGATGCGTGCGTTCTCCGACCAGGTGATCACCGTCCGCGGGCTCATCACCGTGGAAATATCGCCGTTGATGAACCCGGCGCGCGTCAGGTCCGCCAGCGCCACCATGCTCTCGACCCGCTTCTTCATCGCCTTGTCCGATGGGTCGATGCCCATCTTGGCTAGCACGATCGCCGTCTCCTGCGCGTGCGGAAGGTAGTTCAGCGTCGCGACGATATTCCAGCGGTCCATCTGCCCCTGGTTGATCTGCTGCGTGCCGTGATAAAGCCCAGTCGTGTCGCCGAGCCCCACCGTGTTGGCGGTCGCAAACAGGCGGAAGCTCGCATGCGGGCGGATCACGCGGTTCTGATCGAGCAAAGTCAGCCGGCCCTCGACCTCCAGCACCCGCTGGATCACGAACATCACATCCGGCCGCCCGGCGTCGTACTCGTCGAACACCAGGGCGCACGCGTGCTGCAGCGCCCAGGGCAGGATACCCTCGCGGAATTCGGTGATCTGCTTGCCGTCTTTCAGAACGATGGCGTCCTTGCCGATCAGGTCGATGCGGCTGATGTGGCTATCGAGGTTGACGCGGATGCACGGCCAGTTCAGCCGGGCCGCGACCTGCTCGATATGCGTGCTCTTGCCGGTGCCGTGATACCCCTGGATCAATACGCGCCGGTTGAAGGCAAAGCCGGCCAGGATGGCGAGCGTCGTCTCGCGGTCGAACTTATACGCCGTGTCGATCTCGGGCACATGCTCGGTGGCGACCGAGAACGCCGGCACCTCCATGTCGATATCCAGGCCGAACGCCTGTCGAGCGTCGACCGTCGTGTCCGGGACACTGATGGCCGACGTCGGCGTGGAACGGGCATCGGCGAGTGCAGCGATATTGTTCATAGGCCTTGGGGTCCTGTACAGCGCCCCGCCATGCCGTGAGCCGGGCGGGGCAGTTTAGCCCGCTTCGGGGCGGTTGCGAAAGCTCATCCGGTCGCGGCCATCCGGGGTTCAGCGGTCAAATGTTGCCTCACGGCGGCATAGGCAAGGTTTATGGTCTTCAGCCGCTCCTCCGACGCCCGGTCTCCGCCGTTGGCGTCGGGATGGTGGCGCTTGGCCAGCTCCTTATAGCGCGCTTTGAGCGCCTCCATCGACACCGGCCATTCGAGGCCCAGCGCCTGCATCGGGTCGCGCAGGTCCGGCGGCACGGTCGCCTTCGGCGGCGCAGTCCCACGACGCATGCGCCCGGCGGAAAGGATGTGCAGCGGGTCGTGCAGCATGGCCTCGTCGAATGCCTGCGCGCCGAGGCGGCCCAGCGGCCAGGTCGGACGCTGCCAGCCGGTGTCGGACCGCGTATGCGCCTCGATCTCGCTTGCGGACATGCCTTTGTAGAAGTCCCAGGCCGCGTTGTACTCGCGTACATGCTCGAGACAGAACCACCAGTATTGGTTCAGCGTGGTGCGGGATTTCGGCGCGCGGAAGCCGCCGGCCTCGGGGCAGCCGGGCATGTCGCAGGGGCGTCCCGGCGCGGCCGGGTCGGGCGCATAGGCCCGGGGTCGCGGTGATCGGGTCATCCCGC
>CAZZWN010000129.1:0-9948 GCA_964657765.1 uncultured Acetobacteraceae bacterium
GCGTTCCTGGGCGAGCCGCAACTGCTGCTGCTGGAGAGCACGATCACCCCGGAGCGGACGGAACTTACGGCCCCGTTGCTCGACCTGCTGTCGCGGGCGCTGCATCGTGGGGCGGCGGCGGTCTGTTTCACCCGCGACGCGCCGTTCTGGGCGGCGCAGCGCTTTCCCGTGCGCCACCGCCTGCAGCTTCGGGACGACGGGCTGCGCCCGATGGTGGCCGTCTGATGCTGCAGAAGCGCCGCCCGGACGCCCCGCCGCAACTGCTGCGCCTGCGTCATACCGACGAGTGGGTCGGCCTGTTGGTGATCCTGGCGCTGGCGCTGTTCTTTGGCGCGATCTTCGAGGCCGGGGTGCTCCGGCGCTGGCTGCGGCCCGATCTGGAGCTGCGCATCGTGCTGCCGCAGACCGGGTTCGGCGGCCTGACGGTGGGCGCCGACATCGACGTGCTCGGCACCCACGCCGGCAGCGTGAAGCAAATCGTGCTGAACCCCAGCGGCGACATGTACGCGCTCGCCACCATCGAGCGGCAGACCGAGGCGTTCATCCTGCGCGACAGCACGGCGACGATCCGGCTGCGCTACGGCGTCGCCGGCGCGGCCTATGTCGACGTGACCCGCGGTACCGGGGCGCCGATGAACTGGAAATACGCCGTGCTGACCGCGACCGCGGAGCCCAACCCGGCCGACACCCTCACCGCGACGCTCAACAAGGTGACGGCGGACGTGCTGCCGACGTTGGAGCACGCGCTGCATGCGATGGCGGCGCTGGATGATGTCGCCAGCGGGATCAAGTCCGGACAGGGCTCGGCCGGGCGGCTGCTGACCGACGACACGCTGATCCGGCAGGCGGAAGACACGGTCTCGACGCTGAAGGGTGAGATTGCCCGGCTCGGCCCGATTTTGGCGCCGGTGCCGGGCCTGCTGGAGCAATCGCGCGGCGTGCTGTCGAACGTGCAGTCGATCACCCGCGACACCGCGAAGACGGCGACGCAATTACCCACCCTGGCGCGCAACGTGACGGACAGCACGAGCAACCTGCCGGCGCTGCTGACCCAGGTGCAGGCGACGACGGCGGAGTTGGGCAAGCTGCTGGTGCAGTTGCGCGGTTCGTTCCTGCTGGGCGGCGACGGCGCGGCGAAGCCTGCGTCCCAGCGCTTGCCCCCGCGCGAGGTGCGGCCGTGACATGGGCGCCCGCTTTGGTGGCGCTGCTGATCTTAGCGGGTTGCGGCGGACGCCCGGCCCCGGCCGCGATGGAGGACAGCACGCTGGCCCAGGCCAACAACTCGGGCCGGCAGTCCTTGGAATTCAGCCGGCTGAAGCAGGCGGTGGCCCAATACCGGGAGGCATTCACGCTGGCCATGGCGCGCGACGACGCCCAGGCGATTGGCGATAGCGGCTACAACCTTGCGGTGGCGGAGCTCGCCGACAACGACGCCGCCGGGGCATTGCGGACGGCGCAGCGCACCCGCGACGCCCTGGCTGCCCGTGGTGCGCCGGGTTTTGCCGAGCTGGACCTGATACAATCGGCGGCGCTGCACCGGCTCGGGCGGGATGCGGAGTCCGATACGCTGGCCGCACGCGCCCAGGCCACCGCCAGCAGCCCCGTCACCGCAGCCCGGGCGAGTTATGTGCGCGGCCTGATTGCAGATGCGCGGGGCGATGCGGCCGGGATCGTCGCGGCTTTGGCCGGGTTTGGTCAGCCGCAAACCCCTTCTGCGGATTGGGAGGCCGACCGGGAGGAGCTGACGGCGCGGCTCGACATTCTGCATGGGCAGTATCGGCAAGCGGCGGACCATGCGCGAAAGGCGGCCGACCTGCACCGCTCGCAGCTGAATTATCGCGCCATGGCCGAGACGACGGCGCTGGCGGCGAAGGCGATGCAGCGCGCCGGTGTGCCGCGGGACGCCGCCAATTTGTATCTGCAGGCGGGCGAAAGCGCAGCGGCCCGTGGCGATGCGGTCTCGGCGAGGCGGTGGCTGGGGCAGGCGATGGCGGCGGGCGGCGGTCCGGATACGCAGCGCACCGCGAAGGAGGCGCTCGCCGGCTTGCAGAAGGCGTCGTCTCGGTAGGTTATAGAGGATCGCCCGCCCCCAGCCCGAGCGCCGCGCGCGCCTCGGCGGGCGTTGCGGGCCGGCGTCCGTGACGGGCGGCGGCGGCGGCGGCGTGCTGCACCAGCTCGGCATTGCTGGCGGCCAGGCGGTCGCGGCTGAGGCGGACGTTGTCCTCAAGCCCCGTGCGCACGCCGTCGCCGCCGCGCGCCAGCACCCAGTCCATCACGCGCGCCTGGTTCGCGCCGATGCCCGCCGCGGTCCATGTCGCCCGCGGCAGCACGCGTTTCAGCTCGCCGAGCATCAAGTCCAGCAGGTGCTCGTCGGCCGGCAGCGCGTTCTTTACGCCCATGACGACCTGCACGTGCGGCTGCTCGTCCATGAGCCCCGCGTCGATCAGCCGCCGCGCCCCGTGCAGGTGGCTCAGGTCGAAGATCTCGATCTCCGGGCGCACGTTGTTGGCCTGCATCTTGGTTGCGAGGTCGGTCACGAGCTGGGCCGGGTTCTCGTAGACGATGGTCGGAAAGTTCACCGACCCCGTCGACAGCGACGCCATGTCGGGCCGCAGCTCGAGCGCATTGCCGCGCGCCGCCGGGTCGCGTCCCCGCCCGCCGGTGGAGAACTGCACGATCATGCCGGGGCAGTGCCGGCGCACGCCCTCCTGCACTTGCGCGAACAGCGCGGGGTCGGAGGACGGGCTCTCGTCGGGGTTGCGGACGTGGATGTGCACGAGGCTCGCCCCGGCCTCGAACGCCGCATGCGTGCTCTCGATCTGTTCTGCGGGTGTGGTGGGGACGGCTGGGTTGTCCTGCTTGCGCGGCACGGAGCCGGTGATGGCGACGGCGATGACGACGGGCTGCATGAGCCTTCCCCCTCTATGTTATCAAATATCGAAAAACACGGTTTCCCGGTCGCCCTGCAGGCGGATGTCGAACACGTAGACCGCGCCGCCGTCCCGCTCCTCACGGCGCGCCAGCAGCGTTTCGACCCGGACCGGCGGGTCGATCATGCGCAGCACGGGATCGTGCTCGTTCAGCTCGGCCTCGTCGGCGAAATACATCCGCGTCGACAGGCCGATGTTGATGCCGCGCGAAACCAGCCAGAGGTTCACATGCGGCGCCATCGGCCGGTGCCCGCTGCGGCCCACGACCGCGCCGGGCTTGATGGTCTCGAACCCGTACAGCCCCGTGGTGAAATCCGTGCCGGCGCGGCCCCAACCTCGGAAGCCCACGTCGAGCGGCTTGTCGGCCTGCTGGTCCGCCGGGTGGTTGTAGCGTCCGGCGGCATTGGCCTGCCACGCTTCGAGCAGGATGTCCCGGCACGGCGCGCCCAGGCCGTCGAGCACGCGGCCCTCGATGCGGATGCGCTCGCCCGGCGTGTCCGGTCCGGCCAGGACGTTGCCGAATGGCCGCTCGAAGATGTCGAACCCGGCCTGATGCGGAATGAGGCCGATATGCACGTAGGGTCCGGCCGTCTGCGACGGGGTTTCCTTGAGGGTGTCGGGCTTCGAGATCATGGCGTCAGTTCCCGTGCAGCTTGTTCTCGAACAGCGTGGAGCGGGTCCCGCGCAGCACGATGTCGAACCGGTAGGCCAGGCTGTCCAACGGAATGGCCGCGTTCAGGTCGAGCTGTGCCACCAGCCGCTGCCGCGCGGCCGGGTCCGGGATGGTGCCCAGGATGGAGTCCATGGGGATCAGCGGGTCGCCCTCGAAGTACATCTGGGTGATCAGCCGCTGCGCGAAGCCGGAACCGAACAGCGAGAAGTGGATGTGCGCCGGACGCCAGGAGTTGACATGGTTGCGGAACGGATAGGCGCCGGGCTTCACGGTGCGGAAGGCGTAGCGGCCGGCGTCGTCGGTGATCATGCGCCCGCAGCCGCCGAAGTTGGGGTCGATCGGCGCAAGATAGGTGTCGTTCTTATGCCGGTAGCGCCCGCCGGCGTTGGCCTGCCAGACCTCGACCAGCGTGTGCGGCACGCCCCGGCCCTGCTCGTCCTGCACCCGGCCGTGCACGATTGTGCGCTCGCCGATCGGCTCGCCGCCGCGGGCATAGTTCAAAATCAGGTCGTGGTCGAGCGGGCCCAGCTCGTCATGGCCGAACACCGGGCCCGTCACCTCGGACAGCGAGTTCTGCAGCGACCACAGCGGCAGGCGCGGCGAGCGCAGCACGCTGGTTTTATAACCGGGCGTGAACGCCGGCGGGTGCTGGCCGCGGTCGCGCTGGATGAACTCGTCGGCGGGCATGGTTCCGGTCCCTTCAAATGCGGCTGTCGACAGCCGGTGAACTGCGCCACGATGCGCCGGGCGGTTTTGACCTCAGTGGCCCAATGCCTCGCTGCGTATGGTTGCCCGGGCCGTCCTGTCCTCGGGATGCGCGATCTGCTTCATCATCAGCGCCGCCGCGGCAATCAGTCCCGGGATGGCCACGATCATGAAGATATCGCCGAAAGCGAGTTGCCGGCGCGCCAGTTCCGCCACGAGGAACGACCCGGCGATGCCGCCGAAGCGGCCCAGGCCCAGCATCCAGCCCACGCCCGTCGCGCGCCCCTGGGTCGGGTAGAAGCCGGCGGCCAGCGCAGGCAGCGACGATTGGGCCGTGTTCATAAGGGTGCCGGCCACGAACACGACCAGCACCAGCAAGCCGACGTTGCCGGCGACCTGGCCGATGGCGCAGATGGCCACGGAGGTCAGGGCAAAGCCGGCCGCGATGATCTTGTTGCCGTTGAAGCGGTCCATCAGCCAGCCGAACAGGATCGCGCCCACGCCGCCGAGCGGGAACAGGGCGGCGATGAGTGCTGCGGTCCGCGGTTCCAGCCCGGCGTCCTTGAACAGGATCGGCATCCAGTTGATCAGCGCATAGAAGATCACCAGGCCCATGAAGTAGGCCACCCACAAACTGATGGAGCCCACCAGGTAGGCGCTCGAAAGCACGACGCCGGCGCCGCTGCTGGCGTTGGTTGCCGGCCCTTTCTCGGTCATGATGAACGAGGTCGCGTTGGCGGCCGTCGTGGAGATGCGGCGCAGTACGGCGCGGATGCGCTCCACCGGCTGCCGCTTGGCAACCATGTAGCGCACCGACTCCGGCAGCAGCAGGAGCAGCAGCACCGTCAGCATCAGCGGCACGATCCCGCCGAAGATCAGCACGCTGCGCCAGCCGAACTGCGGGATCATCCAGGCCGCGAGGAAGCCGCCGAATGCGGCGCCCAACGGAAAGCCGCAGAACATGGCGTTGGTGAGCGTGGCGCGCCGTGCATCGGGGCAGTACTCGCTCATCAGGGTCACGGCATTGGGCATGGCGGCGCCAAGGCCGAGGCCGGTCGCGAACCGCCACGCGACGAGCTGGCTCAGGCTGCCCGAGAACGCGGACGCGAGGCAGGCGACGCCGATGACCAGCACCGATGCGAGCAGGACCGCCTTGCGGCCGAAGCGGTCGGCCAGGGGTCCAGAGCTCAAGGCGCCAGCCGCCAGGCCGAACAGCGCCGCGCTGAGGACCGGCGCCAGATCCGGCCGCGTCACGCCCCATTCGGTGATCAGCAATGGGGCGATATAGCCGATGGCGGCGGTGTCGAACCCGTCCAGCAGGACGATGAGGAAGCACAGTCCGAAAATCGCCCATTGGAAGCTTGAGAACGGGTGCTCGTTCAAAAAGGCTTGGACATCGATGCTGCGTCCTTCGGACATCATTTTCCTCCCTTGGCGATCATAGCGGCCCCGGGCTTAGCTTGGGAGGTCCGCAGCGCATTACGCCATTCTTGTGTCGAAGGGTGGCAGGCGCACGCCGCTCTTGGCAATGGCGACCGCGGCCATGCGTGCGAGTCGTTGACGGGATCGAGCTCAGCTAGAAACTGACCAGCGCGTTCAAGCCCGAAGCAGGAAGGGCCGTCCCAGCATCGCCGGACGGTGCAGCCGGATGCGCCGCTGGTCGCGGGAGATCAGCACGAGCACGACGATGGTGCCGATGTAGGGCAGCGCCGACAGCAGCGCCGACGGAATCGCGACGCCCAGCGCCTGGACATACAGCGACAGGTACATGAGCGCCCCGAAGAACCAGGCGCCCATCAGCAGCCAGAATGGCCGCCAGGCCGAGAACGTGACCAGGGCGACCGCGACCCAGCCGCGACCCGCCGTCATGTCCTGTGCCCAAAGCGGTGTGTAGGCCAGCGACATGTAGGCCCCCGCCAACCCCGCCAGCGCCCCGCCGAACAGCACGGCCGCATAGCGGATGGACACGACGGGATAGCCGAGGGAATGCGCCGCGTCGTGCGAGTCGCCGACGGCCCGCAGCACCAGTCCGACATGGGTGCGGCCAATGACCCAGGCGACCACGGCCAAGATGGCCAACGAGAAGTAGACAAGCGCGTCATGGCCGAACAGCACGGGACCGAGCACCGGGACGTCCGAAAGCATCGGAATAGCCAGCTTCGGCAAGGTCGGTGCCGCGATCCCGACGTAGCCTGCTCCGAGCAGTGCGCTGAAGCCGCGGCCAAAGATCGTGAGCGCCAGCCCGGTCGCGGTCTGGTTCGCCTGCAGTGTCAAGGTCAGCAGCCCGAACAGCAGCGCCAACGCCATGCCGGCGAACACGGCAGCCAGCACGCCGAGCGAGGTGGACCCGGTGCCCTCGGCGGCCGCGAACGCGGCGATGGCGCCGGCGAGCATCATGCCCTCGACCCCAAGGTTGAGCACGCCCGCCCGCTCCACCACCAATTCGCCGACCGCGGCCAGCAGCAGCGGGGTGGAGGCGGCGATGACGCTGACCAGGAAACTCGTGACCAAATGGGACATCATGCGGCCTGACGATTGGGGAGCCAGCGGATGCGATGCAGCAGCAGGACGTCGCAGCCGAGCAAATAGAACAGGAGTATCCCCTGGAAAATACCAGTCACCGCATTCGGCAGGCCGAGCTGGATCTGCGCGGCGTCGCCACCGAGATACGAGAGGGCGAGCAGCAACCCGGCGGGGATGGCGCCAAGCGGATTGAGCCGGCCGAGGAAAGCCACGATGATCGCCGTGAAGCCGTAGCCCGACGAGATCGCGGTTGTGAGCTGGCCCACCGTGCCCGCAGCCTCGAAAATGCCGGCGAGCCCGGCCAGCCCGCCGCTGATCAGCATCGCGACCCACACCAGCCGGTTTTCGCTGAATCCCGCAAAGCGGGCGGCGCGTGGGGCGTGGCCGAGCACGCGGAACTGGAAGCCCAGGATAGACCGCTCGAGCATGAGCCACAGGCCGATGGCGATCAGCGGCGCAAGGGCGACGCCGATGTGCACGTTGGTGTTCTCGACCAGGCGGGGTATGGCCGCGTCGTCGGAGAACAGCGCGGTCTGCGGAAAGCCGAAGCCCTCCGGATCGCGCCAGGGACCGGTGACGAGGTAGATCAGCAGGTATTGGACGATGTAGGTCATCATCAGGCTGGTCAGGATCTCGTTGGCGTTGAAGCGGATGCGCAGCCAGGCGACCAGACCGCCGCCCGCCATGCCGCCGATCACGCCGGCCGCGAGCATGCCGGGCAAGACGACCCATGACGGCGCGTCCGGCAGGGCCAGCGCGAGGCCGCCGCCGAAGATGGCGCCAAGGGTGAACTGCCCCTCGGTGCCGATGTTCCAGATATTGGCGCGGTAGGCGAGCGAGAGGCCGACGCCCATCATGATCAGCGGCGCCGCCTTCACGACCAGGGCCGCCAGCCCGTCCGGCGCCAGCAAGGGCGACACCAGGAAGGTGTAGACCGTGCGGAGCGGCGGCCGTCCCATAATGGCAAAGATCAGCCCCGAGGTGATGCACGTCAGCAGCAGCGCCAGGACCGGCGAGCCGTAGCGCCAAAACCGGGACTCGAAGCCGCGAGGCATGATGCTAAGCATGCAGAGCCTCCGCAGCGGTGGGCGTGGCGCCGCCCATCAGCCGGCCAATCGCCTCGACCGTCGCCTCCCGCGTCGGCACTGGTTCCGAAAGCCGGCCTCCGGCGATGACGGCGATTCGGTCGGCCAGGACGAAGATCTCGTCGAGGTCCTGCGATATGATGACGACGGCGGCGCCAGCCTGGGCCAGCGCCATGATGGCTTCATGAATGGCCAGCGCCGCACCGGCATCGACGCCCCAGGTCGGCTGGCTGATCACCAGCACGCTCGGGTTCTGCAGGACTTCCCGCCCGACCAGGAATTTTTGCAGGTTGCCGCCGGACAGCGAGCGCGCCTCGGCCGCCGGGCCGGTGGTGCGCACGTCGAAGCGGTCGATGATGCTCTGGGCGAAGGCCGCCGTCCGCTTGCGGTCGATGAACCAGAACCGCAGCAGCGATCCGTTCAGGAATCCCGACAGGAAGGCGTTCTCCGACAGCGACATGGCCGTGACCGCGCCGTGGCCGTTGCGCTCCTCCGGCACGAAGCAGCCGCGCAGCCGGCGGCGGCCGTGCGGCCCCATGTGCCCGGCCGCAACGCCGTCGATCATGACGCTCTCGGGCCGTCCTGCCAGGATTTCGCCGGACAGCGCGTCCATAAGCTCGCCCTGCCCGTTGCCGGCGATGCCGGCCAGCCCCAGGATCTCGCCGCCGGCAAGGGTGAGCGAAATGTCCTTGAGGTCGGTGCCGAACTGGTGCGGCGAGCGGATGGTCAGGCGGTCGAGCACCAGGCGGGGCGGGGCGTTGCTGATGACGCGCGGGCGGGGCGTCGGCGCGCTCAGCTCGGCGCTGATCATGATCTCCGCCAGTTCCTTGACGGTCTTTTGCGTCGGGTCGCAGCGCGCGACGTTGCGGCCGAGCCGCATGATGGTCGCCGCCGAGCACAGGGCGCGCACCTCCTCCAGCTTGTGGCTAATATAGAGGATGGAGCAGCCCTCGGCGGCGAGGCGGCGCAGGGTGCTGAACAGGCGATCGACCTCCTGCGGCGTCAATACAGAGGTCGGCTCGTCCATAATCAGCAGTTTGGGGGACTGCAGGAGGCAGCGCACGATCTCGATCCGCTGCCGCTCGCCGACCGAGAGGTCGTGCACCACGCGGTCGGGATCGAGCGGCAGCCCGTATTCGGTGGAGATGCCGACAATGCGCTCGCGCAGGCCGACGCGCTCCGGCGCGGTCGCGAGGCCGAGCGCGATGTTCTCGGTGACCGTCAGGGCCTCGAACAGCGAGAAATGCTGGAACACCATGCCGACGCCGAGCCGCTGCGCCTCGCCGGGGCTGCGGATGCTGACCTTCCGCCCCTCCCAGACGATCTCGCCGGCGTCGGGCTTGGTGACGCCATAGATAATCTTCACCAGCGTGCTCTTGCCGGCGCCGTTCTCGCCGAGCAGGGCATGGATCTGGTTGCACTCGACCGTGAGCGACACGCCGTCATTGGCCAGGCAGCCCGGATACTGCTTCGTGATCCCGTGCATCACGAGCAACGGGTCCGGCAGTCCGGCCTCCGATGGCGCGACCTGCAGCATCCGGCGCGCCTTAAGTCAGCTTCCCGTCGACGCCCTGCACCAGCCATTGCAGCGAGGACAGCGCGCCATCGTCCATCACCTTGCCGGCCGGCAGCTTCACCGCACCGCCCTGGTCGGTCAACGGCCCGGCGAAAACGAGGTTCTTCCCCGCCTTCACGGCTTCGACGGTATCATTCGCCATCGCGACCACGTCGGGCGGCATGTTGGTGAACGGAGCCATGCCGAGCAGGCCACTGTCGAAACCGCCCCAAACGTCGGTGCTCTTCCACGTGCCGCCGATCACGTCGCCGATCCGCTTGATGTAGTACGGCGCCCAGATGTCCGTGGAGGCGGTCAACTGCGTCGTCGGGGCGAACTTCGTCATGTCGGTCGACTGCCCGAACGCCTTGATGCCGCGGCTGGCCGCCGCCTGCAGCGGGGCAGGGCTGTCGGTGTGCTGCGTGATGATGTCGCAGCCCTGGTCCATCAGCGCCTTGGCCGCGTCGCCCTCCTTCG
>CAZZWN010000130.1:0-9939 GCA_964657765.1 uncultured Acetobacteraceae bacterium
ACCGCGCCGGCATACGCGCCGGCGTCCTCACGCTCAGCGAGCGGCGTCGGCTCGAGGTGGCGCGCGCTCTGGCGCTTGACCCCAAGATCGTGCTGCTGGACGAGGTGATGGCCGGGCTCAACCAGACCGAAATCCACGAGATCGTCGTCCTGGTTCAGCGCCTGAACCGCGAGGGCCACACCTTCCTGGTCATCGAGCATAACCTGAAGGTCGTGCGCCAGTTCTCGGACCGGGTCATCGTGCTGGAGCGCGGCGCGATGCTGGCCGAGGGCACGGCCGAGGACGTGCTGAGCAACCCCCGCGTCGTCGAAGCCTATGTCGGCAAGGGCCGCCAGCCGTGAGCGGCGCTCCCATGCTCGCAGTCGACGGCGTTACGGCGGGCTACGGCGACGCCACCGTGCTGTGGGACGTGTCGGTCGAGGTCCGCGCCGGCGAGATCGTCGCCATCGTGGGGGCGAACGGCGCCGGCAAGTCGACCCTGCTGTCGGTGATTACCGGGCTGGTCCGGGCGCAGTCCGGGCGGGTCGCGTTCCGCGGCGTCGACATCACCCGCCGGGCCGCGCACCATCTGCCCGGCGACGGCCTGGCGCTGGTTCCGGAGGGCGGCCGGCTGTTCCCGTTCATGAGCGTCGAGGAGAACCTGCAGCTCGGCGCCTTCACCCGCGCCTCCCGCGCCAAGCTCGCTGCCCGCCTCGACGAGGTCATGGCCATCTTCCCCATCTTGGCGGAACGGCGGGCGCAGATGGCCGGCAAGCTATCGGGCGGCGAGCGGCAGATGTGCGCCATCGCCCGCGCGCTGATGAGCCACCCGGCGCTGCTGATGCTTGACGAGCCCTCGGTCGGCCTGTCGCCGCTCATGGTCGAGCGGGTGTTCGAGACCGTCGAGCACCTGGCCCGGCAGCAAGGGCTGACGATCGTGCTGGTGGAGCAGAACGTCACGGAGGCGCTGGAGGTCAGCGACCGCGCCTACGTGCTCGATCACGGCCGCATCGCCCGCAGCGGGCCGGCCGCGGCCCTGCGTGACGACCAGGAAATCCGCGAGACCTACATGGGGCTCTAAGGATGGGCGACACGGCTGGTGGGGTCGGGTGGGCTGAGGCAATGCGTCCACGAACGGCCACATCACCTCAGCCCGGACCGATGCGCCTAGCTTGATTTGGTGAGCTGGGTCAGCCAAGTCCGTTGGGCAGGTTTGGTCCCTAGATCAGGCTTGCGTTCCGACAGGTTTACGGACGGGCCGCCGATGCCGGGAACACGACGCAGGATGCGCTCCGGCACGAGACCCATCAGGATTGCCCAAGCCAGGAACTTGATGCGCGTGCCGAGGTCATACCCAGGCCAAGTCACCGTCGTGCGAATGTATGACAGTATAAGCAGACCTAGGTTCATGCTGCTGGGTGAGCGGGACTGCGAGAATTTGCACAGCAGCAGTCTATTCTTTAAATATTGCGGCGAGCGAGGGGTATAAAGCTGCGGCTCTCCGTTCATACTAGCAAAATTCTGGAAGGCAGTGACAAGCACGTCGTCGCTGTGCACCATTTGCTCCAGGACCGACAGGCCGCCCGTTGAGTTGTTCTGACCTGTCAGGCGCCAGTGGCCGCCGATACCGCCCAATGCGCCGATGTTGCCGAACAATGGCGCCAGTCCAAGGAGGAACGTATCGGCGCTCGACCGGTAGGGACCTTCCGGCATGGGCAGGACGTGGTCCAGGAACGCGCGACTGAACGCATTTCCCGAGGTGGGCGGCGACGGATAGAACCCAAAGCGCCGCAGCAAAGGCGTCAGGTCGCCGCTCGGCAGCGGCCGGTAGGGCGGCAGCATCGCCCCAGGGATCGGCGTCCCATCCTGCAACATCCGCTGCAGCTTGAAATGTATCTTCGAGATCGCCGGGTGCCAGATGTCGGCAACGCGCGATACCGTATCCGGCAGCAGCGTGTCATCGCCGTCCAGGAAGAAGACGATGCTCCCTGTCGATTGGGCGAAACCGCTGTTGAAGGCCGACGCTTGCCCGCCGTTCTCCTTGCTGATGACGGTCAACCGGTCGCTGTAGCGGCCGATGACCGCAAGGGAGTCGTCTTTTGAGCCGTCGTCGACCACGATGACTTCGAGGTTGGGGTAATCCTGAGCCAGCGCGCTCTCGATCGTATCGGCGATGAACCTCGATGCGTTGTAGGATGTAATTACGATTGAGCAAACAACGCTTTTCATGTCATCACCTTGGGAAATGCTCTGCGGCCCTGTGCACGCAAAGAGTAGTAGTCTGTGGCATTGACGCCCTGCGACGCTCTGGCCAGGGCGGATGGTATCGCGAGCGCCATCGCCCAAAGGCACCAGAAATCGGCGACGACGAAGTGGAAGCCCGAGATCACCGAGAGCGCCATGCAGACGATCAGGGCGTTCTCCGTTCCCTCGGCATAGGCACGAAGCCGCCATTCGGACGGCGCGGGACAGGCCAGCCGTGCAGCCCGCGAGGCCAGCAGCGTTGCCAGGATCGCGGCAGAAAACAGCGCCGTCCCGACGAGTCCGACATCGGCAAGAAGCGTGGAGACGATGCTGAAGCTGAAGTTGCCGCCCCATCCCAAGCCAAATATCGGCTGCTTGCCGAATAGGGCAAAGGCATCCCAGACGGCCTGGGTCCGGTCGATATACGAGCCGGAGGAAGCTTTATCGAAAGTGAATTCATAGAGGGCGTCACGGAAGTCCGGGAGGAACATCAGCAGCACCGATCCTGCGACGGCTGCGCCGGCACAGAGACCGAAGATTAGGCCGGGCCGCCGCCGGGCGAGCAGAAGTGCCAGTACGCCGAGGCCGACGTAGCCGGTCGAGGATGTCGAAGCGATGACGACAAGGAGCGTGAGTGCAACCGGAACGACCCAAGCCCGGGTCCGCAGCCGCGGCTCGACGGCGAGGGCCGTGGCGCCGAATGCTCCGAAGATCATCAGCGACATCGCCATGAAGGACGGCTCGGTCGCGACGGACGCGATGCGGATCACCCCGGCGCTCGCGCGCTGGTCGAACATATCCGCGAAATGGCTGGTGCTGTTGTTGAAGACGGTCGCCGGGTAGGTCATCCCCGTGTAGTGGCAGGCCGCCTGCAGAAAGCCCCACAGTGCGATGAAGGCGGCGGCGGCACGGAGCGCCGAAACCGCGGTGTCGAGCCGGTCCCGGCGCAGCATCTCGATCGAGAGCACGAGGGTGATGCCGATGCCGAACAGGATGTAGGCGGTCTGCGTCGTCTGGATGGGCAGGACCTCGCGGCTGGCCTGGTTGACCACCAGCGAGGCGACCGAAGCGGCGCCGAACCCGGCAATCAACAGCATGGCGATGCCCTGGTCCTTGCTCATCTGCACGCCTTCCAGGACCTCGCCGCCCAGCAGTTTCCAGGCCAAGAACAATCCCAGGAAGACGACCGCCGGCGCCATCCCGTAATTGCTGAAGTTGATGACGGCGGTCGAGGAGAACGACGAGAAGAAAACGAGCGCAGCCAGCAGCCGGCGCGGCGACGTGCAAAACAGCAGCACGCCGAGCGCGATGATCGCGATGCCGGTCGAAGTGATGACCATGGCCGGCTATGCAGCGCTGTGTTCGATCATCGCACGGCCCGGCGGCGCGCGATGATCCGTGTAGCCGCTGTATGTCCCGGCCTGGCGGTCGCTGCCGTCGATCTTGGTGACGATCACGCCGCAGATCGGCTTGCGCGTCAGGTTCAGGCGCCGCAGCACCTCCTGCATCACCGCGTCCGTGCTCCGCCCCAGCTCCGCCGTGAGCACGATCGCATCGCATAGCTCCGCAATCTTGATCGCATCGGGAACGGCCATGATCGGTCCGGTGTCGATCAGGACCAGGTCATAGCTCATCCGAGCCATCGCCAAGGTGTCCTGGAACACGCTCGACCGGAACAGCAGGTCGGCATCCGCGGTTCCCATCGGGAAGGGCGTCAGCACGTGCATGGTCGCCTGCTCTCCGACCGGGGCCATCGCCACCGGATACGGGCCGATCTGCCTGCCGGCGTCCTCGAGCACCCGGCCCCGCCCAGCGAGCATCCGAGCGATGGAGGGATAGCGCAGGTCGAGGTCGACCAGCAGCACGCGCATTCCAGCCGCCGCAAGGAAGTGGCCAAGCAGGGTGGTCACGGTGGTCTTGCCCTCGCCGGCATAGGCGGAGGTGACCATCAGCGACTTGAAGCCACCCCGTTTGATGGTGTCCTCAAGCTCGAGCGCCAGCGCCTGCAGCGTCTCGGGCAGGCTTATGCCCTTGACCGTCTTGCGGCCGGAGAGATCGGGCAGCGCACGTTGCCGCGACGCGATGAACCGCGGCACGCTGCCCAGCAGCGGCGCGTTCGCCTGCCGGGCGAGCTGGATGGCCATGGGCCGGGACTGGCGCTGATGGGCACGTGTCAAGGTAAGGGCCAAGCCCGACAGCATCGCGAGGATGAAGCCGGATATCGCAAAAAGCTGCTTGCTTGGGAACGTGGCGCGGAGCGGCGCCTCGGCCTGGCTAAGCACCCGCGCGTTGGGGTTGCTGACACGGGCCTCGAGATCGATCAGGCGGGTCTGCAAGGCGTCGCCGATGCGGCTGAGGCTCGCGACCGTCTCACGCTGCCGGGCCAGGCCCACGGTCGAGGACGACTGCGCGATCCGGTTCGAGCGCATGACGTCGAGCTGCTGCCGTAGGCTGCCCGCCGTCGCCTGCGCCGTCGCCAGCGCGACCCGGCGCTGCTCGATGCCGTGCTGCGCCTCGGTGCTCAGCGCGCCCTTGAGCGTGCTGATCTGGTCCTGGATCGCCCGCCGCGCCGGGAACTCGGAGCCGACGATGGCCGACATCTTGGCGAGCTGCTGCTGCAGGTCGGTCAATTGCCGCTGCAAGGCCAGAGCCTCCGGCGTCGGCAAGCCGGAAGCCGTCGAGCCGGACTTGGACTTCGTCACGGCGTTGTATTCGGCCTGCCGGCGCGCGACATCCGCCTCGGCCTGGACGATCTGCGGGCCAAGCAGCGACAGGTCGCGCATGGCCCCGGGAATGTCGCTGTTCTCGATTGCGCCCGGCTCCTCCAGCATCCGCACGAGCTTCTCCTCGCCGTCGCTGATCTTCGTCTCGGTCTGACGGAGGCGCTCGCGCAGGGCAGATGCGATCTTGGCCGCGGCGGCGGCCTGCTCGCCGGAACGCTCCTGCATATACAGGTCGAGCACCTCGTTCACGATCGCGGCGCTCAGGGCCGGGCTGCCCGTTGTCGCGCGGACGATGATGACGCTGCTGCCCTTGGTCGGCACTATGCTGGTCGCCTGCGTGATGAAAGTCTCGCGCTGCTCCTGGATCGCCGCCGCGGTTGGCTGCACGACCGGCCCGATGGCATTGAGGGCGGCGTTGGTCCAGTCGTGCGGAATGAACGTGGCGGTGGATGCGAGCCGCTCGATGGCCGACCGCGCCATTGGCGCCAAACTGCTGGTGCCCAGCAGCTCCGGCGGTATCGTGACCGTGGCGGCGACGCGCTTCAGCAGGCCCGCCGAGGTCAAGATTTGCGTCTCGGTCGTGACGACAGCCTCGTTGACGACGGTGGAGTCGAACGCCCGTTCCGACTCATCGGCCGTCATCGCCTGGGACCGGACCACCAGCGTGCCCTCGGCCTGGTATTTCGACGGCAGCGCAAGGCTGATGGAGTAGCCGGCCGCCCCGCCTGCCAGGCCCAGCGTCAGCAGCAGGAGCTTACGCTTGCCCAGCAGACGGGCGATGTCCAGCGGGCTGAAACTCACCATCGGCAGCACGACTGGGTTAAAACTGGCGTCGCTCATGCGAAATACCTCGGATTGGTTGAGTCGGTTACGAAATTCAGGTCAGGACGTGCGGCGCTGGCGAGCGTGCGATGGGTCAAGGAACGGCTCCGCTCGCCGTAATCGGGCGCTGTTGCGCCACTGCACCGACCTGTCGCGGGGCATTCCGGCGTGAACGGCCGCTGGCTGCGGCGGCGGCGATGATCGTGGCGTATTTGGCGGCGATCGTGTCCCAACTGACCATGGCGGCCAGCCGGCAACTGTTCTCGTGCGCGGCCTTCAGCGCCGCCGGGCTGCCGAGATGGTCGGAGACGAGCATCGCCATCTCCGTGGCCCCGTTGGCGGAGGCCAGCAGCGCGGCCAGCTCGGGCGGGGTCTCACCACTGGTCCGGGTCACGATCGGCAGGCCGCACATGGCAGCCGCGAGCAGGCTCGTACGCCGCATACTGGCCCCGTCGGGATAGGGCAGCAGCGCCAGCGTCGCTCTGCTCAGCCGGTCTGCGACGGCGTCCGAGTTCAGCCCGGTCACGATCTCGATGTTGCGCTCGCGCGCCGCGTCGGCGATCCGGTCGAAGTAGGATGCAAACAGCGGCACGCGGGAGCCGATGATCGTGAATGACGCATCGGACCCGGCGGCAGCCAGCCGGGCCTGCACTGCGATGAACTCCTCAAGCCCTTTCTCGGGACGAACCTGGCCGAAATAGACGACTTCCCGCCGCGCGGACGGACGCCATGTGCGCGCCGGCGTCGTCGCCCCGACCGGAATGACCTGTACGCGCGGGCGCAGCCACGGATACCACGCGCAGAGCCGGTCGGCCTCCCCGGACGTGGTGGTCACGACCGCCGCGGCGGGCGCAAGCAGCGCGGCCAGCGACAGCCGCCGCAATGGGTGCGCCGCGCTGAACTCGTGCAGGGTCACGATCAGCGGCGCACTGCGCTGCAGCAGCGCGAATGCGTGGACCGAGAGGCTGCGGGCGAACGCGTCGGTCGGATACTGGAGGAGAATGGCATCGGGCCGGGCGTCGCGCACCGCCCGGAGCAGGCCCGGGAGGTGCGGCATCGTCCAATTCGCCCGATCCACGACCTCGGTGTCGAGACCGAGTCCGCCCAGCGCATCGAGCAGGGCGGCGTGATAGTCCTCGGTTCCGCTGAAATGCGGCTTGATCGATCCGCAAAGCGACGCCAGGCGGATGCCGCTCAGCGAGGCGCCCAGGGGGCTCAAGACTGCCGCCGTGCGGAAAGCGTGTGCCGCCATGGGTTCGGCCTACGCATCGACCAACACCTTCGGAGCCGACGGCGCCATATGCTGCACCACCTCGGTCAAGCCGTCGACGAGCGCACAGCCGGCGCGCCAGCCAAGGACGGCCTCGATGGCGGCGACCCGAGGCGTCAGCGAAACTCGGTCGAACGCGCGGAATGTCGCCTTGTCCTCCCGCATCGGGCGGTCGTCGCCAAGCAGATGCTGCAGCGTCCGCACGACATGGCGCACGGCGACCGGCCTGCCGGTGCCGACATTCAGGCGGTGGAAGCCGTCCGGAGCCGCCGTCACCGCCGTTCCAAATGCCGCCGCGACCTCCTTGACGAAGACGAAATCGCGTGACGCACCAAGGTAGCCCATCATGAGCTCGTCACCAGTGGGGTTCAGCAGGCGGTGGACAACATCCGGTATCAGATGCGGGTTGGTCTCGTTGGGGCCGTAGACGTTCGCCAGCCGGAGTGCCACCGCCGACCGGAATGCCTGCCGGCGCAGGCCGACGCCGATGATCTCTTCGCTCAGCGCCTTCGACAGGCCATAGACGTTCGCCGGCTCCAGCGTATCCGTCTCGGCATGTGGGCGGTCGGCGACCGCATAGACGTCCATCGTCGAGGCGATCACCATGCGTTGCACCGGATGCTGTGCCAATGCCTCGACCAGCGTGTGTGTCGTCTGCGTGTTGACCTGGAACGTGCGTTCGGGGCGGGCCATGCAGTCCGGAATGAAATGCATGGCGGCCAGGTGCACGACGCCCTCGGCACCGAAGCCAGACAGCAGCGCCGCGAGGCTTTTTGCGCTGGACTCCGTGAGGTCGAGGCGCTCGACCGCCACGCCCGATGGCACATGCGCCGGGCGTCCCGTCGAGAAATCGTCGATCACGAGCGCCTCATGACCGCGTTCAACGAGCCAGTCGAGCAGATGCTTGCCAACAAATCCGGCGCCGCCGGTAACGACTATTCGCACTGAAAAAGACCTTTTAGGTTGTGATGGAAAGAGCGGGTTCGGCGATCCGCTGCGGGCGCGCGGGCCTGTTTGCAGCGGCGTGCAGGAATGGCGCGAGCTCGGCGGCCAACTGTCTCCAGTCGAGCCGCTCGGCGGCAAGCATGGCGAATTGGGAATAGTGATCCCAGTCGGAGAGCACCGTCTCGACGCCGTCCGCGATGTCCGTCGCGGTCGGGTTCGCCGAGACGCCGCAACCGGCCTGGCGCAGCACGCCGACGGTGCCGTTCCCCGGATAATCCGCAGTGACGATAGGCAGGCCGCTCGCCATCGCCTCCGCCACCACGCGCGGAAAGCCCTCGCGCTGGCTTGGCAGGACAAGCACCTTGCTGTTGGCGAGCAACGACCGTTTCTGCTCCTCGCTGACGGCGCCGAGCAGGTCGATGTCCATGACATAGGGCGACGCCGTAATCGCTGCCTGAACGGCGACCCGGGCTGGCCCCTCGCCAGCGATCGTCAGCGTGCACACGTGGCCGCGACGGCGCAGCTCATTGAATGCGGCCACCAGCAGCGGGATGCCCTTATGCGGCGCCAGCCGGCCGACATAGAGCAGGCCCGCCCGGTTCGACGGCACGCCGGCGTCGTAGCAGCCGGGCATGATGCCGCTCGGCATGAGCATGACGGGACCGCCGCTTCGGGAGGCGATATGCGCCTGCACCTCCTCCGACACGGCGGTGTTGGCGGCGCAAAGCCGCGGCAACAGGCCCTGGAACAGGCGGTAGACCAGTCCTGGCCTGACCTCGCACCAGTCGATGACGGCCCGGCGGCGATCGCGCGAGCGGATCGCCAGCACATGCAGCAGCGGCCACTGGTTCATTATGATGGCGTCGAACTGACCCTGAGCCAGCCAGCGTCGCGCCCCGATCGCATACCGAACCATGCCGGTCAGCGAACGCGGCAGCAGCTTGATGGTGGGCAGGCGGTAGGACGGAACGCGAGGCCGGCGGGTGATCGTGAGCCCCGGCGACGGATTTTCATAGGCCGGGACCGTCGCATCATGCGCCAGGCAAAAGACGTCGACGGTGTGGCCCTGCTGTACAAGCACTTCGGCGAGTTCGGCAAAGCGGATTTCCTGACCGCCAATGCTCGGCGGAAAGAGTTCGCTCAGGATGGCTATCCGCATCGAGGATTGGCTCCGTTATGGCAACAACGATCCATACTGGACAGCAACGTGTTTTCGGGCGTAGCAACGTCGGCTATCCAGGCTTCACAGGACAGATTAATCGCTTACGGAATGATCGGGCGTATTGACAAAGGTTAACCTTCGTCGTCGCTGGCTGAACCAGCGCTGCCGATCGCAGGATTGCCGCGGCGTGTTGTTCGAAAAGGACCGGACGCCGGCGGCTTCCATGGTGCCGGATGCTTGCAGCCCAGCGTCGCGGCGAATCGCCACGGGTGGCCCACTCGCAGCAGGCAAGGGGATTGCAAGGCCAGTGCTGTGATGGGGCTGGCAAGGCAAGGGCGCTCACCGGCGACCCCCTGCCCAATCCGGACGCTGTGCAATCTTAAGCTTGGACGACGGCGGGTTAGGCGGTCAGCGCGCCAGCCCGATAAGGCGGTAGCCGCGGGCCGGTCTCATGATGCCAAACGGCTTAAGAGCCGCGCTGATCGTGCGATCCGAGGTCCAGCTAGACGAACGTCGTCGCCGATATGCTCGCCAGGCCGCCAAACGTGATCCTCGTGTTGTCCGACAGTGTAATCGTGTTCGAACCGCCAGCCGCCGCATTCGCCCGCGCTGCCTCGTCCGCTCCATAGCCCTGCAGCGACACCACATCCGCGCCGCTAGCAAAGCCGTTCAGCAGAATAGTGCCGCCGGCCCGGCCATCCACGATGGCGACAATGTCGGCGCCGGCGCCGCCGTCGACGGTCGAGTTGCCGCTGCCGGCAAAGATGGTGTCGTTGCCGACGCCGCCGCCGATC
>CAZZWN010000131.1:0-9935 GCA_964657765.1 uncultured Acetobacteraceae bacterium
GCCAGATCTCGGCGCTGGAGGAGGCGCTGCAGGTGCCGCTGTTCCACCGCCACGCCCGCGGGCTCATCCTGACCGAACAGGGCGAGAGCCTGAACCGCACCGTGCGGGAGGTGTTCGCCAAGCTCGCGATGACCGAGGCCCTGCTCACCGAGAGCAAGGAAAAGCCGGCCGGGCGGCTGAAGGTGACGACCACGGTGGGTTTCGGCTCGACCTGGCTCGCGCCGCGGCTGCAGGCCTTCCTCGAAATGTATCCCGATGTCACGATGACCTTGCTGCTCGACGACGCCGACCTCGACCTCGCGATGCGTGAGGCCGACGTCGCGATACGCATGCACGCGCCGAAGCAGCCGGACCTGGTGCAGCGCCATCTGATGCAGATCCAGTGGCTGGTCCTGGCGCACCCGGACTATTTGGCGAAGCACGGCACGCCGACGCGGGCGGAGGAGTTGGATGACCACAAGATCATCCTGTTCGGCGAGTATCGCCCGCCGGTTCCCGACATCGATTGGCTGGCGGAGGCCGGGCGTCGCGCCGGGCAGCCGCGCCGGGCGCTCCTGGAAGTCAACAGCCTGCACGCTATGGCGCTGGCGATACGCTCGGGCATGGGCATCGGCGTTTTGCCCGACTGGATGACGGACGACATCGACGGCCTGGTTCGGCTGTTGCCGGATTTGAAAGCGCCGAAGGTCGAAGTCTACTTCGTATATCCGGAGGAACTGCGCAATTCCAAGCGCGTCGCGGTGTTCCGGGACTTCCTGCTGGCGCGGCTACAGGAGCTGCACTGACGCGCTAGACTTTTGGCAAGCCTCCAGTGCCTTGGCCAAGACGCCGTCGACGTACGCAGCTTTTGCAGCGGTATAGGCCTCGCGGTCGCTGCTATGCCGGGCGGCGAGGTCGAGCTTGAGTCTTCGGTAACGCATCGATTCATCTGGGCAGGCGCGCAAATAGTCCCGGAATGGCAGCCGCTCCCACATCTCGCTGCCAGGCTCCGCCATATGGACGTGGTGCGTGCGTCGCGGTGCCGCTGGTGGCAGACCTTTGACGAAGAAAAGCCGATCGCGCTTGGGATTATCCGACCAGAATGCATAGCCAAGCGCTTCCAACGGCGAAACGGCAGTTGCACGGGCCTCTGTAAGCGAGCGGACGGCCACGAGGATATCGATGATCGGCTTTGCCATCATGCCGGGAATGGCTGTGCTACCAAAATACTCGATTGCCCCCACCAACTCGGCCGGCAGAGCGGTCCGCAGGCGTGCCGCCTCAACTGCAAACAGCGCCGGCCAGTGCGGGTCATAGTTTGCGAGCTGGATCTGATCCATTGCTATACTTTCGCCCCAGCAAGCGGATAGCGGCAGCCTCGCCGCTCAGGAACGCGCCGCCGACCGTGCCGGCCAACCCATCGGTGCGGCAAGCCTCGCCGGCGAACAGCAGCCGGTCGGCCGGGAACGCCGCCCCCAGTTGCCCGCGCATGCCCGCCATGCCCGGCGGCGCATACGCATACGACCCAAGCGCGAACGGGTCCGTGGCCCAGCTGGTCACCGCTGCGCCGCCGACAAGCCGCGCGGCGTCGCTCCCCAGCATGGCGCGCAGTTCGGACCGGGCATAGGCCTCGGCCGCTTCAGGGTCGTCCGCCAGCGCCCAGGCAGTCCGGCCGCCGATGAAGCCGATTATGTGGTCGGCGCCGCGTGGCCAAGCGATGAAGGCGCTTGCGCTGCCGCCCGCGCGCACCTGCCGCACCAGCCCGGCATTGGCGGCAACCCCCAGGCGGTCGGACCCGTCCGCCCGAAGCGCCACCTTCGACAGCAATCCCATGGGCAGCCCGGCGATGGCGGCTTCGACGGCATACGGCAGCGCCGGGGCGAATCGGATGGCACCGGACGCGAGCACGCCGGTTGAAACCGTGACGATGCAGGCCGTGGCGCGAACGGTTCCGCGCGACGTCTCGACCCGCACGCCCCCCACTTCGTCCCAGGCGACCGCGGTCACCGGCGTGGCCAGCTCGACCTCCGTCACGAGCCGGCGTGCGACGAAGGCGCCGAGGCCGCCATGCACTGTCAGGTTGGGCCCATCCAACCGGTTCTGCCGCCAGTCGCGCACGCTCAATGCATCTGCGTCGGCGGCGGCGATGATCGCGCCCTCCCATCCCGCGACCGTCGCCGCCCAGGGATCGTCCTGCATCGGAGCCATCGCGTCGGCGAGGCTGCAGTCGGGCTGGCCCGCGGCGAGCGCCGGTGCCACGGCCGGGTCCAGCCGGTCCCAGGCTGCCTCATACGCCGCCACCTCTGCGGCATCGGCACGGCGGTCGTCGACGAACAGCAGCTCGGTCCGTTCGTCGTCGGAGTTCAGCAGCCTGTCTTCCCTGGGGTCGGCGAGCGCCACCAGCGGATTACGCTGGGCCGCGTGCAGCCAGGATGCGCCGTGGTCGAAGGCCGCGCCGCCCAGCGCCGCCGGATGTTCGGTGAAGGCGCGCCCACCGATTCGCCGGGCCGCCTCCAGCACGGTGACTGGCACGCCCTGCCGGCGCAGATGGCGCGCGGCGGCCAGTCCGGCCACCCCTGCCCCAACGACAATAACGCCACCGTCCCGCAGCGAGCCACTCATCGGGCGGGCCGAATTTCAGCAAGCAATCGTGCCACCCGCTCTCCTTGTGCTCGTTGCGTTAACCAATGGATACCAGCCGCGCGGGGGCCTGCCAATGCACTGCGCACGGCCACGGCAGCGCGGCTCTGGTAAACGATATGGACGCGTACGATGTCTTCGCCCATCAGGCGCGAGGCTGGGATGCCGGGGTTTTTCGAGGGCTTTGAACTCACGACCATGCGGGTGGGCGACGGCGAGCTCCGGCTGCGCCGCGGCGGTGCGGGCCCGCCATTGCTGCTGCTGCACGGCAACCCGCAGACCCATGCCATGTGGCACGCGGTCGCGCCGGCATTGGCGCAGGAGTATGCCGTCGTCTGCCCGGACCTCCGCGGCTATGGCGGCAGCTTCAAGCCCTCGCCGAGCGCCAGTCACGAGTCCTATTCCAAAGGCGCGATGGCGCGCGACATGGCCGAGTTGATGGACGCGCTGGGTCACGACCGTTTCGACGTCATCAGCCACGACCGCGGCGCACGGGTGGCGCATCGGCTCGCGATCGACTATCCGGAGCGCGTGCGTTCGCTCACGACCATGGACATCGTGCCGACGATCGAGCATTTCGAGCGCGCCGACATGGCGTTCGCCCTCGGCTACTACCATTGGTTCTGGTTCGCCCAGCCGCATCCGTTCCCCGAGGAGCTGATCAATGCGGCGCCGGACGTCTGGTTCCGCGCGCATACGTCGCGTGAGCCGAAGCCGCCGGAGTTTTTCCGCGAGGAGGCGCTGGCGGATTATTTGGCGGCGGCACGGAACCCCGACGCGATCATGGGCATGTGCGAGGACTACCGCGCCGCCGCCTCGATCGACCTGGCGCACGACCGCATCAGCCGCGCCGAGGGACGCCGGGTGCGGTGCCCAATGCTGGCGCTATGGGGCAGCAAAGGGAGCGTCGGCGGCTGGTACGACCCGGTTGCGATCTGGAGCGCCTATTGCGACGCCAAAGTGGTCGGCGCTGCCGTGAACAGCGGGCACTATCTGGCCGAAGAGGCGCCCGAGGAGGTCCTGGCGCATGTGCGCGCCTTCCTTCGCAGCGGCCAGGCGGCGCGCTAGGTCCGAGAAGGAAACAGCCGCATGTCCAACGAAGCCCTATTGCTGCGCCAGGATGCGGACGGCGTTGCCTGGCTCACGCTGAACCGGCCGCACGCTCGCAACGCCCTGTCCGTACCGCTGATGACGGCGCTGGAGGCCGCGTTGGCGCAGATCGAGATCGATCCTGCCGTCCGCGTCGCCGTCATCACCGGCGCCGGACCGGCGTTCTGTGCCGGGCACGATCTGCGTGAGCTGCGTGGCCTGCCGCCGGGCGAGCACGCGGCGCTGTTTGCCCAATGCTCGCGGCTGATGCGCGCCATCGTCGGGCTGCGCGCGCCGGTGATCGCCCGGGTGCACGGCGTCGCCACCGCGGCCGGATGCCAGTTGGTGGCGAGCTGCGACTTGGCGATCGCGGCCGACACCGCCGTGTTCGCGACGCCCGGCGTCAACATCGGCCTGTTCTGCTCGACCCCCATGGTCGCGCTGTCCCGCGCCATCGGCCGCAAAGCCGCGATGGAGATGCTCTTGACCGGCGAGATGGTCGACGCCACCCGCGCGGTCGCGCTCGGCCTCATTAACCGCGCGGTGCCCGAGGCCGTCCTGGACGAGGCCGTGCGCACCCTGGCACAGAAGATCGCGTCCAAAAGCGCCGCCACGGTTGGCCTGGGAAAGCCCGCGTTCTACGCCCAGGCCGAGATGCCGCTCGCCGAGGCCTACGCCTATGCCTCGGCCGTCATGGTCCGCAACATGCAGGAGCCCGACGCGCATGAAGGCATCGACGCGTTCCTGCAAAAGCGCGCGCCGGTTTGGCAGCACGAAGGCTAGCACCCCGGCGCTGCGCCGGTGTCATTGCCCCGTTGCGACCTATGACCGGCTTTGGTATTCTGCCCGCGTGCGGATGTAGCTCAGCTGGTAGAGCGTCAGATTTCCAATCTGAATGTCGCGAGTTCGAACCTCGTCGTCCGCTCCAAGATTTCGCTCCGAAGGTCAGGGCATCCCGATCCCCGCGCCCAGGAAACCGCCATCCGCCGCGAGAACATGGCCGGTAACGTATCCAGCGTCGTCCGAGCAAAGGAATGCCGCCACCCCAGCGATCTCCTCCGGCGTGCCATACCGGCGCATCGGCACATGGCGGAGCCAATCCTGGCGGATCGCGTCGTCATGCAGCATCGCCACCAGCGGCGTCTCGACCGGGCCGGGCGCTATGACGTTCACGCGGATGCCGTATTGCGCGAGTTCGACCGCCATTACCTGGGACAGCGTGACCACCCCGCCCTTCGACGCGCCGTAAGCCGCGCGTCCACGGCTGCCGCGCATGCCGGCAACGGACGCGATGTTCACGATCGCGCCGCCATCCTTCATCATATGCTGTGCCGCCGCCTGGCCGGCCAGGAACGTTCCGCGCAGGTTCACCGCGATCAGCCGGTCGAACTCCGCGGCCGGCATGTCGAGGAACGGCATGTCGCGCGCGATCCCGGCCGAGTTCACCAGGATATCGAGCCGCCCATGCCGCGCCATGACCGCGGCGAAACACGCTGCCACCGAGGTTTCGCTCGCGACGTCCAGCGGCACCTGCTCGATCCCATCGGCCGGCCCCGCCCCATTCTGCACGACGCCGTCCTGCGCAGTCAGGTCGGCCGCAACGACGCGCGCGCCCTCGGCGGCGAGGCGCTGGGCGATGGCGGCGCCGATGCCGGACAGCCCGCCCGTGACGACGGCGATTTTACCTCCAAGCCTTGGAGCAGTTGGGACGGCGGACATGCTGGGCCTCCCGGGCGCGATACCGAAGCTTCCCGCATTCGGCCGTCCCTGTCACCATGGCGGCATGATCCCGACCAGCAACTTGTCGAACCTGCTGTTCCAGACGGCGCAGCGCCACCCCGAACGGCCCGGCCTGATCCGCGGCGAGCGCACCTGGAGCTGGGCCGAGCTCGCCGCCCGCGTCCGTGCGGCGGCTGCGGGATTGAGCGCCCGCGGCGTCGGCAAGGGCGACCGCGTGCTGGTCCACGCCGCGAACGGTCCGGCGCTGTTCGAGACGATGTGGGCCACCTGGGCGCTCGGCGCGGTATGGGTGCCGACCAACGTGCGGCTGACCCCGGCCGAGGTCGCGTATCTCGCCGGGTCGTCGAAGGCGGCGGTGCACATCGTCGGCGCAGCCTTCCCCGACCATGCCGCTGCTGCCGCCGAAGCGAACCCTGCCCTGCGCCTCAGCGTCACCATCGGCGAAGGCGGCCCAGGCTTGGACAATCAGGGTTGGGACGACCTGGCCGCCGGGAGCGTGCTTCACGCGACGCCTGCGGACGTCGACCGCGACGACCCGTGCTGGCTGTTCTACACCTCCGGCACCACCGGGCGGCCGAAAGCCGGGGTGCTGACCCATGGGCAGATGGCCTTCGTCACCCTCAGCCATCTTTGCGACCTGATGCCGGGTACGACCGAGCGCGACGTCTCCCTCGTGGTCGCGCCGCTGTCGCATGGGGCCGGCATCCATGCGGTGACCCAGGTCGCCCGCGGCGCCGCCAGCGTGCTGCTGGAGTCGGAGACGCTCGACTGCGCCGAGGCTTGGCGATTGGTGGAGCGGCACCGGGTCAGCAACATGTTCACCGTCCCCACCATCCTGACCATGCTGACGCGCGACCCGGCGGTGGACCGGCACGACCACGCCTCGCTGCGCTACGTCATCTACGCCGGCGCGCCGATGTTCCGCACCGACCAGCAGCACGCCTTGCGCAAGCTTGGCAGCGTCCTGGTGCAGTATTTCGGGCTCGGCGAGGTCACGGGCAACATCACCGTGCTGCCGCCGCACCTGCACGCGGCCGAGGACGACCCGGCCATCCCCATCGGCACCTGCGGCCAGGCGCGCACCGGCATGGAGATCGCGATCCTCGGCCCCGACGGCGAGCGGCTGACCCCGGGCGAGACCGGCGAGATCGGCGTCCGCGGCCCGGCCGTGTTCCTCGGCTATGCCGACAACCCGGCCGCCAACGCGCAGGCGTTCCGGCATGGCTGGTTCCACACCGGGGACCTTGGCCATCTCGACGAACGCGGCTTCCTCTTCATCACCGGCCGCGCGTCGGACATGTACATCTCCGGCGGCAGTAACGTGTATCCGCGCGAGGTCGAGGAGCTGCTGATGCTGCACCCCGATGTTGCCGAGGCCTGCGTCGTTGGGATGCCGCACCCGAAATGGGGCGAAAGCGGCGTGGCCGTGCTGGTGCCCCGCGACGGCGCATCGATCGACGCCGCCGCGGTGTTGGCACAGCTTGAAGGTCGGCTCGCCAAGTATAAGTGGCCGGCCCGGATCGAGGTCTGGGACGGGCTGCCGAAATCCGGCTACGGCAAGGTGGTCAAGGCCGACGTGAAACGGATGCTGGCCGTGCCGCCTTCACCTGTTCGAACCTGAGCACCGCATGGAACGATGGCGCGCAGCACAAGGGCGTGTCAACGAATTATTTCTGATTCGTTATTGATTTATTAATTTAATAGGCGTCACGGCGATATGTAATGACATCGTTATGAGTTCGATCCACGACGAAGGATCATACGATGGTATCATTATCTCACGTGGCGCTTCACTCAAGTTTGGTCGTAATCGGAGCGGGCCTACTTTTCTATTTTCCAACTCCGGCCGCGGCAAGCCTAATCAGTGCTACAAGCAATGCCTATGGCGAGTCAGTCTCGATTACCGCACAGCCATTGATCGGTGATCTGGCAACCATTACGAGCGGACCTTTACCTGTATCGATGGGCATCGCGCCCGGTGTCTACAATAACACCCTTTCCGCTCTCAGCGCAGTCGTGACGGGCGTGCTGTCGACAGGTGTTCTAAACACTGCAGCGTCTTCGAGCGTTGACGGAACAGTCGGATCGAAGACTACAAGCGGCAGCGCTACGGTCAACAATCTTTTGGTGGGGTTGCTTGGTGCCGTCGGCCTGAACGCCGGCGCGGTTGCGTCGTCTGCCAGCATCGCCGGCGACTTCGGCTCGCTTACGCCGCTCGGCGGCACCGTTTTGACCGGACTGTCCTTGAACGGCTTGCAGGTCGATGTCGATCCTGTTCCGAATGCGATCCTGCTTAACCTCGCGGGCGTCACGATCATCGCAAATGAGCAGATTATAACAGGAACCGCGAATGCGCTTGATCTTACGGTCAATGCGCTTGACATCATCTTCTCAAACGCTCCGGAATTCCTCGGCGGCGTTTTGAATAGTGTCAATGGTCGGATTGTCATTGGCCATTCCGAAGCAGTCATGACGGCCGTGGCAGACAGCACAGTGCCGGAGCCGGCAACGACGCCGTTGCTGGCAGCGTCTCTCATCTCCCTTGTCGGCATGCGGCGCTGGTTCAGTCGGAAGCAGATGCAAGCGTGCTAGCGGTGCAAACCAGACCGACGCATCCGTCCGATTTCCATCACAAGCCTTTGTTTGGTGAACTGATCGAGCCAACGCCATGGCGCAGGTGTTGGCATCAGACCACCGGTGATACCCTCCGGTTCACTCCGATCGAGGAAGTTTAACCACCTCAAGCCGCCGCGCGCACCGTCACCGCGTCCAGCGCCTGACCGAGATCAGCGAGAATGTCGTCGATGTGCTCGATCCCGACCGATAGCCGCACGTAGCCGGGGCTGACGCCCGAGGCCATCTGCTCCTCCGCCTCCAGTTGCGAGTGCGTCGTGCTGGCCGGGTGGATGGCGAGCGTCCGCGCATCGCCGATGTTGGCCACGTGCAGCACCATCTGCAGCCGGTCGATGAAGGCCCGGCCGGCGTCGGCGCCGCCCGCCAGCTCAAGCCCGACCAGGCCGCCATGCCCGCCGCGCATATACTGCGCCGCGCGCGCTGCCGCAGCGCCGGTCTGCTGCGACGGATGGATGACGCGCGCCACCTCCGGCCGCTTCACCAGAAAGTCGACAACGGCCTGCGCGTTGCTGCAGTGCCGCTCCATGCGCAGCGCGACCGTCTCGATACCCTGCAGCACCAGGAAGGCGTTGAACGGGCTGATGGCCGGGCCGAGGTCGCGCAGCAGGGTAACCCGCGCCTTCAGCACGTAGGCGACGGGACCCATCGGCTTGGCCGCCTCGATCCAGACCGCGCCGTGGTAGCTCGCGTCCGGCTGGTGCAGCGCCGGCTGGCGGTCGGGGTGCGCCGCCCAGTCGAAATTGCCGCCATCCACGATCAGCCCGGCGATCGAGGTGCCGTGCCCGCCCAGATACTTGGTCGCCGAATACACGACCACGGCCGCGCCATGGTCGAACGGGCGCACCAGCAGCGGCGCGGCCGTGTTGTCCATGATAAGTGGAATGCCGAAGCGCCGGCCGATCGCGGCGACCTCGGCAATTGGGAACACTTCGAGCTTCGGGTTCGGCAGCGTCTCGGCATAGTAGGCGCGGGTGCGGTCATCCGTCGCGCGGGCGAAGGCCTCGGGATCGGCCGGGTCGACGAAACGGACCTCGATGCCCTGGTCGCGGAAGGTGTTGGCGAACAGGTTGTAGGTGCCGCCATAAAGGTTGGTCGAGCTGACGATGTTGTCGCCCACCCGCGCGAGGTTCTGCACCGCGAGCGCCGAAGCCGCCTGGCCGGACGCCACCGCGAGCGCCGCAGCACCGCCCTCCAGCGCCGCGACCCGCTTTTCCAGCACGTCCGCGGTGGGATTCATGATGCGGGTGTAGATGTTGCCGAGCTGTTTCAGCGCGAACAGGTCGGCTGCGTGGTCGGCGCTCTCGAACTGGAAGCTGGTGGTCTGGTAGATCGGCACGGCGACGGCGTTGGTGGCCGGGTCGTGACGCCAGCCGGCGTGCAGGGCCAGGGTCTCGGGGTGCTTGCTGTTCATCGGGGCGGTTCCTTTCCGGTCGTTTGCGGACACAATAGCCGCGGACGGCGGGGGCACGGAAGCACGAACCCGAGGGCGCCGGTCTGCGTTGCACCCGGCATTGCAGGAGAGACGGCCATGGACGCAGAAACAATCAAGCTCGCCGCCGCCGAGGTGGAGGCGACGCCGTTCCAAATCCCCGGCGCGGAGGGCGAGTTCCGCATCCAGATCCTGAACGAGGACCAGGCGCGCGGGGTGGTGACGACCATCGTCCATCTGCCGCCCGGCGGACGCATTCCGGCGCATAAGCACCAAGCCGGGGCCGAGATGCACTATGTGCTCGAGGGCGACTTGGTCGATGGCGGGCAGGAGCTGGGCGTCGGCGGCTTCCTGACCCACGCCGCCGGCCAGGTGCACGGCCCGCATGAAAGCCGCGGCGGCGCCAAGGTGCTGACGGTGCAGC
>CAZZWN010000132.1:0-9900 GCA_964657765.1 uncultured Acetobacteraceae bacterium
CGGCCGCCGCCTTATTTCCCTAAGCCATGTTGCACATCGCCAAGCTTGCCGTCGGCATCCGGGACATCGCCCATCTGCGCCAGGTTCAGGCCATGCGCGCCAGCCAAACGCCGCCATTGCGGCACCACACGCGCAGCTTCCCGCGCCGGGCGGCTGAGATCACCTGTGGCGGCAGCATCTATTGGGTCATCGGCGGCGCCATGCTGGTGCGCCAGCGAGTGCTGGAGGTGATCGAGGACCGCTGGGACGACGCGACGAAGTGCGCCGGCCTGGTGCTCGACCCCGCGCTGATCCCGGTCGAGGGGCGGCCGACGAAAGCATTCCAGGGTTGGCGCTACCTGACCGCAGCCGACGCGCCCGCCGACGTCAGCACGCAGGGACCGGCACGCGGGGCAGACGGCCTGCCGGAGGAGCTGCGACGCCAGCTTCAGGCGCTCTGTCTTTTGTAGTAACGTCTCGCTTGCAACCGGTCCGGCGGTCGATCATAGTTACAACAACGATCTATGGGCGGTTGCTGCCCTGATCCCTCAACTGGTCAGGAGCGTACGATGAGTTCTACCCGTCGCTGGTTGGTTGCCTTGGCTGGCTTTGGTCTGGCAATATTCACCACTGGCGCACAGGCTGCGGGTCATCATTCCCATGCCCGCGCGGCCCGAGTCACGACGGCGACATATAGTCCGAAGCCGACGACTTTGCACCGCCTGCATGCGCTGCTCCTGCGCGACGGCATGTCCGCGGACCGCGCCGGGATTACGCGCGGCTGATCCAGTCAGCAATTCGCCTCGATGAGGGTCAGCAGCGCATTCAGCAAAGCAGCCGGCGATGGCGGGCAGCCCGGCACGATCAGATCGATCGGCAGCATCATGCCGATGCCGCCCTCGACGGCGTAGCTGCCCACGAAAATGCCGCCGTCGATCGCGCAGGCACCGGCCGCAACCAGCCATTTCGGCTCCGGCATCGCCGTCCAAACGTTCTCGACTGCCTCCCGCATAGCGTAGGTCAGCGGCCCGGTGACCAGCAGCACGTCCGCCTGGCTGGGAGTGCCGACGAAGGCCATGCCGTAGCGCTCTATGTCGTAAAACGCGCCCTGCAGCGCCCCGGCTTCCTGCGCACAGCCGCCGCAGCCACCGATGCCGACGTGCAGCACGGCCAGGCTGCGGCCCAACCGGCGCTGCGCCGCGCTGTCGAGGCGGGCCGCCAGTATGCCCGCGACCTGCATATCTGGCACGCCCGCCGGATCGGCAGCAGGTCGCCGCAGGGAACCGGGAACGAGGCCGCGAAGGCTGAGCCGCATCGTTAGAGCTCCAGGGCGGCGATGGCCGGGTTGATCGACTGGATGATAAGCGGAATGTCCGAAAGGCGGGCACTCCGGCAGGCGGCCTCGATCAACGGCAACTGTATCCAGCCAGGATCGCGGGCGAAATTCGCCTCGACCACGCCGCCGTCGAGGCGCAGCCAGTGCCAGACATCGCCGTGGGGCCCATCGGCAACGCCCAGGCCCTCGCCGCTCGCATCCGGCACGGCGACGCCGACCGGGCCCGGCGGCAAACGCGCCAGGAGCTCCCGCAGCAGGCCCGTGCTGCCGCGGATTTCTTCCAGGCGTAGGCGCAGGCGGGCATCGACGTCGTTGGTGCTCGGTTCGCGCAGGGCGGCCTCGGTCATGGCGGCGCGGGGCTGGCTGCAGGATGCGGCCCCTGCCATCTGCCGCGCGATCCTCCGCTCGGCCGGGTGGCCGCAGCCGACGCCGACGGTTTGGCCGTTCAGCAAATAGAGGCCGCGTTGCAGTGCGGGCGTCGCGGCCGCGATCCGGTCCAGCGTGGCCGATAGCGCCGCAAGGCCGGCCGGCGTCAGATCGGCCGCGACTCCGCCGGGCACGACGCAGTCCATCAGCAGGCGATGGCCGAATGCGGCATGGCTCGCACGGCGCACGCCCTCCTGCAGGTCGCCGCAGCGCGCCGCCATCGCACCCTGTGCCGCCGCGCCCAGATCGGACAGGTGGCTCGCGATGCGCTCGAACTCCGCCATCACCCAGCGGAGCGCCTGGCCGCGCGGCGGCGGCTCGACCCCTGCGGCCGCCTCGGCTGCACGGGCAAAGGCGATGGCGTGCGCCACGGTGCTGTCGGCCGCGATCCTCGACGCGAGCGCCGCAGCGGCGTGCAGCGGCTTGCCGCGCATCAGCGCCAGGATGCCTCGATGCGCATAGCCCAAACCGGCCTCCAGGCGGACCACCGTCTCGCCGGCGGCGGTAAGGCGCAGGTGCACGGCCTCCACGACGCCTCCGATGGGTCCGGACGGCATCTGGTGCAGGTCGGGTCCGGTGGCGCCCAAGAACTCCGGGGGCTCTGCGGACGCGGCGTTCGGGACCGGACGGGCCGAAAGCGGACGCAGCACGGGCCAGTGGCCTTGGTCCAGCAGGGGGCGCGGATCGACGCCGTTGCCGGCGAGATGGCCCCAAAGGTCGTGCACCATGCGCTCGAACAGCGCGGCGGCGGGGCGCGTGGGGGACAGCGCGTCGAACATGCCGGCCTCGATGCGGACGGAGGCGAGCAGCGGCGCATCGGCCATGAACAAGGCGTGCGCGTGGCCCGTATCCGCCCACAACCCAAGGAAAGCCGGCCCTGGTCCGCCCACCGGGGCCTGCGCCACCGCACGCCATGCCTCAGGAGCGAGCAGATAGCGGGGCCAGGGCCGCATGGGCTGCACTGCGCCGCGGCGGATCAGCGCGGCGATGGTCATGCCGGCCCCTGGCCCGCGAACAGCACGATCGCCGCCAGGAACGCCAACACCGCCGCGATGCCGAGCGCCGCGGGCACCCGGGCGAGCGCCAGTCCAGGTCCGATGGCGTCCAGCGCCGCAAGGCAGATGCCGAGCGCCCCCATTTTTAGCATCCAGGCCGCAATGCCGACGGCCCAGGCCAGCAGGCCGGCTCCGCTCGCGGCGATGCCGAACGGCAGGAACAGCGCCGCGAACACGCTCAGCGCCGCCAATGCGCTCAACTGCCGGGCATAGTCGATCATGGCCAAATACCGGCCGGAGTAGTCAAGCGCCGCCGCCCGGTCGACGAGGCTCAGCGCCGGCCCGCCGGCCCGACGGCCGATTGCGGTAAATCCGACGATCGCCAGCGCAGCGCCGGCCACGATCCAGGACAGCCCCCGCGGCCCCTCGCGCAGCATGGCGCCGATGGCGTCGAGGTTGCTGGAACGAGCAAGCGTCGCCAGCACCAGGATGACCAGAAGCGTCGCAGGCTCGCCGCACACCGCGGCCGTCATGATGCGGCTGGCGCCCATGCCGCCCAGCGCCGTTCCGCTCTCATACCCCGCAAGCGCCAGGGTGAACCGGCCTGTTGCCAGCAAGCCCGCCAGCAGCACGAGATCGGCGAGCGGTGCTGTGGCCATCCCGAGCGCGAAGGACGGCACGAGCATTGCTGCGGCGATGGCGACGGCAAGGCACACGATGGGCGCCGCCGTGAACAGCCATGACGCCGTTTCGGGCAGCACCGGCTGCTTGCGGAGCAGCCGCTCCAGGTCGCGCCAAGGCTGCAGCAGCGGCGGCCCGGCCCGGCCCGACAGCCGCGCCCGAACGAGCGCCCGCAGCCCGGCGAGCAGTGGGGCCGCGGTCAGCATCAGCGCCGCATGCAGCGTCAACGTCAGCAGGCCGATCATAGTGCCGCGAAAAGCAGCAGGGCGGCCAGCAGCAGCAAAGCTCCGGCCGACTTTGCCGGCGTCAGGCCGCCGATCCAATGCCTTGCCGCATTCGCCCCGCGCGCGAGGCTGGGCCATTTTACGAGAGTGGCTAAGTTCTGCAGCAGCGCCTGCCCTGCCGAGGCGGCGCTGATCTGCATGACTGGGTCGCCCGCTTGGCCGCCAGCCCAGGTCGGCACGCGCCGGGCACTCCGCACATCCGGGCCCGTCAGACGTGATACCGCCCAGGCAACCGCGACGCCGGAGACCGCCAGGACGGCCGCAAGCCCCGGCGCGATGTAGCCGGGGCTTGCGACCTGCGGCGAGATCACCAGCAGGCCGCCGCCCGCCATTCCCATGCCAAGCAGTTGCCGCAGCGCCGGCTGAATGAGCGCCAGGGCAGCGGACGGCCAAAGCCCGAGCAGCACGCAGCACGCGGCCAGCCCCGCCATGGCCAAGCGGAATTGGCGCGGCGCGTCGGTTGCGGCAGCGGCGCCGGGCGTCCGCGGGCGGCCCAGGAAGCCGATGCCGATCAGCCGAATCGCCCCCGCCGCGGCCAAAGCGGCGCCAAGCGCAACCGCGGCGAGCACGAGCGCAAAGCAGAATTGAAACCAGAAGCCGCCAGGACGCTGGTCGGCCAACAACGACTGCACCAGCAGCCAGCGGCCGGCGAAGCCCGCGGTCAACGGCAGGCCCGCCAAGCACGCAGCCCCGGCCAACGCACCCAACCCGACGCCCGGCATGGTCCGCATCAATCCGCCAAGCTGCGACAGCGACCACGTCCCCGTGCCGCGCGATACCGCCGCCGTGCACAGCACCAGCAGTGCGTCCAACACGGCATAGCTCATTGCGTGCAGCAGCGCCGCCGCGAGCGCCAGGGCAGCGAGCGGCGTCAGGTCGGACCCACGTGCCGTCAGTGCGACGCCAAGCCCGGCCGCGGTCAATCCGGCGGCGCCCATGCGGCATGCGGCCAGGATCGCCAGCAGGTCATCCTCGGCATTGGCCCGAAGCCCTCCGAGAACCGCCGCGGCGGCACCAAGGACCAGCAACGGCAAGCCCCACAAGCTCGGGACGGCGGGACCGCAAAGGTCGAACGACACACGGAGAAAAATATAGATCGCCGCCATTGCCATGCCTTCGGACAGCAACGCGCCGATGGCGTTCGATCGCGACGGCCATACCAGGCGCGACCCGGCGCCGAGCAGAGCCAGCAATAGCACGGCGACCGCCCGCGCGCCCTCGGGCGGCGCATCGCGCATTGCGGCGAAGCTCAGGTCCAGCCCCGCATCCTGCGACGCCAGCAACAGCATCGCAGCGGCCGGGAACAGCGTGCCGCATGCCGCCTGCGCCAGGGCCGGCCGGGTCCGCAAGTCCAGCGCCCATGCGGCGGCCGATGCGATGCCAAGAGCCAGGACGAGGGTGAAGCCGTCCGCCGCGAGCAGGACGACCGCCAGCGCGCCGAGGGCGACGGGCAGCAGCGGAGCCTCGCACTCCAGGGCCGCGACGGCGCCGATGACGCATAGGATGAGCAAAAACAACGCCGAGAGCGCGTCGATGGTGAGGTGCAAGCCGCCATTTGGCCCGAATGGCACTGCAATGGACCCGGTCACCCCTGCTCCCAACGCCGCCAATGCCAGCACCGCGCCGAATGCGCAGCCAGCCCAGGTGACGACGCGAACCGCCGCGAAGCCCAGCACCCTCACAGAACGGTGGTGCCGAAGGGACAGGCCGAGTAAATCATGCTTCCTCCACCCCACTTCCGGGGCGAGGGTCACGATAGGTCGGCCCGGCGACCGATGGCAACGCCAACACGGGGCCTACGCGGACGTTGACCGCAGCGGCCGGGGACCGGATGCTATAAATACGAGACCAATCAAAGGACCGGACCATGCGCCTTCGCACCCTCCTGCTCGCCGGTGCTGCCCTTTTGGGCATGGCGACCGCGCCGCGCGGCTCATTGCGGGCCAAGACGCTCGTCTATTGCTCCGAGGGGTCGCCCGAGAACTTCAACCCGCAGCTCAACACCACCGGGACGACGTTCGACGCCAATCACCCGGTCTATGGCCGGTTGATCGAGTTCAAGCCCGGGGAGACCGGCATCGAGCCCGGCCTGGCGCAAAGCTGGGACGTCTCGCCCGACGGCAAGGTCTTTACCCTGCATCTGCGTCCCGGCGTGAAATGGCACAGCAATGCCGCGTTCAAGCCGACGCGCGATTTCAATGCCGACGACGTGCTGTTCTCGTTCGACCGGCAGGGCAAGGACGATCACCCGTATCATAAGGTGTCGGGCGGCAACTATGAATACTACGGCGACATGGACCTGCCGAAGCTGCTGTCCTCGGTCGAGAAGCTCGACCCGCTCACCGTCCGTTTCACCCTGACCACGCCATCGGCGCCGTTCCTGTCGGATCTGGCGATGGAGTTCACCTCCATACAATCCGCCGAGTACGGCGACGTGCTGATGAAGGCCGGCAAGCCCGAGCAGATCGATCAGGTCCCGATCGGCACCGGTCCGTTCAGCTTCGTCACCTATCAACGCGACGCCACCATACGCTACCGCCGGTTCGACGGTTTCTGGGGGCCGAAGGCGAAGCTCGATGCCCTGGTGTTCTCCATCAACAAGGACCCGGCCGTGAGGCTTGCGAAGCTGCGCGCCAACGAGTGCCAGGTTTCGGCCTATCCGACGCCGGCGGACCTGCCGGGCATACGCGCCGACGCGTCGCTGAAGCTGCTGGACCAGCCCGGGCTCAACATCGGCTACCTCGCCTTCAACACGCAGAAGAAGCCGTTCGACGACAAGCGCGTGCGGCAGGCGCTGAGCATGGCGCTGGACCAGAAGGCGATCCTGGAAGCGGTGTTCCTCGGCGCCGGGCAGCCGGCGAAGAACCTCATTCCGCCGACGATGTGGTCGTACGACGACGCCGTGAAGCCCTGGCCGCTCGACGTCGTGGCGGCGAAGAAATTGCTGGCCGAGGCGGGATATCCCGAGGGGTTCGAGACCGACCTCTGGGCGATGCCGGTGCAACGGCCCTACAACCCCGACGCCCGCCGCGTCGCAGAGCTGATGCAGTCCGACCTGGCGAAGATCGGCGTGAAGGCGCGGGTCGTCAGCTTCGAGTGGGGCGAATACCGCAAGCGCGTCGCCAACGGAGACCACATGATGGCGGAGCTCGGCTGGACCGGCGACAACGGCGACCCGGACAACTTCTTCGTGCCGCTCGCCAGCTGCGCCGCCGCGCGGGTCGGTGGCGGCAACTCGGCGAAGTGGTGCAATCACGACTTCGACGCCCTGGTCAACAAGGCCGCGATCCTCACCGATCAGGCCGAGCGCGCCAAGCTGTACGAACAGGCCCAGGTGGTCATGCACGAGGAGGCGCCGTTTTTCCTGATCGCGCACTCCGTCGCCTTCCAGCCCATGCGCAAGGAGGTCACCGGCTACGTCATGAGCCCGTTCAGCCGGCACATCTTCGACCAAGTCGACATCCAATAGCGTTCTAAAGTGCTCCGCCTGTTGGCCCGGCGGCTGGCGCTGATCGTCCCGACCTTCGTCGGCGTCACGCTGCTGGGCTTCGTGCTGATCCACTCCATCCCTGGCGATGCCATCGAGGCCCGCGTCGGCGAGCGCGGCATCTCTCCCGAACGGCTCGCCTATTTCCGGCATGAGCTCGGCCTGGACCAGCCGCTGTGGAAGCAGTTCATCGACTACCAGGGCCAACTGCTGCACGGCGACTTGGGCCGCTCCGTCGTGACGCAAGAGAGCGTTTGGACCGAATTCAAGACTTTCTTCCCTGCGACGCTCGAGCTCGCCGCCTGCGCGCTGGCGTTCGCCATCCTGGTCGGCCTGCCGCTGGGCGTCATGGCCGCGGTCCGGCGAGGGTCGGTGCTGGACTATGGGCTGATCGGCATTTCCGTCACCGGGGCGTCCATGCCGATCTTCTGGTGGGGGCTGATGGCGGTGCTGGTGTTCTCGGTGGCACTCGGCTGGACGCCGGTGTCGGGCCGGATCGATGATTTGTATTATGTCGAGCCCTGGACCGGCTTCCTGCTGATCGACTCGTGGTTCAGCGACGACGCCGGCGCGTTCCGCTCGGCGGTGCGCCACCTGATATTGCCGGCAATTGTGCTCGGCACCGTGCCGCTCGCCACCATTGCCCGCATGACACGCTCGGCGATGCTGGAGGTTTTGGGTGAGGACTACGTGCGGACGGCGCGGGCGAAGGGACTGGCGCCGGGCCGCATCGTGGTGGTGCACGCGCTGCGCAACGCGTTGATCCCCGTGGTGACGGTGCTGGGCCTGCAGGTCGGCGCGCTGCTCGGCGGCGCTATCCTGACCGAAACGGTGTTCGCCTGGCCCGGCGTCGGCCATTGGCTGGTCGAGAGCGTGCAGCGCCGCGATTACAACGTCCTGCAGGGCGGCACATTGCTGATTGCCGTGCTGGTCATGCTGGTGAACCTCGGCGTCGACGTGCTGTATGGCGTGCTGAACCCGAGGCTGCGGCATTGAGCGCTGCGGTTGGGACGCCGCGTGCCGGGCTGTTCCGCCGGTTGCTGGAGAACCCGGGCGCTGCCGCCGGGCTCGCGATCATGGTGGCGCTGATCATCGTCGCCGCGGCCGCCCCGGTCGTCGCGCCGCACGGACCGGCCGAGCAGTTCCGGGAAAGCTTCCTGACCCCGCCGTTCCAGCAAACGGCCTTCCCGCTTGGCACCGACAGCCTCGGCCGGGATATCCTGACCCGGCTGATCTACGGCGCGCGGCTGTCGCTGCTGATTGGCGCGGTGGTCGTGGCGCTGTCGCTGTCTGTTGGGACGATGCTCGGCCTCGTGGCGGCGTTTGCCGGGGGCGCGCTGGATGTCGCGATCATGCGGCTGATGGACGTGCTGCTGGTGTTCCCCAGCCTGCTGCTGGCGATCGTCGTGGTGGCGATCCTCGGGCCCGGCCTGACCAACGCGATGCTGGCGGTCGCGGTCGTGCTGCTGCCGGGCTACGTGCGGCTGGCGCGGGCGGCGGCGCTGGGCGAACTGACGCGCGAATACGTCGTGGCGACGCGCAGCGCCGGGGCCGGGATGCTGCGGCTGATGCTGCTGGTCGTGCTGCCGAACTGTGCGGCGCCGCTGATCGTGCAGGCGACGCTGGGGTTCTCCGCCGCCATCCTCGATGCGGCGGCGCTCGGATTTCTGGGTCTTGGCGCGCAGCCGCCCACGCCGGAGTGGGGCACCATGCTGGCGGACGCGCTGCAGTTCTATCAGCGCGCCTGGTGGCTGCTGGCGTTCCCCGGCATCGCCATCCTGGTGACGGTGATGGCGTTCAACCTGCTGGGCGACGGCCTGCGCGACGCGCTGGACCCGAAGCTGCGCCGATGACCGCTCTCTTGGAGGTGCGCGGCCTCGCGGTCGATTTCGGCGCGTTCCATGCGGTCGAGGGCGTGGATTTGACGGTAGCGGCGGGCGAGGTGCTGTGCGTCGTCGGCGAATCCGGCTCGGGCAAGAGCGTATCGATGCTCGCCGTCATGGGCCTGCTGCCGCGCACCGGGCGCGTCTCGGCAGAGCGCGTGGCGTTCCGCGGCGCCGACCTGCTGCACGCGAGCCCGCGCGGCCGGCGAAGGCTGATCGGCCGCGACATCGCGATGGTGTTCCAGGAACCCACCACGTCGCTGAACCCGTGCTACCCGATCGGCTGGCAGATCGCCGAGGCATTGCGGTCGCACAGTGCCGTGCCGCGCGCCGAAATCCGCAGCCGGGTGGTGGCGCTGCTGGGCCAAGTGGGCGTCCCGGCGCCGGAACAGCGGGTGCGCGCCTTCCCGCACCAGCTCTCCGGCGGGCTGAACCAACGGGCGATGATCGCCATGGCCATCGCCTGCAACCCGGCGCTGCTGATCGCCGACGAGCCCACTACGGCGCTGGACGTGACGGTGCAGAAGGGCGTGCTGGACCTGCTGGTCGGGCTGCAGCGCGAGCGCGGCATGGGCTTGGTGCTGATCACCCACGACATGGGCGTGGTGGCCGAGACGGCGCAGCGCGTCCAGGTGATGTATGCCGGCCAGGTCATGGAGGAGCAGCCGGCGGCGGCGCTGTTCGCCTATCCGCGGCATCCGTATACGGCGGCGCTGCTGGACGCGCTGCCGGAGCGCGCCGAGGGCAAGCCGCGCCTGCCCACCATCCCCGGCGTCGTGCCCGGCGCCGACGACCGTCCGGACGGCTGCCTGTTCGCGCCGCGCTGCCG
>CAZZWN010000133.1:0-9778 GCA_964657765.1 uncultured Acetobacteraceae bacterium
CAGCTCCCACTCGAGCCGGCGAATGCGGTTCTGCGCCTCGGCGAACGCCGCCTCCTGCACCAGCGCGGTTTGGGTGATGCGATACCGCGCCTCGGGATACTGCTGGAATTGCTGGGCGATGAAGGCGTCGGCATCGCGGTCGAGCGGCGGCAGCGCCGGTTGCGACTGCGGCACGCTGCCGCTTGGGCCGCCGGGGCTGCCCAGGAACGCACCGCCCTGTGGCGCTCCGGCGACTCTGGCGATGAATCGGGCGATAAGGTCGCGTTCTTCGTTCGTCATGGGTGCGTCCCCCGGTTTATTGCATTGAGCGAGTTGGCATAGGCCGAACCCTGGTTCAAGTGGGCAGGCGCAGGCGGCGCCACTCAATCGATGGGCACCGATTCTCGACCACCTGCAACCCGGCCGCCCTGCCGGTTGCGGCAGCCTCCGCGTCCATCACCCCAAGCTGCAGCCAGACAGTGCGGGCGCCGAGCCGGATGGCATCCGCCATGATCGGCCCAACCTGGTCCGAGGCGCGGAACACGTCGACCATATCGAGCGGCTTGGCATCATCCAGGGTGGCGACGACTGGGCGACCATGCAGGGTCTGGCCCGCCAGGCCAGGGTTCACGCCCACGACGTCGAAGCCGCGGGCGACGAGGAAACCCATGATCTCGTTGCTCGCGCGGTGCGGATTGGCGGACGCGCCGACGACGGCGATGCGCCGGGTCGTGGTCAGGACATGCTGAATTGGATCGGTCATGCGCGATCCTAACGCAGAATGGCGTCATAAGGCTGCATCTTCCACGCCCTCGCCGGGTGGCCTATGTTGTGCGCCCCACGCACAAAACCGAGGACCATGACCGCATCACAACGGGCACCGAGCTTCCAGGAGCTGATCCTACGGCTGCATGCGTTCTGGGCGCAGCAGGGTTGCGTGATCCTGCAGCCCTACGATGTCGAGATGGGCGCCGGCACCTTCCACCCGGCCACCACGCTCCGTGCGCTGGGACCGCGGCCCTGGCGCGCGGCGTATGTGCAGCCGAGCCGGCGTCCGACCGACGGGCGCTACGGGCAGAACCCGAACCGGCTGGGGCACTACTACCAATACCAGGCGATCCTGAAGCCCAGCCCGGCCGATTGCCAGGACCTGCTGCTCGACAGCTACCGCGCGATCGGCATCGACCCGCTGCTGCACGACATCCGCTTCGTCGAGGACGACTGGGAAAGCCCGACGCTCGGCGCATGGGGCCTGGGGTGGGAGGTGTGGTGCGATGGCATGGAGGTGACGCAGTTCACCTATTTCCAGCAGGTCGGCGGTATTTCCGTCGCGAGCCCCAGCGCCGAGTTCACCTATGGGCTGGAGCGGTTGGCGATGTATGTGCAGGGGGTCGAGAATGTGTACGACCTCGATTTCAACGGCGCCGGGGTGAGCTATGGCGACGTGTTCCTGCGCAGCGAGCGGGAATACAGCGCTTATGGCTTCGAGCGCGCCGACACGGCGATGCTGGCGCGGCATTTTGCGGATGCCGAGGCGGAATGCGCGTCGTTGCTGCAGGCGGCGCTGGCGTTGCCGGCGTATGACCAGTGCATCAAGGCGAGCCATCTGTTCAACCTGCTGGATGCGCGCGGGGTGATTTCGGTGACGGAGCGGGCTGCGTATATCGGCCGGGTGCGGACGCTGGCGCGCGGCTGCTGCGAGGGCTGGCTGGCCGGGGAAGCGGCGGTTGTTTCTGCCTGAGCGGCGGATTATCCTGACGTAATGGGTGCAGAGCTAAAGATCGACAGCGATGAGGCTTATAGATTGGCTGCAGAGCTTGCGAGCCTGCGGGGAGAGAGCATCGAGTCTGTGGTGACCACTGCACTACGGGAGGCATTGGAGCGCGGTCGCAAGGCGCACGGTGAGGAGAAGGATCGAAAGCGGCTGACCGAGGAAGATATTGCACAGATTCGGGCCATTGCGGCGGACATACGACAGAATTTGAAGCACCCGTTGCCGTCATCGGACCACAATTACCTTTACGATTATCTGTACGATGACGGCATCGCATCCCCAACTCCTCTGGATCGTTCAGAGTGATCGTGGACAGTTCGGCCTTGATTTCGATCATATTAGACGAACCGGCTGGCGAAACCATGCTTCGTGCTTTTGGTGAAGCTACTTCACTCAAGATCAGTGCAGCGACATGGTTCGAGACGCATCTCGTTGTCGACAACTTGAGATCGGGCAAAGCGTCGCAGGGTCGTCTCACGGAGCTTCTCGCCATCCTTGATATGCAAATCGTAGCTGTCGATCAGGATCTCGCACGAGATGCTCGCGACGCGCACTTGACCTACAACAGAGGCCATCACCCCGCCCGGCTCAACTTCGGCGACTGCTTCTCCTACGCGTTGGCCAAGCAGACAGGCGAGCCCTTGCTGTTCAAGGGCAACGATTTCAGCCAGACCGACATCGTCTCCGCGCTGGCGTGATGCCCGATCTGCTGCTCGAACTGTTCAGCGAGGAAATCCCCGCGCGCATGCAGGCGCGGGCGGCGGACGACCTCGCGCGCCTGCTGACCGAAGCGTTGGCTCCGCTCGCCCCCGAAGGCGTGGAAACCTTCCATGGCCCGCGCCGCATCGCCCTGGCCGCGACAATGCGGGCCGAGGTGCCGGCAAGCAGCAGCGTCGAACGCGGCCCGCGCGCCAATGCGCCAGAACAGGCGCTCGCCGGCTTCCTGCGCAAGCACGGCGCCGCGCGCGACCAGTTGGTGCAGGACGGCGCGCACTGGGTCCTGACCATTGCTAGCCCGGCCACCCCGGCCGCGGCGCTGATCGCCTCCGCCATGCCGCCGTTGTTGCGCCGGTTCCCATGGCCGAAGTCGATGCGCTGGGGCGACGGCAGCGCATTCACCTGGGTGCGCCCGCTGCGCCGCATCGTGTGCCTGCTCGACGGACGCGTAGTGCCCTTCGCGCTGGCCGATGGCGCGGATGAAGGCCATGGCCTGATGTCCGGCAACATGACCGAGGGCCACCGCTTCCATGCGCCCGGCCCGTTCGCTGTGTCGACCCTCGCCGAGTGGTGCCGCGGCCTGCACGCCCGGCGCGTGATCCCCGCCGCCAGCGAGCGCCGCCGCCTGATCGCCGAGGGGATCGCCAGCCTTGCCGCCGCCGAGGGCCTGCAGGTCGTGCCGGACGACGGCCTGCTCGACGAGGTGGCCGGGCTGGTGGAATGGCCGGTGCCGCTGCTGGGCCGCATCGACGCTGCCTACATGGACCTGCCGCCCGAAGTCATGCAGGTGAGCATGCGCATCAACCAGCGCTATTTTGCCCTGCGCCACACCGACGGCTCGCCCGCCGCGCGCTTCGCATTCGCCGCCAATATCGCGGCGACGGACGGGGGCGCCGCGATCATCGCCGGCAACGAACGCGTGCTGCGCGCGCGGTTCAGCGACGCCCGCTATTTCTGGGACCTCGACCGCCGCACCCCGCTTGCCGACCGGGTGGCGGCGCTGGACGGCATGACGTTCCATGCCAAGCTCGGCAGCCAAGGCGCGCGCGTCGAGCGGCTGCGGCGCCTGGCGCAGGCTATCGCTCCGATGATCGGCGCCGACCCGGTGCTGGCCGGCCGCGCCGCCCTGCTGGCCAAGGCGGACCTCACGACGGGCATGGTGGCCGAATTCCCGGAACTGCAGGGCGTGATGGGCGGCTACTATGCCCGACACGACCATGAGGACCCAAGCGTCGCCAACGCCGTGCGCGAGCATTATTCGCCAAAAGGACCCGGCGACCCGGCGCCAGCCGAACCCGTCGCGATCTCGCTCGCACTGGCCGATAAGATCGACCAGCTCGCCGGCTTCTTCGCAGTGGGCGAGGCGCCGACCGGATCGGGCGACCCCTACGCGCTGCGCCGCGCCGCACTTGGGATCATTCGCTTGGTGCGTGAGAATGGGTTGCGGCTGCGGTTGGCGCGGGTGTTCGAGGCGGCCGGCGATGGGCTGCCGGCGCCGGTGCCGGTCGACGCGTTGCTGGCCTTCCTCGCCGAACGCCTGCGCGTGCAGCTCCGGGCCGAGGGCGCCCGACACGACGTGCTGTCGGCCGTGTTCGCCGCCGGGGCGGATGACGACATCGTGCGCCTGCTGGCCCGCACCGATGCGGTTGCGGCCTTTCTGTCCACCCCCGACGGGGCCGACCTGCTCGCCGCCAGCCGCCGCGCCGCCAACATCCTGCGCATCGAGGACAAGCGTGACGGCCCGCACTCTGGCGCCATCGACCCGGACGCGCTATCCCAGCCGGAGGAACAGGCGCTCGCCGCCGCACTGGACGTTGCAGAGCCTTTGGTTCAGGACAGCATCGACGCCGAGCGTTACGTTCACGCGATGCACGCCCTGGCCGCGCTCCGTTCGCCGCTCGACGCCTTTTTCGATCAGGTGACCGTCAACGCGCCCGACCCGGCGCTGCGCCGGAACCGCCTGCGCCTGCTCGCCCGCGTCGGCGCTGCCATGGGCCGCGCCGCCGACTTCTCTCGTATCGAAGGCCTGGAAAAAACATGACTAAATGGGTTTACAGCTTCGGCGCCGGGCACAACGAGGGCCGCGCAGACATGCGCAACCTCTTGGGCGGCAAGGGCGCGAACCTGGCGGAAATGGCCAGCATCGATCTGCCGGTGCCGCCGGGCTTCACCATCACGACCGAATTGTGCACGGCCTATTACGACAACGGCCGGAAATATCCGCCGGAGCTGCAGCAGCAGGTGCGGGACGCGCTGGGACTCGTCGAAGCCGCGGTGGGGCTCAGCTTCGGCGACCCGGCCAAGCCGCTGCTGGTTTCGGTCCGCAGCGGGGCGCGGGTGTCGATGCCGGGCATGATGGACACGGTGCTGAACCTCGGCCTCAACGACGAGACGGTGCGCGGGCTCGAGGCGGCGTCCGGCGACCCGCGTTTCGCCTGGGACAGCTATCGCCGGTTCATCCAGATGTACGGGTCCGTCGTGCTGGGCGTCGACCACCACCGCTTTGAGGAGATCATCGAGACGGCGAAGATCGACGCCGGCGTCGTCGAGGACACGGCATTGACCCCCGAGGACTGGCAGCGCGTCGTCGTCGAATACAAGGAGATGGTCCACGCCGAGCGCGGCGCGCCGTTCCCGATGGACCCGCACGAACAGCTTTGGGGCGCGATCGGCGCGGTGTTCGGCAGCTGGATGAACCCGCGCGCCAACACCTACCGCCGGCTGCACGACATCCCCGCTACCTGGGGCACCGCCGTGAACGTCCAAGCGATGGTGTTCGGCAACATGGGCAACGACTGCGCCACCGGCGTGTGCTTCACCCGCGACCCCAGCACCGGGGAGAACATCTTCTACGGCGAGTTCCTGGTGAACGCCCAGGGCGAGGATGTCGTCGCCGGTATCCGCACGCCGCAGCCGCTGTCGAGCCTGCGCGCCCACCCCGGCGAGGTCAGCATGGAGCAGGCGTTGCCCAGCGCCTACGCAGACCTGGTGCGGGTGCGCGAGACGCTGGAACGGCACTATGCCGACATGCAGGACATCGAGTTCACGGTGCAGCAGAACAAGCTGTATATGCTGCAGACCCGCAGCGGCAAGCGCACCGCCGCCGCCAGCCTGCGCATCGCGGTCGAGATGGCGGAAGCCGGGCTGATCGACCGCAACGAGGCGGTGAAGCGGGTCAATCCGGCCTCGCTCGACCAGCTGCTGCACCCGACGCTCGACCCGAAGGCCAAGCGCTCGCTGTTCAGCAAGGGCCTGCCCGCAAGCCCCGGCGCAGCGTCCGGCGCAGCGGTGTTCAGCGCCGACGAGGCCGAGATGCGCGCCGCCAAGGGCGAGGCGGTCGTATTGATCCGCATCGAGACCAGCCCCGAGGACATCCACGGCATGCATGCCGCCCGCGGCATCCTGACGACGCGCGGCGGCATGACGAGCCACGCTGCCGTCGTGGCGCGCGGCATGGGGCGGCCCTGCGTGGCCGGCGCCGGCGGCATCAGCGTGGACTATGGCGCGCAGACCCTGTCGGCCAACGGCCAGACCATACGCGAGGGCGAGATCATCACCCTCGATGGCGCGACGGGCGAGGTGTTCGTGGGCGCCGTGGCGATGATCGAGCCCGTCATGTCCGGCGATTTCGCGACCTTGATGGGTTGGGCCGACGAGGTGCGCCGGATGAAGATCCGCACCAACGCCGAGACGCCGCTCGATGCCGAGACCGCGCGTAATTTCGGCGCCGAGGGCATCGGCCTGTGCCGGACCGAGCACATGTTCTTCGACCCCGAGCGGATCGGCGCGGTGCGGCAGATGATCATGTCGACCGACGAGGCCGGGCGCCGGGCGGCGCTGGCCCGGCTGCTGCCGTTCCAGCGCGAGGATTTCGTCAAGCTATTCCGCATCATGGCCGGGCTGCCGGTCACGATCCGGCTGCTGGACCCGCCGCTGCACGAGTTCCTGCCGCATCAGGAAAGCGAGCTGGCGGAGGTCGCGAAGGCGATTGGCATGGACATGGACCAGGTGCGCCGCCGCGCGGCCGAGCTTTCGGAGGCCAACCCGATGCTTGGCCACCGCGGCTGCCGCTTGGGCATCAGCTATCCCGAAATCTACGAGATGCAGGCCCGCGCCATTTTCGAGGGCGCGATTGCAGCGGCGCGGGAGACCGGGCTGGCGCCGGTGCCGGAAATCATGATCCCGCTGGTCGGCATGCGGCGCGAATTGGAGATCACCCGCGCCCAGGTGGACGGCGTCGCGGCGGCGGTGTTCAAGGAGCAGGGACAGACGATTGAATACTTGGTCGGCACGATGATCGAGCTGCCGCGGGCGGCCATTGTGGCGGACAAGATCGCCGAGATTGCGGATTTCTTCAGCTTTGGCACCAACGATTTGACGCAGACGGTGTTTGGGTTGTCGCGTGACGACGCCGGGCGGTTCCTGCCGGCCTATGTGGACGCGGGGATTCTGCCAAAGGACCCCTTCGTGTCGATCGACGTGGAGGGCGTTGGGGCCATGGTGCGTTTGGCGGCCGAGAAGGGGCGCGCGACGAAGAACGACCTCAAGATGGGCATCTGCGGCGAGCACGGCGGCGACCCGGCCAGCATCGCGTTCTGCGAGGAAGTCGGGCTGGATTACGTGTCGTGCAGTCCGTATCGAGTGCCGGTGGCGCGGCTGGCGGCAGCTCAGGCGGCTCTGGGGGTTGGGGGGGATAAGACGGCCTGACGCGCTCTGGCGCGTCAGGTGCCGGACCCAAGCACCCGGGCTGAATGAGGCCGAACCGGGCGTCTACACGCCCGACGGCAGACTGCCGAACTGCGTTCCTGAACCAACATCGAGGTGAAAGGCCCCGGGAAGGAGGAGTTCGGCGCAGTCGTCAGTGGGTCAACCCGGCAGCACGTGCGAGTGCCGATCGTCGTTCCCCCAATTCCAAGGCACGGCGCGGAAGGGGCCTTGATGGGAGGCCGGCCCAAATACGGGTTCACTCTGCCGGCATGGGCAATCGAAAAACTGTTTGCTATGTTGGCGCAGAATCGGAGCAGAGCCGTCGGCGCCTGCTCCGCCACTCAGGAGAAATCACGATGGACGATATCAAGGCGTCTGCGGCCAAGCATCACGAGGATGCCGCGCACCAGTTCGAGGCGGCAGCAAAGATGCACCACGAGGCAGCCAAGCACGTTGGGTCTGGCAACTTCGAGAAGGCCGAGCACCTCGCAACGACTGCAGCCGAAGCCGAGGCCGTGGCGAACCGGCACGCCATGGAGGCAATGGACCTGCACCGCCAGCATACCCAGCAGGTCGCCGATCGGAAAGCCGAGGCGGCCGGCGAGGCGGCGGCGCGGGCGGCCAAGCACGAGGCGAAGGCGACCGCCGACGAATAGGCGACGCGGGGCTCGAACCGGAACGCAGCGAGCGAAGCGGCGAGCACCAACGCCGGAGTTAATGCCCGTGAGCGGGCGCACGGCGAGGGCTGGATGCCCGGCACGTCGGGCCAGCGAGCGGACCGACGTCCTCGTCATGATGTTGGTCAGAGCAATCAACTGATTATGATGCAATCCCAGGCTGGGTTGTATCTGGACCGGAACGCTGCCCCATCGCAAGGTCACTCGGCTCCTAGATCGACGGTGGCGCGCCGCCTAATCACCGGCCCAAATGGCTGTCGAAGAACCCAGCGATCTCCTCGAACGCCTCTTTCGTCTCCGGAGTGCGATCATCGCGGTAGAATTGCGCGTGCGACTGCCCCTCATACACCTGCAGGCTCGCCTCCACCCCCGCCTCGCGCAGCTTGCGGTGCGTGCGCACCGTGTTGCTCAGCAACAGGTCGCGCGTCCCCGTCGTCAGGATCGCCGGCGGAAAACCATGCATGTCGCCATAGATCGGCGACAGCAGCGGATCCTTGAGGTCATGCCCCTGCGCATAAAACGCAGCGGCGGCGTCGCAGAACCCGTCGGGCGACACAAGCACGTTGTCCACCAGCTTGTTGGTCTGGAACGAATCGCCGACCTTGGTCACGTCCGCCATCGGCGTGCCCGGCGCAATCGCCGCCGGCAGCGGCAAGCCCTCCTGCTTCGCCCGCAGCACCATCTCAAGCGTCAACGCGCCACCCGCCGAGCCGCCAAAGATCGCCATGTTCTTCGGGTCCGCCTGCCTCAGCGCCGCCTTCCAAACCGTCATGGCGTCGTCAAGTGCCGCCGGAAAATAGGCGTCGGGCGGCATGCGGTAGTCCACTGCAATCACCTTGAAATGCCCGAACCCGGCCATGAGCACCGCCTCGGGCAGCGCAGCCTCGCCGGGATTCAGCACATAGCAGCCGCCGTGCACGTGGACGAGGAGGCGGTTCTGGTTCACGGGCGGGATACTCTCGGGCGTCAAGACGAACACCTTGACGCCGTCCATGGTCGTGGCCTCGACCTTCACGTGCAGCCGTTCGAGCATGCCCGGCACGGACTGGGCCAAGGTCGCGGCACCGGTGTTGGCGAGCGTCCGCCAGCCCTCGGGAGTCGTTGGCGGCTTGTCCCAGTTCTGCCGCAATGGCTGCGCGATGAGCGTCTGCAGTTCGGGGCTGACGTCGCCGGGCACCGGCAGGGCGCGCGCCGGCACGTCCCGCGGCGCGAGCGGCGTCTGTGCCACCGCTGCGGGGACGAACGCCATGAAAACGGCCGTGGCGTATCGGATTGGAACGGTGGTCATACAGGCTCCTCGAGACGTTTATGGGGACGGGACGGTCCAGCAGCCCTCGTGCCTAGCGGAAGGCCGACACGGCCGGCAAGCCCAGCAGCTCGTTCACGTTCAACGCAAGCTTAAGCCCGACGACCAGGGCGTCCCGCGGCGCACGGGTCGCGCTCTGCTGGCTGATCTGGTCGGGGTTCACGAGGTACTGCAGGCTGCCCGCCAGGAACACGCCCTCGACCACGCGGTAATTGTAGTTTGCCTCAAACACGAACTGGCTGCGCGAGACGAGGGTCGGGCTGCGGGCCCGTTGCAGCAAGGCGTTCAGGAAGCCGTCCTCCTTGTTCGACAGCGGGATGTAGGTGCCGAGCAGGCCGATCTGGTCGCCGGGCCGGCCCAGTCGAACCCGGAATTGGTGTTGCGCGCTGAGTTCGTCTCGAACGCGCCGGCCTTCACGTAGGTGGCGGGCGTGGGGCTATAGCTGACCCGCCCGCCCCAGTTGACGTAGGGAAAGCCAGGGAAGCCGCCGACCGCCTGGGTCAGCTCGAATGGGCGGTCCGCCACGTTCTGGAAGCGGCAGCCGTACGTCGACCGCGCGAACTCCCCCGTCGCGTTGGCACGGCCCACCAGCAGGTCGAGCCGGCCGTCGAGCAGCCG
>CAZZWN010000134.1:0-9678 GCA_964657765.1 uncultured Acetobacteraceae bacterium
CAGTTCGTGATGGGGCCGGAGGTCGCGGAGCTGGAGGGCCGGCTCGCGGCCTATTGCGGCGCGCGGCACTGCGTCGGCGTCAGCTCCGGCACCGATGCGCTGCAGATCGCCATGATGGCCGAGGGCATCGGGCCCGGCGACGCCGTGTTCCTGCCGGCGTTCACCTACACCGCCACCGCCGAGGTGCCCTTGGTGCTGCGTGCGACACCGGTCTTCGTGGACGTCGATCCCCGGACGTTCCAGATCGACCCGGCGCATCTTGCCGCTCGCATCGCCGAGGTGCGTGCCGCTGGCCGGCTGCGCCCGCGTGCGCTCGTGGGCGTGGACTTGTTCGGGCAGCCTGCCGACTGGCCGGCGCTGAATCGCATTGCCGAGGCGGAGGGCCTGTTCACCCTCGACGACTGCGCCCAGAGCTTTGGCGCCGTCCTGCATGGCGCGCGGCTCGGCACCCAGGCGCAGGCGACCGCCACCAGCTTTTTCCCGAGCAAGCCGCTGGGCGCGTATGGCGACGGCGGCGCGCTGTTCACCGACGACGACGACCGCGCCGCGCTGTATCGCAGCCTGCGCAGCCACGGCGAGGGCACGACGCGCTATGAGGTGCTGCGAACTGGGATGAACGGCCGGCTGGATACGATGCAGGCGGCGGTGCTGCTGGCGAAGCTCGACGTGTTCGACGAGGAGCTGGCCACCCGCGAACGCATTGCGCAGGTCTATGACCACCGGCTGGGCAACGCGGTCGTAATCCCGGCGCGGGTGCCGGACAGTGCGAGCTCTTGGGCGATTTACGCCGTGCTGCTGCCGGACGAGTTGGTTCGCGCCCGCCTGCAGGCCAGCTTGAGGGACGCCGGCGTGCCGACCGCGATCTACTACCCGCGGCCGCTGCATCGGCAGCCGGCCTACGCGGCCCACCATGACGGCGCGGCATTGCCGGTGTCGGACGAGCTTTCGCGCCGCATCCTGGCCTTGCCGATCCACCCGGACCTGTCGCTCGCCGACGCCGAGCGCGTGTGCGACGCGGTGACGCAGGCGCTTGGCTGACGCAACCGTCCGGGTGTGATGGCGTTCATCGCGCATGAATCAGCCAAAGATACAGACCGACGATCCACCGACCGAGGGCGCAAGCCCCGATCACAATCCCACAGGGGACACCCCGAATGGAATTCCAAAGGGAATGAAAGAGGCGGCCAAGGTCGCGGGCCGGGCAAACGACGATCGCATAGCGAGCGAGACGGCGGTGCAGAAGACGGGCAAAGACTAGGGAAGCGGCCGCAACCATAGCAGCGTGAGTTCGTGCTTGTTGTGAAATAGGTGCAAGATGCTTGCCCCCGGTAAGGCCGAGAAAGCGTCCGCTGCGCTGTAGTCGGTTGCGCCCTGGAATTTTACCGTGCAGACGATGCGCCGCGCCCCGCCGTCCGCCATCCAGCGTTCTACCAACGACAGCAGCCGGGCCGGATAGGCGATCACGTCGCAAACGAGCCAATCGACTTGTTCGGGCAACATTGCAAAGGCACTATCGATCACCTGCTCGACGCCGGGCATCGCCGCGATGCGCGGGTCGAGCGGCGCCTTGTCCACCGCACGCACCGACGCACCCAGGCTGGCCAGCACCCAGGTCCAGCCGCCCGGCGAAGCACCGAGGTCGATGCAGCGGTCGCCCGGGCTTGGATGACAGCCAAATCGCGTCAGCGCCTCCCATAATTTGAGGTAGGCGCGGCTGGGCGGGCCGATATGGTCCTCCTCGAACCGGCATTCCCCAAGCGGAAACGGGCTGGATTTCGTCGGACTGGCCAGCAGCCGGCCGTGGTCCAGCAGTGTCCAGGCGCCGAGATGCGACGTGGGCGCGGGTTCTGGGAACCGCAGAGCACGGGCGCGGACCGGCGGTAGATGGCCCTCGATCAGCGCCATGCGGCGGTGGTGCCCCGCGGCGTAGGCGGACCAGTTGCGCTGCTGGCCGCGCAGCACGTCGGCGGCGGCCTTGACCGACGGGACGGCGTGCTCAGCCGGGGCGGTCCAGACATCGAGCGCCCAAACGCTGGGGTAGGGCGGGTCCGGCGACAGCGCCAGGCGGCCGTGCCAGCCGGATATGGCCACGCCGGCCCGCGCCAGCTCCTCCGCCAGCGGCCGCTCCAGGTCCTCGGCCGCGAGATAGGCGCTGGCGACCGGCGGCGAGGTCAATGCTGGGTCGCGGGGCGGATCGCGGATAGGCCCAATAGCAGCCAGCCCAGCATCAGCAGGGTGCCGCCGACCGGGGCCAGCACGCCGAGATGCGGCCCGCCCAGCGCGCCGGCATACACCGTGCCGCAGAACAGCAGCGCACCGACCGCGAACGCCGCCCCCGCCGCATGCACCAGGCGGCCGCCGCGCGCGCCCCAAATTCCGCATCCCACCAGCGCCAGCGCGTGCCACCCCTGCATCTGCACGGCCGCGCCCACGGCCCGGACCTCGCCGGCGTCGACCGCCAAATGCGCCGCCCCGGCCGCCGCCGCCACCGCCAGCAAGCCGGCAAGCGCCCCCAGCGCCACCCATCCGCGATACGCATCCGTGATCATAGGACCCATTTACCTGCTCCCAGCATGTTCCGCCACCGCGCGCTTCGGTGTAGATTGGCCCGATGCCCCGCGGAGACTTGTTTCCCGAGATCGGACCGTTCGAGACCGGCTATATGCCGTTATCGGGCGGCCACGTGATGTATTGGGAGCAGGTTGGCGCGACCCACGGCCAGCCGGTGCTGTTCCTGCATGGCGGACCCGGCGCCGGCGCCGGCGCGGTGCATCGCCGCTTCTTCGACCCGCATTTCTGGCGCGTGGTGATCTTCGACCAACGCGGCGCCGGGCGGTCGCGGCCGTTGGGCAGCCTCGCACACAACACCACGCCCGATCTGGTCGCCGATATCGAGACCCTGCGCCGCCACCTCGGCATCGAGCGCTGGCTGCTGTTCGGCGGATCCTGGGGCTCCACGCTCGCGCTGGCCTACGCGCAGGCCTATCCGAACCGCGTGCGCGGCCTTGTGCTGCGCGGGGTGTTCCTGGGGCGGCGTACCGAGGTCGACTGGTTCCTGCACGGGCTCGGCGCGGTATTCCCCGACGCGCACGCCGCCTTCGTGGGCCACCTGCCACCGAACGAGCGCCATGACGTGCTTGGGGCCTACCTGCGCCGGCTGGTGGACCCGGATCCGTCCGTCCACATGGCGGCCGCCCGCGCCTGGTCGGTCTACGAGGGCTCATGCAGCACCCTGTTGCCCAGCCCCGACACGGTCGCCTCGTTCGCGCAGGACCGCACGGCGCTCGGGCTCGCGCGCATCGAGGCGTTTTATTTCGCCCATGACCTGTTCCTGCCGGAGGGCGGGCTGCTGGGCGGCATGGACCGGATCGGCCATCTGCCGGCTGAAATCGTCCAGGGCCGCTACGACATGGTTTGCCCGGCGCGCACCGCATTCGAGCTCGCCGCCGCCTGGCCGTCCGCGCGGCTGACGGTCATTCCCGACGCCGGGCACTCGGCGCTGGAGCCCGGGGTGCGCCGGGCGTTGGTCTCCGCCGTGGAGCGGTTCCGCAGCGTCCGCTGATCATGCATGCTCCGGGGATTGAACGGGGAGGCATGCATGAAGGTCGCGGTCATCGGGTTGGGCTCAATGGGCATGGGTGCGGCGCTCAACCTGGCGAAGGCCGGGCACGAGGTCGCGGGGTGCGAGATCCGGCCGGAGGCTTGGGCGGAGCTGGAGGCCGCCGGCGGTTCCTGCGTCGGGACTCCGGCCGAGCTGCCCCGGGACCTGGACGCGCTGGTCGTCTTTGTCCTGAATGCCGTGCAGGCTGAACAGGCGCTATTTGGCGAGGCGGGCGGGCTGTCGCACGTCATCGATGGCGGCGTCGTGCTGTGCTGCGCCACCGTGGCGCCCGAGGCCGCCCGCGCAATGGCGGCGCGCGTCACTGAATCTGGCCGGTTGTTCCTCGATGTGCCCGTCTCCGGCGGGGCAATCGGCGCTCGGGGCGGCAGCATGACGGTGATGGGCAGCGGCAGTCCGGCCGCCTTCGAGCGTGCGGCCCCGGTGCTGGAGGCCATGGCGTCCAAGGTCTGGCGCCTCGGCGATGAGCCCGGCGTCGGCAGCACGGTCAAGATGGTCAACCAACTGCTGGCCGGCGTGCATATCGCGGTGGCCGCCGAGGCGATGGCGCTGGGCATACGCGCCGGCGCCGACCCGCGCACCCTGTTCGAGGTCATCAGCTCGTCCGCCGGCAGCTCCTGGATGTGGCAGAACCGGGTGCCGCATATCCTTGAGGCCGACGACACGCCGCTGTCGTCGGTGAACATCTTCGTGAAAGACCTCGGGATCGTGCTGGACCAGGCGCGGGCGCTGACCTTTCCGCTGCCGATGGCATCCGCGGCGCACCAGCTTTTTCTGGCTGCGGCGGCCGGCGGCCATGGCGGGCGCGACGACGCCTTCGTCATCCGGGTCTGGGAGGCGCTGGCCGGCATCGCTCTGCCGCAAAAATCACCTTAATCCAAAATTAAGCATTGAACGTCTAAGCCCTGTTCAAGGCGCAGCGCCGCTGGCCATGAACAGGGATCAAAGCTTTGGCAACACTCACGGTGGGCATCCACCAGGCATTCCAGCACATCGCGGACGCCATCGCAGCGTCGCACGACGGCGACGTGATCGCGGTCCAGGCTGGGACCTACGTCAACGATTTCGCAACGATCACCCACAAGATCACGCTCCAGGGCATCGGCGGCATGGTCACGATGGTCGCGACGGTCGCGCCGCCGAACGGGAAGGCGATCCTCACCACCGACAACGATGTGACGATCGACCATTTCGAGTTCTCGGGCGCGAAGGTGGCCGACAAGAACGGCGCCGGCATCCGCTACGAGGCCGGCAACCTGACTATCACCAACTCGTATTTCCATGACAACGAGAATGGCCTGCTGGGCGCTGCCAGCGCGAACGGCACCATCACCGTCAAGAATTCAGAGTTCGCGCATAATGGAAATGGCAACGGCCTGACGCACAACATCTACGTGGGCGTCATCAAGCAACTCACGATCCAGGACAGCTATTTCCATGACGCCGTGATCGGCCACGAGATCAAGAGCCGTGCGCTGAATACGACCATCACCGGGTCGCGCATCCAGGACAATTTCGGCAATGCCAGCTATGCGATCGACCTGCCGCAGGGCGGCAACGCGCTGATCCAGGGCAACGTCATCCAGAAAGGCGTCAACGCCCCCAATCCGGTCATCATCGCGTTCGGCGAGGAGGGCAATCTCAATCCGAACTCGGCGCTGGTCGTGCGCGGCAACACCATCGTGAACGACGATCCCAAGGGCGTCGCCATCTGGAATGCGACGCCGGCCAAGGCGACGATGGACGGCAACCAGGTCTTCGGCATGGGCAGCGCGCCGGCGAACCGCGGGACGGTCGGGCAGACCGGCACGACGGTATTGGCTGTCCATCCGGTGTTGAGCCTCGCCTCGCCGGTCGACATGGTGCAGGCCACGCTCGTGTTCACCGTGTCCGAGGACGCCTGGAAGGGCGACGCGCAAGCCTACATCCGGTTGGACGGGCAGCAGCTTGGCGGGTTGCAGACCGTCACCGCGTCGCACGCGCTCGGGCAGGCGCAAAGGCTATCGTTTGTCGTGCCGCTCGCGGCGGGTCCGCATACGGCGTCGATCGCGTTCGTCAATCACGCGGCTGCTGGTGGCACGGCTGCCGGGTCGCGCGACCTGTATGTGGCCTCGATCGACGTCGGCACGCGGCATTTTGTCGCGACGGCGGCGCTCAAGGCGAACGGAACCGCGTCATTCAGCATCCCGGCGCTGCCCGCGTCGGCGGCGGCAAGCACGCTGGCCACGCTGCCGGGCAACAGCCTGCCGACGCATCTCTCGGCGTTGCTGCCCGCCACTTGACGGGCCGGCGGGTGCGGTCCGGCTCAACCCGCCAGCGCCGCCGTCACCCGCCGGGCGAAGGCGGCGGGGTCGACGGGCATGTCGCCATCCTGCACCCGCGCCAGGTCGAGCAGGGTATGCGCCGCGTCCGTAAGGTCGCCGCCGCTCTCCGCCCGGTCCGCCAGGTTGCGGATCAGCGGATGGCGCGGGTTCACCTCCAGCACCGGCGGCATCGCCATGCCGGTCTGGCCATGGCGCCGCATCAGCCGCTGCATCTGCAGGTCCGGCCCGAACCCCGGCGCCGCCAGCACGACGGCGCTGTCCACGAGCCGGTCGGTCGCGCGCACATTGCCCACGGCATCGCCTAACGCGGCCTTCAGCGCCGCCAGCAGCTTCTCGACGTCGGCCGCCTCGCCCTCCGGCTCCGCCACGGCGGGGAGCTTCGACAGGTCGGCGGCGCCCTGCGTCACGCTGCGGATCGGCTTGCCATCCCAGTCCGCCAGCCGCTCCGGCCAGAACGTGTCGACGGGGTCGGTGAGCAGCAGCACCTCCACGCCACGTGCCTTGAAGCCCTCCACCTGCGGCGACCGCGCGAGCGCGTCGGCGTCGTCGCCGGTCAGGATGTAGATCGCCTCCTGCTCGGGCTTCATGCGCCCGACATAGCCGTCGAGCCCGGTCCAGCCCTCATGGCCGGACGACCGGAACCGCATCAGCGCTGCAAGCTCCTTGCGGTGCTCGTTGTCCTCCCAGACGCCCTCCTTCAGCAGCGGCCCAAAGTTCTCCCACAGCTTGGCGAAATCCGCCTCGTCCTTGGCCCGCGTCTTCAGTTCGGCCAGCACACGGTTGGTCACCGCCTTACGTATGCGCGCCAGCACCGGCGTCGCCTGCAACATCTCCCGGCTCACGTTCAGCGGCAGGTCCTCGGTATCGACGACGCCCTTCACGAAGCGCAGCCAAGACGGCAACAGCCCAGCCTCGTCGGTGATGAACATGCGGCGGACGTGCAGCCGCACACGGCTCTCACGCGGCCCATCGACCGCCTCGAACGGCCGTGAGCCCGGCACGAACAGCAGCGCCGAATACTCAAGCGCGCCCTCCGCCCGCCAATGCAGCGTGGCCCATGGCTCGTCGTACTGACCCAGATGTTGGTAGAATTCCTTATATTGCTCGGGCGTAACCTCGCTTTTCGACTTGCGCCACAGCGCGGTGCCGGCGTTGGCGGGGCGGTCCTCGCCCTCGGTCGCGACGGTGATCGGCACGGTGATGTGGTCCGCCCACTTGCGCACGATCGTCTCGAGCCGGATCGGCTCCAGGAACTCGTCCGCGTCCGCCTTCATGTGCAGTACGACGCTGGTGCCGGGCTCGCCGCGGGCCGCTGGGGTGAGGGTGAAGGCGCCGGCCCCGTCGGACGCCCAGGTCCAGGCCTGCTCCGACCCGGCGCGGCGGCTCGTGACCTCGACCCGTTCGGCCACCATGAACGCCGAGTAGAAGCCGACGCCGAACTGGCCGATCAGGCTGATTTTCTCGTCTGGCTTGGCTTGCGCCGCCTCCGCCCCGAAGCGGCGGGTGCCGGAGCGCGCGATGGTGCCGAGATTGGCCGACAGCTCCTCCTTGTCCATGCCGACGCCGCTATCCGCGATCAGGATGGTGCGCGCGGGCTTGTCCGGCACGATGCGGACGCTGGCGTCGGGCGGCAGGGCCAGGGCCGGGTTGGTCAGGGCTTCGAACCGGCGCCGGTCGGTCGCGTCGGCGGCGTTGGCGACCAGCTCGCGCAAGAAGATCTCGCGGTCCGAGTACAGCGCATGGACCACGAGGTCGAGCAGGCGGCCGACCTCGGCGCTGAATTCGTGGGTCTCGACTTGGACGTCGCTCATCACGGTCTCCCAGTGCTGCAAGGCGGGGGGCATCAAGGCGTCGCCTTATGCCGTGTCGCCTGAGAAGTTTCAATCGCTAGGCCCTGTTGCCGGACGCGAGACGCCTGCTGGCGTTCGGCAGGCGCGATACTGACTTATGCCCAGGCTTGACGGATGCAGTTCAGCCTGAATATAGTTGCTATATTGCAATGATTAGCATTGGCGCAACGGGAGGCAAAATGGCCCAATATAACCAATATAAATGGAACGGCGGCGTCGGAAGCTACCTCGACCCGACCCAATGGGCTCCAGCCGGGATACCGCTTTATGGCATAGATGCCATCGCAACGATCGACGCCGGGACATCCAGCCTCAGCAACGCCGAGCCGAACGGCGTCACCCTATTCCTGGGCGGCCAGGCCGACCCCACGCTGCAGTTCAAAGACGCGGCATTCGGCCCCGGGATGACGGTGGATGTACGCTTGTCAGCGACGCTGGACCTCGAGGGCTACGACACCAACTACGGCACGATCGCGGTGGGCGATCTCAATGCGCTCGTGAACACGATTTTCACCATCGGCACCAAAGGCTCCGGCTACCTGAACCAGTACGGCACGGTGACGGTGGGCGCCGCATCGACGCTGCTGATGGAGCGCGACACCTTCCTGAACAATGCAGGCCTGATCGCGCTTGCCGGCGGCAGCGCCGTCATCAACGAGGCGATCAGCGGCGTTGGCACGATCGAGCTCGAAGCCGCTTCCAGCACGTTGGACGTGCGGGCCGGCGTTGGCCTGGGGCAGACCTTCTCGCTCGACAAGGGCACGCTCACGGTCGACGACTTCGGTGCGTTCCAGGGCAGGATTGCGAATTTCACCAGCAACGCCGCCACCCTTGTGCTGGGCGGGCTCACGTTCGACGCCGCGATCTACACCGCCGATGCCAGCGGCGAGCGCCTGGTCCTGACGAACAAGGGTTCGGTCGTAGGGCTGCTCCAGCTCGATGATACGTCGGCGACGAATTATACGGTGACCGCGGGCGCCACGGGCATCGCCATCACACCGAGCCAGACCTATTCCAATGGTGACATACCGAGCAGCATCACCGAGGGAACGGTGATTATTCGCAATGCCGAGCCGAACGGGCGCACGGTCGCGCTGGGCGGTCCAGGGCTCGCCGGACAGAGCGGCGGACCGGACTTGACCCTAAGCAACGCCGCCCTCGGACCAAGCCTTATCCTGACGGTCGCATCGCCCGCCGCGGTCGGCCCCCAGAGCGCCGAGATCACGGTGCAGGGCTATGACACGAATTTTGGCAAGATCAACGTCATACCGTCGGCCGACGCGCTGGTGTCCGGAAGCGGCAACACGCTGACGATCAACATACAACCATATTCCCAGCTCAACCAGAACGGCATCATCAGCGTCATCTCGCCGCAGACGGTGACGGCATCGAGCTCTGTTTTGACGTTTGCCGGGCCGGGGACGCTGAACAACAACGGGCTGATCGACATCGGAGCCCACAGCTTTGCGGTCTTTTCCGGCAAGGTCACCGGAAGCGGCACCATCGTCGTCGATGGCGGCGGCGCGGACCTGTTCAACGCCGCAAGCACACAGACGCTCGACTTCCGCGGCGGCACGATCAACACCTCGACCACCACGCTCAACGCTGCGATCAAGAACTGGGACAGTCACGGCGAGCTGATCTTCAATTCGTTCATCGACTCGGTGCAGTTCAACCAAACTTCGGCAGCGGGCGGCGAGCTATCGCTGTATGGAGGAGAGTCGCTGGTCGGCTACCTGAATCTGCTCGGCACCTACGCGACGTCGCAGTTCAACATTATCCAGGGACATACCGAGGTGGGGATCAGCGTAGGCGGCACGTTCGGCCGGCCGGCATAAGCAATTCAACTTGAGTGCGGCGAACCGCTTGCATCGTTGAAGCGCAA
>CAZZWN010000135.1:0-9654 GCA_964657765.1 uncultured Acetobacteraceae bacterium
GCTGGGTCAAGTCGCCGGGCCGCCTGGCGCTCGAAAGCTATTTCCGCGGCGTGCTGCTGGTGCCGGAGCGGGAGCTGTTCATCGGCCGGCTCGATGGCATCATCGTCGGCAGCGCCCAGCTCGTGCGGCCGCCGCGCAACAACGAGGCGCAGGCGTTCGCGGCGACGCTGATGCACGCCTTCATCGCGCCCTACGCCCGCGGCCATGGCCTCGCCCGGCTCATGACCCAGCGCGTCGAGGACGGTGCCCGGGCGCTCGGCTACCAAGTGCTGAACCTCGACGTGCGCGAGACGCAGGAGGCCGCCATCCGGCTCTATGAAGGCCTCGGCTATCATCGCTGGGGCGAGCACCCGTGCTACGCCAGGGTCGGCGGGCGCACCATACGCGGCATCTTCTACGTCAAGCTGCTGCAGCGGGACCCGAAGGCTTGATCCTCTATCCCGCGATCGATCTGAAGGACGGCGCCTGCGTCCGGCTGCGGCGCGGGGCCATGGACGACGCCACGGTCTATTCGGACGACCCCGCCGCGCAGGCGCGGGCCTGGCAGGACGCCGGGTGCGAATGGCTGCACGTGGTCGACCTGAACGGCGCGTTCGCCGGGCGCTCCGTCAATGTCCCGGCTGTCGAGGCCATCCTGGCCGCGGCGACGGTCCCGGTGCAGCTCGGCGGCGGCATCCGCGGGATGGCAGGAGTCGAGCGCTGGCTCGATGCGGGGGTGCGGCGGGTGATCCTGGGCAGCGCCGCGGTGAAGACGCCGGAGCTGGTGCACGAGGCATGCCGCGCCTTTCCCGGCCGGATTGCGGTCGGCATCGACGCGAGGGACGGCTTCGTCGCCACCGAGGGATGGGCGGAGACATCGGCTGTGTCCGCCGTGGAACTGGCGCTCCGGTTCGAGGACGCCGGCGTCGATGCCGTGATCTACACCGACATCGGCCGTGACGGCATGCTGGCTGGGCTCAACCTGGAGCAGACGTTCGCGCTTGCCGCGAGGCTGCGGACGCCATTGATCGCGAGCGGCGGCGTGGGGTCGGTCGCCGACCTGCAGGCGTTGCGCGAGCAGGCGCCGGAGGGCGTATCCGGCGTTATCGTCGGGCGCGCGCTGTATGACGGCCGGGTCGGGGTGGCTGCGGCGCTCCGGGCGCTTGCTGGGTAAAGCCGACGATCTGCGCACTTGTATAGCCTGTTTTCACTGCCATCGCCGGTTGCGCTTGCGCCGGCGCGTCGGTCCCGGTTTATGGATGCATGCTTAAGCTTCGCGTAATTCCTTGCCTTGATGTCAAGGATGGCCGAGTCGTCAAGGGCGTGAACTTCGTGGCGCTGCGAGATGCCGGCGACCCCGTCGAGCAGGCCGCGGTCTACGATGCCGCCGGGGCGGATGAGTTGACCTTCCTGGACATCACCGCAAGTCACGAGAACCGCGACACCATCCTGGACGTCGTGTCGCGTACCGCGGCGCGCGTGTTCCTGCCGTTGACCGTCGGCGGCGGGGTGCGGTCGCCCGACGACATGCGGAAGCTGCTGCTGGCCGGGGCCGACAAGTGCAGCATGAACTCAGCCGCCGTCGCCCGGCCGGAGCTGGTGCAGGACGCCGCGATGAAGTTCGGCAGCCAATGCGTCGTGGTCGCTGTCGACGCCCGCTTGACCGGGGCCGGCCGTTGGGAGGTTTTTACCCATGGCGGACGCACCGCCACCGGGATCGACGCCGTCGGCTGGTGCGAGCGGGTGGCGACATTGGGCGCCGGCGAGATCCTGTTGACCAGCATGGACCGGGACGGCACCGGGCGCGGCTTTGACCTCGAGCTGCTGCGCGCGGTATGCGGCGCGGTGCGGGTGCCGGTGGTGGCATCGGGCGGGGTCGGCAAGCTGCAGCACTTCGTGGACGGCGCGAACGCCGGGGCCAGCGGGCTTCTGGCGGCGTCGGTGTTCCATTTTGGCACGTTTACCGTTGCCGAGGTAAAGGCTGCGCTGGGTGCGGCGGGATTGCCGGTGCGGCCACCTTTGGCGGCTGCGGTCGGGTAATGGCAAAACTAGCGGCAAAGGCGGCGAAGAAGTCGGCCCCGAAGGCCAAGGTCCGTGCAGCGGCGCCGGCCGTGCCGGCCGAGTTCAGCGGCGAGGTGCTGGACCGGCTATGGACCGTGGTGATGGACCGGCGCACAGCCGATCCGGCGCACAGCCACTCCGCTCGGCTGCTGGCCCGTGGCACTGCGAAGGTCGCGCAGAAGTTCGGCGAGGAGGCGGTCGAGTGCCTGATCGAGGCGGCGCTTGGCAACAGGAACGCGCTCGTCTCCGAAAGCGCGGACGTGCTGTATCACCTGTTGGTCATGTGGGTCGCAGCCGGCATTGAACCGGCTGACGTTTGGGCCGAGCTGCATCGCCGCGAGGGCGTGAGCGGCGTGCTGGAGAAGGCGATGCGCTCGCGTGCGGCGGCTGCGGGGACGACGAAGATCCCCTGATCAGGCAGGGCTTGAACCCGCCGGCCTCAGGATTGTGCCGCCGGTGAGACGATCATGCAGTTCGTGCGGGTCCGCACCAGGCGCTCGCAGGCATGCGCGGCCGCGTCGTGCGACAGGCCCACCAGGCGCGCGCGATACAGCGTGCCGCGTGGCTGACGGACGCTGGACACCGCCGGATGCGCGCCGCCCAGAACGTCCCGCGCCGTGTCCCGGGCAGCTGTGGTTGCGGCGGAGGCAAGGCTGGCATTCTCGAACGCGCCGACCTGGACCGCCCAACCACCGGGCTCGAAGCGGCCGTGATGCATGGCGACCGGCGCCGCATTGGCCCGCGAGACCAGGCTGAATGCCGACGAGCGCGGCGGCGACACCGGCGTAAGGGCTGCAAACTGCCGGGCAGGCTCCGCCGGTTGATAGCGCGGCGGCGTCGGCAACAGGCGCTGCGGCTCCAGCGGCTGGGCGACCTGCATCGGCCTGAACGCCGGCGGCACGGGATAGTCTGGCTGCGAATCCGGCCGGGGCTGCGGCTCCAAGCGGGGAGTCTCGGGAAGCTGCGCAACCTCCATCGGCTGCGGCGACAAGGTGATGTAGCGGCCCGGCGGCTCGGCCCGCAGCGGCTCCGGCACTTGCACTGCCACGGCCTGGGACGCCGCGACCGGTGCCGCATCGGGAACCCGGCTGAGCGCAGCGGCCAGCGCAGGCGAATATGTCTGGACCCCCATCGAGGTCTGCATCGGCATGGAGCTCATTGCGTATTGCTCGCCCGGCGAACGCGCCGTCGGGAACGAGCCGGCGATCCGCGGCCCGATGTTGGCGACGTAGCGCCGGGTCTCCTGCGGCAGGATGCGGCTGCGCGTGAGGTAGTCGTCCAGCCGGCCCGGTCCGGCGTTGTAGGCCGCGAGGAAGCCCGGCGAGCCGTAGATGTCATACATCTCGCGAATATAGGCCGTGCCCGCCAGGATGTTGTTATGCGGGTCGAACGGGTCGCTGCCGAGCTCGGCATAGCGCGCCCTCAGCTCGTCGTAGGTGCCGGGCATGACCTGCATCAGGCCCATGGCGCCAGCGCCGGACGTAATAAGATCGCCTCCGCGTCCATAGAGATGGCCGCCCGACTCCTGATGCATGACCTCGCGGATCCATACCTCCGGCACGTCGTATTTGCGGGAGGCCTCGCTGATATACGGACCCCACGGGTCGCTCTCGTTTCCAGGCGGCGTGTAGACCCGGCGGGCATGCGTCAAGTATTGCGTCGTTTCCTGCTGCGCGCTGATCTGCGGCGTACTGGAACAGGCGGACAGCCCGGCGATTGCGGCCAAGACGGCGGCAGGTCGGAGGCGGGCGATCAAGGCGGCGTAGAGGGGGCGAGACATCATGCATAGGCCTCCGTCGTGGCACGGCCGGCAGCGGCCGGGGGGCACAACGGCTTTAGCAGCCGTCGCTCAGGTAAGCGAGTAGGAATCCGGGGCAAGGCGTTAAACCAGCTACGCTTTATTAGTGTAGGTTAGCAACGAAAATCTGGCGAGATGAAGCATAGGCCGGATGCCGCCGCAGCGATTCGGCCCAGGTCGCCGGACACACGCAAGACGGCAGCGCACCCGCCGATGTTTGCAGTGCAGCGCCAGATCGGCTATCGCGCCCCGGTGAGCGCAGTCATGGAACCTCGCAGCGCGGCCACGCTCGTGCTGCTCTCAGATCTTTCCGCCGGGGCGCGGCAGCGTCTCGCCGTCGAGGATGTTCAAGGCGGGCTGACGCTATGGCGCTTGGGCTTCACCCTCGGCTGGTTCGACATCCGCCTGCGCTACCGCGGCTCCATGCTCGGCCCGTTCTGGCTGACGCTGTCGACGGGCGTCATGGTGGCGGCCCTCGGCGTACTCTATTCGCAGCTGTTCAAGATGGAGCTGCACAACTACCTGCCGTTCCTGGCGCTCTCGCTGGTGCTCTGGGGCTTCCTCAGCACCTTGGTCAGCGACGCATGCGGCTGCTTTCAGCAGGCGGAGGGCATGATCCGCTCGCAGCGCATGCCGTTCACGCTGTATGCAATCCGCGTCGTCATCCGCAATCTGCTCGTCGTCGCGCACAACATCGTCGTGATCCTAGTCGTCTATGCCGTCTTCGACGTCTGGCCCGGCAGCACCGCCCTCGCGGCCATTCCCGGCGTCCTCCTATGGGTGATCGACGGGCTGGCAGTCTGTTTCCTGCTCGGCGCCGTCTGCGCGCGTTTCCGCGACATTCCACCGATCGTCGGCAGCGTCATGCAGATCGCCTTCTACATCAGCCCGATTATCTGGAAGCCCGAGCTGTTGCATGGACAACAGGCGGCCTGGCTGCCGTTCAATCCATTCTTCACCTTGCTCGAGATCGTGCGCGCGCCGCTGCTGGGCTATTTGACGCAGTGGGAAGTTTGGGTGTCGGCGCTGGCATGGAGCGCCCTGCTGTGCGGCGCGTCCTGGGCGCTGTTCTCCCGCGCACGCAGCCGCCTCGCGTTCTGGGTCTGACCGGCATGGCCGCGATCGACGTCCAGGGCGTGCATGTCAGCTTCCCGATCTATCACGGCAACAGCCGCAGCCTGAAACGCACGATGTTCGCCGCAGCGAGCGGACGGCTGCATGAGGACAAGAACCACCGCATGGTCGTGCAGGCGCTGCGCGGCGTGTCGTTGAGCCTCAACAGCGGCGACCGGCTCGGGCTGATCGGCGGCAACGGCGCGGGCAAGACGACTCTGTTGCGCACGCTCGCCGGCATCTACGAGCCCGTGGTCGGCTCCGTCCGGGTCAGCGGCAGCATCGGCGCGCTGCTCGACCCCAACCTCGGCATGAACCCCGAGCTGACCGGGCGGGAGAACATCGCCCTGCGCGGCCTGTATAACGGCCTGTCGCGCCCGGCGATCCGCCGCCTGGAGGACGACGTGCAGGAGTTCGCCGAGTTGGCCGAGTTCCTCGACCTTCCGGTGCGGTTCTACAGCTCGGGCATGGTGATTCGGCTCGGCTTCGCGCTGGCGACCGCCATCCGCCCCGAGGTGCTGCTGATGGACGAGTGGCTGCTGGCCGGCGACGCGGCGTTCATGGACAAGGCGCGGGGCCGGCTGGAGGACATGGTGCGCGGCGCCGACATCCTCGTGCTGTCGTCGCACTCCACGCCGGTGATCCTCGAATGGTGCACGCGGGTGCTGTGGCTGGATCAGGGCCGGATCAAGGCCGACGGGACGCCGCAGGAGATGATGGACCAGTACCTGGGCGTCGCGCCGCCGGTGGCCGAGTTTCAGTCCACGATCGCCTGATAGGTCAGCACCCGCAGCTCCCGGCGGATTGGGTAGGTCGAGCTTGGGGTGAGCTGGGTCATCATGATGACCGCCATGTCCTCGACCGGGTCGATCCAGAACCCGGTGCTGGCCGCTCCGCCCCAGGCATACTCGCCGGGCGAACCCAGGATCTGCGCCTGTGCCGGGTCGAGCATGACGGAAAAGCCCAGGCCGAAGCCGATGCCGGTGTAGTTGCTTTCGCTGAAGCGCGCCTGGCCCATGCTGGCCATGTCGCCGCCGAGATGGTTCGCGGTCATCAGCTCGATGGTCTTGCGGCCAAGGAGGCGCTCGCCGTCGAGGGTGCCGCGGTTCAGCATCATGCGACAGAACCGCAGGTAGTCGCGGCCGGTGCCGACCAGGCCGCCGCCGCCGGAGGCGATGGCGCGCGGGGCGGCGAACAGGCTGGTGGCGGGGTCGTCGAGCAGCGTGGCGCGGCCGTCCTCGCCGCGGGCATAGTTGGCGGCGAAGCGGGCGACTTTATCCGGCGGCACATGGAACGCCGTGTCGGTCATGCCGAGCGGGGCGATCACCCGGTCGCGCAGGAAGCGCTCGAAGCTTTGGCCCGAGTGGACGGCGACCAGGTGGCCCAGCACGTCGGTGGCGATGCTGTAGTTCCATGCGGCGCCGGGCTGGGCCAATAGCGGCAGCGTGGCCGCGTGCTCTACGACCTCGCCCAGGGTTTTCGTGGAAGTTTGGAAGTCGACACCCTGGTCGCGATACATCGCGTCGACCGGTGTCGCGTTCATGAAACCGTAGGTGAGGCCGGAGGTGTGGGTCAGCAGGTCACGGTAGGTGATCTCGCGCTCGGCCGGCACGGGCTCCCTGCCCTCCCCGGCGTAGACGTGCATATGCTTGAAATAGGGCAGCGCGTTGCTGATCGGGTCGTCCAGTTGGAACAGGCCGTCCTCATAGAGCATCATGATCGCGACGCTCGTGAGCGGCTTGGTCATGGAGTAGATGCGCAGGATGCTGTCGGCCGCCATCGGCAGGCCGCGGGCGATGTCGGCGAGGCCGGCATGGCGCTCGTAGGCGAGGCGTCCGCGGCGGCTGACGAGCACCGACAGCCCGGCGAGCCTGCCATCGTCGATCAGGCGGTCCATCCAGCCGTCTATCTTATGCAGGCGCTGGGCGGAGAGGCCGGCGTGCTCGGGCGTGTTGGCGGCGTCGGGGGTCATGGGGGTCTCCGTGCGGTCGGGGGCTTTATGCCGCGAACGGGGAGTATGGGCAAAGGGCAGGTGTGTTGCGAAGTAGGTCGGCGCCAATTATGCGAAAGCTGATTGCGACGGGATACAGCATCGCACGCAAGATAGGATCCGTCACTGCGAGGAGCACTCGCGACGCGGCAATCCAGGGGCGCACACACGAATGTCGGTTTTCAACGCCCTGGATTGCCATGCCGAACTCGGCTCGCAATGACGGGCTATAACATTGCCCGCGCCGAGATTCCCGGCGCGGGCCATTGTCGAAGGCTAGGCGGCCTTCTCCTCGGACGCCTCGGCCAACGCCTCGCCAAGCGCCTTTACCTTCTCGGCCTGCTTGCCCTCGGTCCGGCCGGCGATCGCCACCGTCTCCTTGCCGAGCTTGGCGATCAGCTTGCGCACGGCCTCGCCGTCGATCTCTTCCTTGTGCAGATGCTTCTTCAGGCTCTCCAGGTCCTTCACGATCGTCTTCACGCCCGTCACTTCGACCTTCTCGAGCGTGGCCTCCCAGGTCTCGATGTTCTTCACGGCAGCGTTGACGGTCATGCTCTTGGCGCCCGCCTTGATCGCCTTGATGGTGGCATCGTATGTCGGCATCGAACTCTCCCTTATCACGCCGGAACGCGGCGAGTTCGGGGGAACGCCACGATACGACAATCGTTCGATGACAGCCGTATGATTATTTCGCAGTTGGAAGATGGAACTGCCGGGCCACCGCCGCGAAGTCGGGCGCGGTCGGGTGGCGGTTCGACGCGACCGTGCCATCCGCAGCCCGCACGAGCTGGCACGTGCGCAGCTGGGCCTCCGCAGCCGCGTCCAACTCGGCCTCGATGTCCGATAGGAACAGCACCTCGCTCGCGGGCAGAAACAGGCCCTGGACGATCGTCGCGTAGCTTGCAGCCTCACGCTTGGGGCCGACGCGGGTGTCGAAGAACCCGGTGAACAGCGGGGTGAGGTCGCCTTCGACCGAGTGGCCGAACAGCAAGCGCTGCGCCTCGACCGACCCGGACGAATAGACGCATAGCCGCAGCCCGGCCGCTGCCCAGCGTCGCACGCAAGGCGGCACGTCCGGATACAGCTCTCCATGCAGGTCTCCGCTGGCATAGCCGCCCCGCCACAGAATGCCTTGCAGCGTCTTCAGCGGCGTGGCCTTGGCGTCGGCGTCCATCCAGCCCTGCAAGGTCGCGAGCTGATCCGGACCCGGCACCTCTGCCAGCGCCGCCGCGATGTCCGGCTCGTACGCGCGGGCGAGCAGGCCGGGCAGCCCGGCGCGGGCGTAGGGGAACAGCGTGTCGTGGACGAAGCGGATCGGGGTGGTCGTGCCCTCGATGTCGATCAGTATCGCGGCGGGTGGAATCACGAAGCGGGGAAGCGCTCGTGGATTGTCTGGCCGGTGTAGTGCGGGACCCAGCCGGACTGGTCCGTGAACACGCGCAGCGCGACGAACCGCGGCTGCGGCCCGGCATCGAACCAATGCGGCGTGTTGGCCGGCACCGAGATCAAATCCCCCGCCGTGCAGTGCGCGTCCCAGATACGCCCGTCGACATGCATGATGAAGTTGCCGGCACCGTGCACGAAGAAGCGGATCTCGTCCTCGGTGTGGCTGTGCTCGGACAGGAACTTCTGCCGCAGCGCATCCACCTGCGGATGCTCGGGCGTCAGGCTGATCACGTCGGCCGAACCGGCGCCGGCCGTGCCCATCAGCTCATTGAGATAGGGGCGATAGGCCGAGAGCACGGCCTCCGGCGCAGCGTCGGCCGCGAGCTCGACCGGACTGTCCCAGCGTTCGAAACGCACGCCGATGCGCGACAGCTCGGCGGCGATCTGCTGCGGATCCTCGGTGCGGGTGACGGGAGCGTCGGGGGCGTCGTCGGCGTAGATGGTCAGGCGGCTCATTGCAGTTTCCTTTTCTCCAGCTCGCAGGCGAGCAAGAACTCGAGGCCCTCCAGCCGGGCCAGCGCGGTGTTCATGTCGGGACCCCAGACATAGACGCCATGGCCACGGATCAAATAGCCCAAGCGGCAGGCCGGCAGATGCGGCTCGGCGGCGGCGCATAGGCGCTGGATATCCTGGTCGTTGTCGAATATCGGCAGGTCCAGGCTGGCGTCATGCGTGTCCTGGCCTTCGAACGCCTTCAGCAGCTCGTATCCCGCCAGCTGGATGGACGCGCCCGCGATGGCCATTGACAGCACGGTGGCGGCGACCGAATGCCCGTGCAGCACTGCGCCTGCATTCGGAAACAAGCGGTAGAGCTGCACATGAAGGCCGGTTTCGGCGCTGGGCCGCGCCCCTGCCGTCAAACTCTGGCCAAGTGCATCGACCAGCATCACGCCGCCGGGGTCGAGGAAGCCCTTGTGCGCGCCGCTCCGGGTAATCGCCAGGCGGCTGTCGGCGAGGCGGACCGAAATGTTGCCCGCCGTCGCCGGCACCCAGCCCTGCGCGTCCATGCGCCGTCCGGCCTGGATGATCGCGTGCGACGCCCAGGCGGGGATCGCGTTCGAAGCCACTCCTAACCCGCCGCAGACTTAGCCGTGGCGGGTGGCCGTCGTCTCACGAACTGTGGTCTCGCGTACCGGGGCCGCGGCGCCCGGCGGCGCGATGGTTCCGGCCGGACGATCGCTGGCGCTGGCCTCCATCGACTCGTCGGTGTCGTCGGCCATGTTCTTCTTGAACGACTTGATGCCCTTGGCGAAATCGCCCATCAGGC
>CAZZWN010000136.1:0-9630 GCA_964657765.1 uncultured Acetobacteraceae bacterium
CGTCACCCGACAGCTTCTGCAACTCGTCGTTGGCGGAGGCCGGCGTGCCCCAAGCCAAAACAGCCAGGCTCAATGCCACGCTGCAGCCAAGCATTGCCCTGATGTGCGCCATCTTCGATCCCTCATTCGCAAGCTGTCTTATCCAGACATTGCCTGTGGCCCTTGGCTGTTTCAACCGACCCTGGTTCGACGGCAGGGCCGGTCCGCACCCGTTCGATACCCGCCCCCATGCGTGGACGCCGATCGCATTTGCCTGCCGTCCCCGGGAAGGGCATCATCGAGCGGCAGCAAGCCCTCGCATTTGGCCCGCGACGGCGGTAACGAACGAGTCCTCACCTGCGTGGATGGCGAGTTCATGGACGAGACCGAACTTGCCGCCCAAGGGCAGCAACCCTGGGCCGACGAAGCGCCCGGCCGTGATCCGAAGGCGCGCGACCGCCGGGTCGTCACTGTCTTCTTTGCCGACGTCGTGGGTTCGACCGCGCTGATCCAGGGTGCCGATGCAGAGGCCGCCATGGATATCCTGGCGCCGGCGATCGCGTTGATGGGGGATGCGGTGCGCCGTTACGGCGGCACCGTCGCACAGCGGAGCGGCGACGGGATCATGGCGATCTTCGGCATCCCGTTCATTCAGGAGGACCATGCAGAACGGGCTTGCCACGCGGCGCTTGCCCTGCAGCAGGCGGTCCAAGCCCATGATGCCCGACCGCGTTGGACGCGCGAGAACAAGTTGCAGGTCCGCGTCGGCCTGAGTTCCGGCCGCGTGCTGGCTGCCGATACGGAGGATGCGGCCGGTCGCGTGATAGCCCACGGCGTGAGCGGGTCTGTTGTCCATCTTGCCCGCCGCATGGAGGCTGCGGCCGCTCCGGGCAGTGTCGTCGTCAGCGAAAGCACCCATCAGTTGGTGGGTCATAAATTCGAGTGCAGCTCGCTCGGCATTGCGGCGCTGAAGGGCTTCACGCAGCCGCAATCGCTGTATGAGGTGCTTCGGCCAAGGCGCAAGGCGAACTTTGCCGCATTCGACGCCAGCGGCCGTCCATCCGGCGAAGGTGGTTCCGGGCGGAGGCCGCTGGTGGGGCGCCAGAGTGAGATCGACGCCATCAGCGGCCTATTCGCGCGCTTGGCGGACACCGGGACGGGCGGGCTGCTGCTGATCGCCGGTGAGGCTGGCATTGGCAAGACGCGCCTGCTTGAGGAGATCCGGCCGCTGCATCCGCATCCGGTCTCGTATCTCGAGGGGCATGCCCGGTCGTTTGGGCAGCGCCTGAGCTACTGGCCTTTCATCGAGATGCTGAGGCCGTTTCTCGGGCTGCTCGAAGGGGCGGGGGATGACGACGCCTGGGCGGCGCTCGCCCGGACCATCGGCCGGCTGTTTCCGTCCGAGCGCGACGAGGTGCTGCCCTATGCGGCAACGCTCCTCGGCATCAAGGTGCCGGACCCGTCGTCGGAACGGGTGCGCTATCTCGATAGTGAGACGTTGGCGCGCCATGTGCTGCGGGCGGGTTACCGGCTGTTCGAGCGCCTCGCGCAGGACGCGCCGGTCGTCCTGGTCATCGACGACGTGCATTGGCTCGACGGCTCGTCGGCGGCGCTCGTTGAGCACCTGCTGCCGATCGCCGCGAGTGGCCGCCTGCTTATTGTCGCCCTTGGACGCTCGCAGGAGATGAGGGTCCGGCGCCTCCATGAACTTGGGGCCGCGGCTCTGCCGCACGACGCTTTTCTCGAAGTCGCCCTGCAGCCTTTGACCGTGTCCGAAAGCCAGCGCCTGATCCGATTGCTGCTGGAGGGCGATGCCGACGGGATCGACCGGACGCGCGACATGGTCCTGTATAAGGCAGGCGGCAACCCGTTCTACCTGCAGGAGGTAATCCGGGCCCTGGTCGACGCGAAAGCCATCGTCCGCGACCAGCGCGGCAGGTGGTCGGCGCCCGCGCATCAGGACATGACTATTCCCGATACGGTCCAGGGCGTCGTCATGGCCCGGATCGATCGGCTCGATGAACGCCTCAAGGGCATTCTGGGCGTTGCCGCCGTGATTGGCCGCAGCTTCTTCCACCGTGTCCTGCGGGCGGTCGTCGATCACAGCGACGGATTGGATGAAGGCCTCAGCGGGCTGAAGGCAGCGAACCTGATCGCCGATCACACGGCAGCATCCGAGCTGGCCTACATATTCCAGCACGCGCTGGTCCAGGAGTCGGTCTACGAAAGCCTGCTGCTCGCCCGGCGCCGCACCCTGCATGGCCAGGTTGCCGCCTGCATCGAGCTGCTGTTCAGCGGAAACGGCTCGCAGGAGTTCGCGAGCGTGCTCGCCCTGCACTACGCCCGCGCCGAGATGTGGGACAAAGCGCTGCATTTCCTGTTGCAGGCAGCCGAGCAAGCAACCCGCATGGCCGGCGACGACGAGGCATTGCTGCATTACGTAGAGGCCCTGGACGCGCTTGGGCGCACGCAGAAAGTGATGTGGGGCCGGGCACAGCATGCAGCCGTCGAGCGCCGCCTTGCGGAGATCTACCTGCGCCGCGGCGAGCCCAAGCGGGCGCGTGAGCATATAGACACCGCGCTCGCGCGCTTCGGCGACCGGCTGCCGTCCAGTCCGCCCGGCGTTCGTCGAGCGATCGCCGCCGAAATCGTCCGGCACCTCGCGTTGCGCGCCACCCATCGGTTCGGCGTCGTCCGTCAGCATCCCAGCGATCCTGATACCGAGGCCCAGGCCGACCTGCATGAACTCCTGGCTTGGATATTCTACTTTTCCGACCACACCGCCATGCTGCTGATCGTCCTCAGGTGGCTCAACCGGTCGATCCCGGCTGGTGTCGACGAGTATGCGGCCAAGGGCATAGCGGCGCTTGGCTTCCTGCTGGATACGGCCGGCGCGCACCGGACTGCGCTCGGCTATCATCGGCGCGCCGTGGCGGCCGCGGAGCAGCTTGAGCACTTGCCGACCATCGGTCTCGCTTACAACCTGCTGGGCACCCACTTCACCCACACCGGCGACTGGAGGGATGCGGAGCGTTGCCTCGATCGGTCCAGGGAGGCGGCCGAGCGGGCGGGTGACCTTTATACCTGGAGTTCGGCGAGCATCCTTCGCTGTCGGATCCTATGCGAATTCGGCCGCTTCGATGAGGTTCTTGCCGAGGCCGATAAAATGGGTGCGCTCGGGCGCGAAGCGGCGTTCGGACCCGCGGTGCGCTGGGCGGGGGCGGCGCGCGGCAACGTGCTTCGCCGGCTCGGTCGATTGCCGGAAGCCGAGGAGGCGTTTCAGAAGACAATCCAGCTTTCGATAGACGCCAGCGATCATGTCAACCTCGCTGGCACTCGCGGCGAATTCGGTCATTGCCTGCAGGATATGGGGCGAGACGACGAGGCCATGGCGGTGCTGCAAGTAGGCCATGAGGGTGCGGTGGCGCATAAGGTGCGCGGGCACGCTCTGGTCTGGCTGGCGACGGGCCGGGCACGCGGCGCGGTGATCATGGCGCAGCGCACGCCGGGAAGCAAAGCGTCTTGGAGCGACGCCAAGAAGCATTGCAACCATGCCTTATTTGTCGGCCGGCGGTTCCGCATGGGATTGGTGCCGGCGCTCCGGATACGCGGATCGCTGGAGTGGTGCCAGGGACGCCGCTCGACGGCATTGCGATGGTGGAACCAAAGCATCGTCGAGGCCGAAACGATTGGCGCGCGGTTCGAACAGGCCCTCGGTCATCTGGAGGCCGGCGTCAAGCTGGACGATGCGGCGCAGATCGGCAAGGCCCGCGACCTGTTTGCGGCCATGGGCAGTGATCAGGCCGCTCGCGCATTTCAGATGAAGCAGCCGGCCGGACCGTGTTGATCGGAGAGGTGGCCCTCGATCCCGCAAGTTGCTGGTCCAGTCGGAGCAATGCGTGGCTATACGAAATGTGGCCGCATTGGCGAACGGCAAGTTCAAACTATCCTGATAGGGCCGCGTGCATCCATCGTGCAGAAGCGCCGTTACTCCGGCCTGTAGCAATGGAGTGCAATATGAGTGGCTCAAAAGCGGTAATGGACGTCTATGTAACCGGACTCCGCAATCAGCACGCGGTCGAGACGCAAGCGATCGGGACCGTCAAGAACGAACTAAGCCGGATGGAACCCTATCCCGAGCTGCATGCGAAGATGCAGGAGGAAATGGAGCGCTCGACCACCCAAGCGGCACGTCTGGATGGCCTGCTGTCGAAGTACGGCACCAAGGCCTCGCTGGCGAAGGAAGCGGTGACCGGCGCAGTCGCCACCGTGGCCGGTTTTGCCCATGCCGGGTCGGACGACGAGGTGCTGAAGAACGTCCTCGCGGCCATCGGCTACAAGGCATACGAGATCAGCTCCTACAAGGTGCTGCTCACCCTTGCTGAGGCGGCAGGCGCGTCCGAGGACAGTGCGGTGCTGGAGCAGTCGATGAAGGAGGAGCAGGAGATGGGCGACTGGCTCGGCAGCCACCTGCCGGCACTGACGCATGCCTACCTCCAGCGGCACGCGGCGTAAGAACCTGGCCGGGCCGCTGGCGCTGTATGCGCGGCGGCGACCCGGCCAAGCTGGCGGCCCGATACTCACGCGGCGGTCGCCGGCGAAGGCACGACCCGGCGGTTCAGCGTGCGAGTTCGAGGGCGCATCTCAGCCGCTGGACCGCCTGGGCGCACCCGATTGGCATCAGCTTTGATGTAGCCGGGGACATCAAAGCTAAGCAGCGTGCGGTTTAATCCGCCGCATAAACTTCCTCGACCGTGATAGCGATGCCCGGCGGGTCCATCACGATCAACCCATTGACGACGATGCGGGTGTCGATGCCATCGGACGTCCGGCGGTGGTGGGTAACGGTCCTTCTGGTCGGATGGACAATCAGATAATGCGCGATGGACGGCACCCGGAAGTAGTCGGCAAGCTTGCCCCCGGTATCGGTCGAAGCGGTCCCGGGCGAGAGCACCTCCACGACAACCACCGGATTTGGGGCTGCGACCGCGTCGTCGGCCATCGCCGGCCCGCAATTCAATAGTGCATCCGGTTCGTAGTCGCTCTCGCCAGTCTCCACTGTGGCGCCATCGGGCAAGGCCTGGCAGGGAACGCCCGCGGCGGCGACCGCGCGGACCAGCGCGCGGTAGACCGATCCCTTGGCCCGCAGGTGCGCGCCGCGTTCAGGCGCCATGGCGACGATGCGGCCGTCGACACGCTCGTAGCGGCCTTTTGGCTGGTCCTCGCACCAACGGCGGAACTCGTCGCGGGAATAGAAACGATCGATTTCGGGCGAGGTGAGGTTCATCGGAGGGCTCCGGTTCCCCATGATGCTACCATCGTCGCGTCGGCCCGGTCATCAGCTTATCGCCGCATGGCCCCCGGCATCGATCCGGGGTTGATCCCGCGAACGCTCAGCGCCAGTTTTCTTCCGCAACGACGGGAGATCGGCTGATGAGCAGGATCGTGCGGTTCCATGAGCTGGGTGGCCCCGAAGTCCTAAAACTGGAGGACGAGACGCCGCAGACGCCAGGGCCGGGCGAGGCGCAAGTCGAGGTTCGCGCGATCGGCCTCAACCGCGCGGAGGCCATGTTCCGGCGCGGCGTCTACATGGAGCAGCCGGCGCTGCCGTCGCGGATCGGCTACGAGATCTCCGGGATCGTCCGCGCGGTCGGGCCAGATGTCACGGCATTCAAGGCCGGCGACGCAGTCAGCACCATTCCCGGTTACTCGCAAAGCAAATACGGCAGCTATGCGGAGGTGGCGCTGGTCCCTGCCGGTGCGCTGGTGCCCAAGCTCGACGCGCTGTCGTTCGAGCAGGCAGCCTCGGTCTGGATGCAGTACATGACCGCCTATGGCGCGCTGATCGACATCGCGCAGCTCGGCGCGGGAGACGCGGTGGTGATCACTGCGGCTTCCTCCAGCGTGGGGTTGGCGGCAATCCAGATCGCGCGCCATGCCGGCGCCACTCCGATCGCCACCACCCGCACCGGGGCCAAGCGCGCGGCGCTGCTCGAAGCGGGTGCTGCGGCGGTGGTCGCGACCGCGGAGGACGACGTGCCGGCGGCAATCATGGCTGCGAGCGGCGGCAAGGGTGCCCGAGTGGTGTTCGACCCGGTTGGCGGCCGGACCGTGCTGAAATTGGCGGCCGGCATGGCGCAGTCGGGCATCCTGTTCCAGTACGGCGGCCTGAGCGGCGAGGAGACGCCGTTTCCCAGCATGGCGAGCTTTGCCAACAGGCTGTCGATGCGCGCCTATACGCTGCTGGAAGTCACCAACGATCCCGCACGGCGCGAGCGCGGGGTGCAATACGTGCTCGACGGCCTGAAGTCCGGCGCGCTGCTGCCAAAAATCGACAAGACGTTCAAGCTGGACCAGATCGTCGAGGCGCACCGCTACATGGAGGGCAACGAGCAAGTCGGCAAGATCGTCGTCAGCATCTAGCCACCCGGCCCCGGAGCGGGACGCGCGGTATCCGAATGCCAGGCGGACGCCTGCGCACGGCGCGATCCGCGAACGGCTTGCACGGCAGGCTGGCGAGAATGCCACAGTGGCCGCATGACCGGGAGCCATGACTAGGTAAGCCGCCGCATCATCCCTATGTTGCACTGCACAATGGAGGGACCATGCCCCTAGTCCGCCCTGCATCGTCCGGCCGCTTCCATGCCGAGCAGCTCTTCCATCCCGACTCCGTGGCCGTGGTCGGCGCTGGGACCGAACTCGGCGCCACCGTCATGCAGAACATGCTCGCCGCCGGCTTCTGCGGCGCAGTCCTCCCCGTCGGCGAGCGGCTGCAGGCCGTGGGCGGCGTGCTGGCCTATCCCGACATCGCGGCGCTCCCCGTCGCTCCGAGTCTCGGCGTCATCGCGACCGACCCGGACGGCGTCGCCCCGGCGCTGCTGGCGCTTGCGGCCCGGGGCACCTTCGCCGCAGTTTGCGTTACTCCGGCGCCGGACCTGCTCGCAGCCGGACGTGCGGCCGGCGTGCGGGTGCTCGGCCCCTCATCGTTCGGAATAATCGTCCCGTCGCTCGGCCTCAATGCCTCGACCGCGCATCTGCAGCCGAAGCGTGGGAAGGTGGCGCTGGTGTCGCAATCGGCGGCGCTCTGCCGGGCGGTGCTGGATTGGGCCGAGCCCAACGGAGTCGGCTTCAGCCATATCGTCGGGACCGGCGGCAGTGCCGACATCGGCTTCGGCCTCGTGCTCGACTGGCTGTCCCGCGACCCCGGGACCGGCGCCATCCTGCTCGACATCCGCGGCATCAAGGACCGCCGCCGCTTCATGTCCGCCGCCCGTGCCGCCGCGCGGCTGCGCCCCGTCGTCGCCATCCACGCCGGCGGCCGCCTGCAGGATCCGACCGGCCAGGCGGACGCAGTGTTCGACGCTGCCCTACGCCGCGCCGGCGTGGTGCGGGTGGAGTGCCTGGAGGACCTGCTCGCCGCCGCCGAGACCCTGACCCGTGGCCGCCCGCCCCGGCACGAGGCCGTCGCGGTCGTGACCAACGCCATCGGTCCCGGCCAGATGGCGGCGGATACGGCGCTTGTGCTGGGCCTCCCCTTGGCGACGCTCGCTTCGTCCACGCGCGAGGTGCTGCGGCTCACTTTGCCGCCCAGCCCGGCCAACTCGTCGCTGATCTGGACCGGCCCAAACCAGCCGATCCGCCTGGCCGAGACCGCCGCGATGCTGTCGGCCGTCCCCGAAGTCGGCGGCGTGATCGTCGTGATGGCGCCCTCCGGCCCCGCCGACGCGGCAGGCATTGCGGCCCTCATCGCCTGTGCTCCCAGCATGAAGATCCCGCTGCTCGCCTGCGTCATGGGCGAGACGACGGGCGCCGCGCACCGCCGCACCCTGGCCGCGGCAGGCGTCCCGGCGTTTGCCTCGCCGGAACAGGCGATGCGCGGCTTTGAGCAGCTCGTGCAGCAGCGCCGGGCCCGCGCCAGTGCCCGCGAGCTGCCGCCCAGCGCCGTGCTGAGCCTCGCCCCCGACCGTGCGGCGGTGCGCACCTTGTTCCAGGACGCGCGCCGGGCCGGCCGCAGCGGATTGCTGCAGGACGAGGCGCTGGCGGTGCTGTCGGCCTACGGCATCCCAGTGGTCCCGAGCCGCGCAGCGCTCTCGGTCGACGATGCCGTCGATGCCGCGGCGCTGCTCGGCTTTCCCGCCGTGCTCAAGCTGCGCCGCAGCGCCCAGCCTCGCATTGGCGGACCCGGCGGCGTGGCGCTCGACCTCGACAGCGCCGCTGCGGTCCATGCCGCCGGCGTCCAGCTCGACCGCCGGCGTCAGCGCATCGGCAACGAGGGCCTGGCCGAGGGCTTCCTCGTGCAACGCCAGGCGAGCCGCGCCCGCGAGCTCCGGGTCAGCGTGTCGGACGATTCAATCTTTGGCCCTGCTATCGGATTCGGCCAGGGGGGCAGCGCCGCCGAACTGCTGGGCGATATGGCGTTCGACCTGCCGCCACTCAATCTGGCGCTTGCCGCCAGCCTGGTCGTCCGCACCCGCGCCGTCCGCTCGCTCGACGAGTCGCACGAGCAGCCCGCCGCCGACCGCAGCGCCGTGGCCGACGTGCTGGTTCGCGTCAGCCAGCTCATTGTCGACTTTCCCGAGATTGCCGAGTTCGAGCTCAACCCGATCTTCGCCGACGCATCCGGCGTCTCGGCCGCCGACGCCTGGATCGCGCTGCGCCCGCCGGGTGAGGAGGCGGAGCTGGCCATCGCCCCCTATCCGGCCGAGCTTGCGGAGCATTGGGCGGCCGGGACCGAGACGCTGCTGATCCGCCCGATCCGTCCGGAGGACGCCGAGGCCCACGCCGCGCTGTTCACCCGGCTGACGCCCGAGGACATCCGCTACCGCTTCTTCAGCATGATCCGCGCCTTGTCGCAGGACCAGATCGCCCGCATGACCCAGGTCGACTACGACCGCGAGATGGCGTTCATCGCCGTTCGCGAGGCGACGGGCGAGACGGTGGGCGTGTGCCGGCTGGTGCGCGAGCCGTATAACGGGTCCGGCGAGTTCGCCGTGCTGATTGAGCCCGGCATGAAGGGCCGCGGCCTCGCCCGGCATCTGATGCAGCGGGTGATGGACTGGGCCCGCAATGAGGGCATGACGAGCATCACGGGCCAGGTGCTGTCGGAGAACGCGCCGATGCTGGCCTTCATGCGGCGGCTGGGCTTTGCCATCCGCCGCATGCCCGAGGAGCCGGATGTCGTGGAGGCGTCGATCGACCTTGCGCAGCGGGCGGCCTGATGCGCGTCTAGTGCACGGGTCGCGACCCCGAGGCCATACGCGGGGCCCAGGCAAAATCACCCGATCGTCGCCAAAATCGCCCCCAGCAACGCCCGCAGCTCGGTCGCCGCTTGGCTGCGGGGCGCGAACTCGGTGACGCCCAGCCCCTCCGCGAAGGCGTGGCTGAACGCTGCCCTATTGCCCAGCACCGCCGGAAGCGCCGACAGCCCGCGGCTGCCCAGCTCATGGTCCGTCGTGTCCCGCAACTTGCTGCCGCCCGGCACCCGGTTCAGAATCAGGCACGCCGGGCGCTTCTCCTCGATGGCGAGCCTCAGCGTGCCCTCGGCCGCCCAAATGTCCGGCGGGCTCGGCTGCACCGGCACCACCACCAGGTCCGCCCCCCGGATCGCCCGGCGCGCGTCGGCGTCGATCACCGGCGGGCTGTCGATCAGCA
>CAZZWN010000137.1:0-1172 GCA_964657765.1 uncultured Acetobacteraceae bacterium
GAGCTTACAGCGCTGAACAGCCAGTTGCAGGAGACATTGGAGCAGCAGCGGACGACCTCGAACGACCTGCAAAACGTTCTCTACAGCACCGATGTGGCAACCCTGTTCCTGGATGCCGAACTCAGGATACGCTTCTTCACGCCCGCAACGCGATCGCTGTTCAACATCATCCTGAGCGACATCGGCCGGCCCATGATCGACCTGCATTCCCTGGCCGCGGATTCGGCGCTGGCCGACGACTCACGGAGGGTGTTGCTCGATCTCGCCGTGATCGAGCGTGAGATCGAGACGCCGGATGGCGTGTGGTGCCGCCGTATCCTGCCCTATCGTACCCACGACAATGCGGTCGAGGGCGTCGTCATCACCTTCACCGACATCACCCAGCGCAGGCACGCAGCGCGGGCATTGGAATTGGCCAAGCGAGATGCCGAGGCGGCTACCGTCGCGAAGTCCCGCTTCCTGGCTGCGGCAAGCCATGATCTTCGGCAGCCTTTGCAAACACTGTCCCTGCTGCAAGGTCTTTTGGCCACCCGCGTGGAAGGCACCACGTCCGAGAAGCTCGTGGCCCGCCTCGATGAAACGGTCGGCGCGATGTCGGGCATGTTGAATGCTCTGCTGGATATCAATCAGATCGAAGCCGGCGTCGTCCGTGCTGAAATCGCCACGTTCACCATCAACGACTTGCTTGGCCGGCTCAGGGACGCATTCGCTTACCCCGCACAAGCTCAAGGGATTACCTTACGTGTCGTGCCTTGCCGGACGATGGTGAAAAGCGACCCACGTCTGCTCGAGCAGATACTGCGCAACCTTGTGTCCAACGCGATCAAATACACGAAGACGGGAAAGGTCCTGTTGGGTTGCCGCCGGCTTGCGGGTGTTTTGCGGGTCGAAGTCTGGGACACCGGCGTCGGGATCCCCGAAGCCGACCTGAATGCGATCTTCGAGGAATACCATCAGCTCGAGAACGATGCCCGCGAGCGCGCCCGCGGGCTGGGATTGGGCCTGTCCATCGTCCAGCGGCTGGCGGCGCTGCTGAACCATCGGGTTCGCGTCCAATCGCGCGCGGGTGCCGGGTCGATGTTCAGCATCGACCTGCCGATTGCAGGTAGCGGGACCGCCATGATCCCCGAAGATGCCGTGCACGCCACACCCGCGCGGAATGGCCCTGACGC
>CAZZWN010000137.1:1272-9537 GCA_964657765.1 uncultured Acetobacteraceae bacterium
CCATGATCCCCGAAGATGCCGTGCACGCCACACCCGCGCGGAATGGCCCTGACGCTGTCACGACCGTCCCGCACCGTCCCGCTTGCATCCTTGTCATAGAAGACGATCCCGATGTGCGCGAGCTTCTCATCCTGCTGCTATCGGAATGCGGCTATCAGGTCCACGCAGCAAACGACGGGCTTGCCGCGGTCGATATCGCCGCTTCATTCCGTCCCGATCTTGTTTTGACGGATTACAATCTGCCGCGCGGCATGGATGGGCTGGCGGTTGCCGGAAAACTGCGCGAGGTCTTGGGTGCCGAGTTGCCCGTCATCATCCTCACCGGCGACATCTCGACACAAACCCTGGCGGCAATAGCAGCGCAGGATTGTCTGCAGCTCAACAAGCCGGTGAAGCCGGCCGAACTCAGGCGCGCCCTGCTCACCCATTTGCCGCCTTCAACCTCCATGACACCTCTCGACCCCGATCGCGCCAGGTTGCGCGAGGCCGGTGAAGAGCCGCACGTGATCTTCGTTGTCGACGATGACCAAAACATCCGTGACCTGGTGCGCTCCGTCCTCGAGGAGGATGGCCGTGTTGTCCGCGATTTCCCGAGCGGTGAAGCGTTTCTTGCTTCCTACCGCCCAGGATCGAATGGTTGCCTGCTGATCGACGCCTCTCTGCCCGGAATAGGCGGCCTGGACCTGTTGCGGCATCTGCGTGCCGGCGGGGATTGCCTGCCCGCCATCATGATCACCGGCAGCAGCGATGTCCCGATGGCCGTGTCTGCGATGAAGGCCGGCGCTGCGGATTTCATCGAAAAGCCCATCGCTTCGGCCGACCTGCTCGCCAGCGTCACCCGCGCGCTGGAGCAGTCGAAAGACTCCAGCAAGCTGATCGCGTGGCAGCACAAGGCGGCGGAACATATCAGCGGTCTGACACCACGCCAGCATCAGATCATGGACCTCGTCCTCGCTGGCCATCCCAGCAAGAACATCGCGGCCGACCTTGGGATCAGCCAGCGCACCGTCGAGAACCATCGCGCATCCATCATGAAAACGACAGGGACAAGATCATTGCCCGCCCTGGCGCGCCTGGCGCTCGCAGCCGACGCCTCGATGCAAAGTACGCCGCGAAGTGGCCGGGCTTTGGAGCCGGCAAGCGCGTAATAACATTCTCAGGCGGCGCCCCTGCCGCTCGGATGGTCCTCCGCCGCATTCGCGATCAGGAACTAGCCTGGCGCCCTCCCGACGACGCTCCAAAGCGGATCGGCGTGGCGGGGCGTCCACGAGCGGGCGGACAACTCCACGAACCCGGCCTCCCGCATGTATGCGCCCACGAGGACCTGTTGGTCCGGACCCGCAAGCGCCTGCCATATCGCGACCGCCTTCGTCGGAAAACAGCGGTTGGAGAACGAAACCACGAACGGGCCGCCCGGCCGGAGCACCCTTGCCACCTCCCGGAAGACATCGACCGGCCGCTGCAGGTATTGCACCGAGACGCAGAGGCAGGCGGCATCGAAACTGTCCGGCGGCAAGGGAATGGCCGGCTGTTCGTTCAGGTCGTGGACGAACCAGGACGACAGCCGGGGGTTCGCGCCGAGCTCCCTGGCGTTCATCCCGTGCCCGACGACAGAGCCATAGACAGCGTCGGCGGGCAGATGACTGACCCAGCTGCTCATCAGGTCCAGGATCGCGCCGCCGCGCGGAAGGATCTCCGCATACAGGCCGGTCACGGCAGCGATCGCGCCTGCGTCGATATGCTCGACGAAGCGCGGTTCACGGTAGAAATCCGCGTCGGGTGAAGGATCGGGTTTGCCGAACACCGTATCGTCAAGGCCGGGGAGCTGCTGCATCCGGCGGATATCGACCCGACCCGGCAGGATGCCAGAGCCCGGCACGGCCATGTTGGTGCCGCCGGTCACAGCAGGTTGTCGACCAGGTACCCGGGCGCGGCCTCCTCGCGGATCTGGTCCCGCGTGCACTGGCGGGGCGCCTTGTCGGGCCGCCAGCGGAGCAGCGCGGTGCCGTGGCGGAAACGGCCGGCGCTGACATGGTCGTAGCTGACCTCGACCACCAGTTCGGGCCGCAGCTTCTCCCAGGCAGCCGACTCCGCGGTGGCCCAACGGCTCGGTCCGCCCGGTGCGTCGCCGGTGAACCCCGTGCCGCCGGCGAGGGCTTCCAGCCTGGCCGTCAGCGCCGGACGCTCGGCGTTCGAGATGGCCGAGGTGAAGCCGACATGGTCGAGCTTGCCCTGCCCGTCGTAGAGCCCGAGGAGGAGCGAGCCGACCTGGCGCGTGCCGCGGGCGTAGCGGAAGCCGCCGACCACGCAGTCGGCGCTGCGCAGGCGCTTCACCTTGAGCATCTCGCGCTTGCCCGGCGCATAAGGCGCGTCCAGGCGCTTGGCGACGACGCCGTCCAGGGCGCCATGCGTGGTGTCGAGCCAGCCTTGCGCCTCGTTGCGGGCACGGGTGAACGGCGACAGCCGCACGCGGTGCGCACGGCCGAGCCGCGCCGCGACGCCCTCCAGGACCGCACGCCGCTCCGTCAGGGGCGCACTCAGCAACGGACCCGTCCCTTCGGAGAACAGGCAGTCGAACAGGACGAGCAGCGCGGGCGTCTCCACGGACAGCTTCCGCACACGGCTTTCCGCAGGGTGCAGCCTGTCCTGCAAAGCGGCGAACGACAGGCTGTCGCCGGCCGGGATGACCAGCTCGCCGTCCAGCACGAAGCCATCGGCAGGCGCGCTTGCCAGGGCGGCGACCATCTCGGGGAAGTAGCGCGACAAGGATTTGCCCGACTTCGCGTACAGCTCGACGTCGCGGCCCGACTTGAAGGCGAGGCAGCGGAAGCCGTCCCATTTGGGCTCGAACTGCCAGCCGGGCCCGGGCGGCAAGGCATCGACGGACCTGGCCTCCATCGCCTCGGTGCTCACGGGGAGGCCGAATCCGGCTGGCATCAGCCTTCCGGACGCTCGTTCGCAGGGACGCGCGGCCGCTTCGCGGCTTTGCGCGTGGCGGCCGGCTTCGAGGCCGTGACGGCCTTTGTCTCGCCGCGCTTGGCACGCAAGGCGGGCGCCAGGCCGACGGAGCTGTCCCAGACCGCGTCCGGCGCCGCCTTGCCGGAGGCCGGCCCCGTGATGAACGGCTTCGGCGCACGGCCGCGTCCCGCCGCGATGTCGGCCATTTTGCGGCCGGAAGCGACCGAGTTGTCGGTGGCCAGCAGCTTGCCGGCGTCGCCCTCGCGCGCGTGCTCGTCACGGCGCTTGATCAGCAGCCAGTTCACCCGCTTGCCCGACCATCCGTTGATCCGCACGAGCACCCAGCTTCCATGCAGGTGCTCGCCCTCCAGGGTGAACTTGAGGTCGCCCTTCTCCAGACCCTCCTCCGGCGTCATGCCCTGCGGCGCCCAGAAACCGCGGTCCCATAGCTGGACGGTACCGCCGCCGTATTGCCCCTCGGGGATCGTGCCCTCGAAGTCGCCGTAGTCGAGCGGGTGGTCCTCGACCTCGATCGCCAGCCGCTTGTCGTGCGGGTCGACGGACGGCCCCTTGGCGACGGCCCAGGACTTGAACACGCCGTCCACCTCCAGGCGGAGGTCGTAGTGGAGCCGGGTCGCGTCGTGCCGTTGCACCACGAAGCGCAGGCGTTCGGAGGCCTCCGGGGCCGCCTCGCCGCTCGGCTCGCTCGTCTGCGAGAAGTCGCGCTTGGACCGGTAGGTCGACAGCTTCGTGGTCACGGTTCACCCTGCCTGAGCTGCCTTAACGTTCGCCGCCCGACTTGGACGCAAGACTCTGGCGCACGGCTTGCGCGCGGCAACCATGATCGCCGCGATGGCACGGCCCGGTGCCGACGCCATATACCCCCTTCGCCTCGGGACCGACCCATGCTCAAGCGCTTCCTCGCTTACTACCGGCCGCACAGGGGCCTGTTCCTGCTCGACTTCGGCTGCGCCGTGCTCTCAGGGCTGCTCGAGCTGGGCTTCCCGATGGCGGTGCGCGGCTTCGTGGACCACCTGCTGCCGGGCCGCGACTGGGGGCTGATCCTGCTCGCGTCGGCGGGCCTGCTGGCCGTCTACCTGCTCAACACCGGCCTGATGGCGGTGGTCACCTACTGGGGCCACCTGCTCGGCATCAACATCGAGACGGAGATGCGCCGGCGCGCCTTCGACCACCTGCAGAAGCTCTCGTTCCGCTTCTACGACAACGTCAAGACCGGACACCTCGTGGCGCGGGTGACCAAGGACCTGGAGGAGGTCGGCGAGGTCGCCCATCACGGCCCCGAGGACCTGTTCATTGCCGTCATGACATTCATCGGCGCCTTCGCGCTGATGTTCACCGTCAATGTCCGGCTTGCGCTGATCTCGGCCGCCGTGGTCCCGGTCGTGACCGTGCTGTCCAGCCGCTACGGGGCGCGTATGTCGCAGAACTTCCGCGAGCTGTTTGCCCAGGTCGGCCGCTTCAACGCGCGTATCGAGGAGAACGTCGGCGGCATGCGCGTGGTGCAGGCTTTCGCCAACGAGGACCACGAGCGCCGCCTGTTCGCCGCCGACAACGCCAGTTACCGCGACACCAAGCTGGCCGCCTACAAGCTGATGGCCGGCAGCATGTCGGTCACCTATCTCGGCATGCGGCTGACCCAGGTCGTCGTCATGCTGGCGGGCACCTGGTTCGTGCTGCACGGTCAGCTCTCGGACGGCGGCTTCGTCGGTTTCCTGCTCCTGGTCGGGGTGTTCCTGCGTCCGGTGGAGAAGTTCACCGCCGTGCTGGAGGTCTATCCCAAGGGTGTCGCCGGTTTCCGCCGCTACCTCGAGCTGCTCGACGAGGCGCCGGACGTCGTGGACCTGCCCGGCGCCGTCGCGGCACCCCGCCTGCGCGGCGCGATCCGCTACGAGGACGTCACCTTCGGCTACGCGCCCGGCCGCCCGGTGCTGCGCGGCATCGACCTGGAGATCGAGCCGGGCGAGATGGTCGCCTTCGTCGGGCCATCGGGCGCCGGCAAGACCACGCTGTGCGCGCTGCTGCCGCGGTTCTACGAGCCCGAGGCCGGGCGCATCACCATCGACGGGCAGGACATCCGCGCCTTCACGCTGGCGTCGCTGCGCGGCCAGATCGGCATCGTGCAGCAGGACGTCTTCCTGTTCGGCGGCACGGTCCGGGAGAACATCGCCTACGGGCGGCTGGATGCTACCGAAGCGGAGATCGTCGAGGCGGCGCGCCGGGCGGAGATGGCCGCAACCATCGCGGCGATGCCATCGGGGCTCGACACGGTCATCGGCGAGCGGGGCGTGAAGCTGTCCGGCGGCCAGAAGCAGCGTCTGGCCATCGCACGGATCTTCCTCAAGGACCCGCCGATCCTGATCCTGGACGAGGCGACCAGTGCGCTGGACACCGAGACCGAGCGGGCGATCCAGTCGGCGCTGGCCGAGCTTTCGCGCGGACGCACCACGCTGGTCGTTGCCCACCGCCTGGCCACCATCCGGGATGCCGACCGCATCGTCGTGGTGGACGAGACCGGCATCGCCGAGCAGGGCGCCCACGGCGAGCTGCTGGCCCGCGGCGGCATCTACCGCCGCCTGCACGGCGCGCAGCACACGGGTTACGCTCCGGTCCACGAGGCCGAGGCCAGCTGAAGCCGGCGGGTTCACGGCAGCCTGGCTGACCGGACAGATCGGAACGGGCGCACCCTCCGCGGCCGCCCGGCCCCATTCCGCGATGCGGTTGGGCAGCATGCGGCCGCCGCGGGTGGACGCGGCCTTGCCGGCCATATGACCGGGCGATGATGTTTCGATGACATCGCGGCCGCGGGGGTCCGCGCTATCGCAAGCCCCTGCTAGAGGGCGGGCACATCGAGAGCGGAAATGCTGCTGTGCCCCCTGCCGATTTCCGAGCGACACCCCTGAATGGCCGGAGCGGCATCGCCAGGCGTGCCGTGCCGAAGCGGGCGCTCCTGCAGGGCGTCAGCCTGGGGGCGCTGATGCTCGCGGCACCGCCGGGCCGTGCCGCACCTTTCCGCTCGCTCAACCAGGCGCTCGCGCTGTCCGGCCACGCACAGGCTGCGGTCCCGGCACCCTCGTCGGGGGTCACCGCCGCCCGCGCCGCCCAGCTCGGCGTGCAGAACCTGGCCGCCGCTGCCGCCCGGTTCCAGAGCCTCAGCCAGTCGCTGTCGAGGGTGGGCGGCATGGCGTCGACCCCGGTGCCGGACGGGTTGGCGCCCGGCGGCCTGCAGATCATCGGCGCCGACGGGGCTACGGCACCGGTGCAGCAGGCCGGCACCACGAACGTCACGGTGGAGCAGACCCGGGCCCTGGCCCAGCTCAGTTGGCAGACCTTCAACGTGGGCCCCCACACCAGGCTGACCTTCGACCAGAGTGCCGGCGGTAACCAGGCCGGCAACTGGGTGGTGATCAACTCGGTCCAGGACCCGGCCGCCAACCCATCGGAGATCCTGGGCTCCATCTCCGCGCAGGGAAAAGTTTACATCCTGAACCGCAACGGCATCGCCTTCGGCGCCGGGTCGACGGTGAACGTGGGCGCGCTGGTGGCTGCCACCGCCAACATCGCCCAGGCGCAGTTCGGCGCCGACGCCGCGGGTCACCCCACCTTCAACCTGTACGGCGCGCAGGCCGGCAGCGTGTTCCTGCCGACCTTCGTCAACGGCGGCACCGGGGCGATCACCGTGTTGCCGGGCGCTTCCATCCAGACCGCGCCGGCGAGCGGCAGCACACGCGGGGGCAGCGTGTTGCTGCTCGGCGGCAGCGTCGCCAACGAGGGGGTCATCGGCACGCCGCAGGGCCAGACCGTGCTCGCAGCCGGAACCGCCTTCACCCTGCGCGAAGGCAGCCAGGGATCGACCACCGCCGGCAACACGACATCCACCACGCTCGGGGCAGAGGTCGCCGCCCTCAACGTGCCGGTGGCCACACCCGGCGGCCCGGTGTTCGCCACCGGCAATGTCGCCAACAGCGGCATCGTGGTCGCCGACCAGGGCGACATCAGCCTCGTGGGGCAGGCGATCACCCAGTCCGGGGTGCTGCTGTCCACCACCACCGTGAACACCCGCGGCACCATCCACCTGCTGACGCCGACCAGCGCCACCGACCCCGGCACCGCCACGTCCGGCATCGTGCTGGCGCCGGGATCGGTCACCGAGATCCTGCCGGAGGATAACGGCGCAACGGCGCTGGATAGCCAGCGTGCCGCCAACACGGCCGCTTCGCTGGTTCTGAATGCGCAACGGGTGGCGCAGGGCGTGGCATCGTCCACCAACCCGCAGCTCAGCGACCACGACCTGCTGCCCGACCAGGCCGGCGAAAGCCGGATCGAGATCTCGACCGGCGGCACCGCCGACCTGCAGCCCGGCGCGCTGGCCCTGACACCCGGCGGCCAGGTCGCCATCGGCGCCGCCGGCCGGGTGCTGGTCGAGAACGGCGCAACGATCGATGTGTCGGGCAGCACGGGTGCCGTGCTGCCGGCCAGCGTGAACGACCTGCTGGTCAACGTGCAGCCCTACCAGCTGCGCGACAGTGCGGCGAACCGCACCGGTGGCCTGAAATCCACCAACGTCTACGTCGATGCGCGCACCCTGGTCGAGATCGCGAGCGGGGCGTATGGCCCGACCGACGCCAACCCGCTGGGCAACATCTACACGCCGGGCGGCCTGTTCGAGGTCGGTGGCTATCTCGGCCTGGTGCCGCACGGCATCGAGGAATGGACCGCGATCGGCGGCCAGGTGACGCTGCAGTCGCAACCGGCGCCCGGCGGCACCGGGCTGCCGGGAAGCGTCGTCACCGAAGCGGGCTCGATCATCAACCTGACCGGCGGCACCGTCACCTATGCGGCGGGCCTGGTGCCGCAAAGCTACGTGCAGACCAATACCGGCCAGGTGTTCGACGCCAACACGGCGCCCGGCAACCTCGTCTATACCGGCATCTACACCGGCCAGGTGTTTTCCGAACCGCGCTGGCGGGTGACCGACACCTACAGCAACCCGCTGCTGACCCCGGCCGCCACGCTCGACCCGGCCTATGTGGTCGGGCGGGATGCCGGTTCGCTGACCGTCAGTGCGGGCAACGCCGCCCTGATGGGCACCATCGATGCCGGCGTGACGCTCGGGCAGGACCAGAACGCGGCACGGCCGGCCAAGGTCAGCGATCCCTACCTGCTGGCGCAGAACGTGGTGCCGCAGGCGGGCGCGTTGCAGGTCGGCGACTATGCGACGGGCATCCTGACCAACGGCGTCACCGGCAGCGTGCTGTTCGGCGACTTCACGGGCACCCGGCAAGGCGG
>CAZZWN010000138.1:0-9476 GCA_964657765.1 uncultured Acetobacteraceae bacterium
GGCCTGCTGCTGGTCGACGAGCTCGCCCATACCAACGCGCCCGGCAGCCGCCACGCCAAGCGGTGGGAAGACGTGACCGAGCTGCTGGACGCCGGCATCACAGTCTGGGCAACGCTGAACGTGCAGCATCTGGAGAGCCTGAACGAGGCCGTCGCGCGCATCACGGGCGTGCGCGTGTCCGAGACGTTGCCGGACCGGGTGCTGGAGGCCGCCAACGAGGTCGAGCTGATCGACATTCCCCCGGCGGAACTGCAGGCCCGGCTGCGCGAGGGCCGCATCTACCGCCCGGATGTGGCCGGGCGCGCCTTGGACGGATTCTTCAAGGGCGGCAACCTGGCGGCACTGCGAGAGATCGCGCTGCGCCAGGTGGCGGCGCATGTCGACGAGGACGTGCGCGACTACATGCGGCGCAACGCGATCAACGGGCCCTGGCCGGCGAGCGACCGCGTGCTGGCGCTGGTGGGCGGCAATGCCAACGCGGTGGCGGTGGTGCGTCAGGCGAAGCGCCTGGCGGACGCGCTGCATGCGCCCTGGATCGTCGTGCACATCGAGCGCAGCCGGCAGCCCACCGACGCGAGCGCCGCGCTATCGCTCGCAGTCCAGCTCGGCGCCGAGGTCGAGACGCGCGCCGGCCCGGACCTCGTCGCCGTGGTGCTGGAACTCGCCCAGCGCCGCAACGTGACGCAGATGGTGATCGGGCGCGGCCGTCCGCGGCTGTGGCGGCGGGTGTTCGGGCGCACGCTGTCGGCGCAGCTGTTGATGCGCGCGCCGGAGTTCGCGCTGCATTTCGTGCCAGCGTCCGGCGTGGCGCCGAGCCGCCGGCTGCCGCGCGTGCCGGAGGGCTGGCTGGCCTGGGGCGGCACGACGGCGCTGGTTGCGGCCATCACTGGCGGCGGGGTCCTGCTGGGCAGCCGTGTCCCGGCCGAGGCGGTGGGCATGATCTACCTGGCGGCGGTCGTCGCTGCCGCCAGCGCCTTCGGCCTGCGGGTCGCGCTGTTCGCGGCGACGCTGGGGTTCCTTGCCTGGGATTTCTTCTTCATCCCGCCGCTCTATTCGATCACCATCAGCAGCGCCCGCGACGGGATCGCGCTGGTGGTTTTCATCCTGGTCGCTGGACTGACCGGCAGCCTGGCGAGCCGGGTTCGGGCAGAGGCGCAGGCCGGCCAGGCCCGCATCGAGGGCTTGCGCCGCATCGCCGGCTTCAGCCGCAGCCTCGGCGAGCCGACCACCGAGCCCGAGCTGCTGGCCGAGATCGCGCGCCAGGCTGCCGGGTCGGCCGGTCGTGCCGTGGTGTTGACCGGGGAGGGCGCGGACCTCGTGATACGCGCCGCCGAGCCGCAACCGGGAGCGGCGGCGGTGCTCGACGACGGGAGCTGGGCGGCGGCGCGCTGGTGCAGCGAACGGCAGGAGGCGACCGGGCGCGGCACCGCGACCTTGCCCTCCGCCGAGTGGCGTTTCCTGCCGATGCGCACGGTGCGCGGGTTGCTGGGCGTCGTCGGCGTGTATATGGCGGGCGGCCGCGTCGATCCGACCGGGGCACAGACGCTCGCGACCCTCGCCGACCAGGCCGCGGTGGCGCTGGAGCGGGTGAAACTCGCCAACGAGGCCGCCCGCAGCGCCGCCATGGAAGAGACGCAGAAGCTGCGGACCGCGCTGTTGAACTCGCTCAGCCACGACCTGCGCACGCCCTTGACCGGGATACGCGGCGCCGCGGACACCCTGGGCTCCACCTGGGACCGGCTGACGCCCGCGACCCGCGCCGACCTGCTTGCCAGCATCAAGGAGGACACCGCGCGCATGACGCGGTTCCTCGCCAACATCATGGACCTGACCCGGCTCGAGAGCGGGCAGGTCTCGCCGCGCCTCACGTCGGTGCAGGCGCTGCATATGATCAATGCCGCCATCGCCCGCGTGCCGGACGCCGACAACGTGCTGGTGAACGTACCGGCGGACCTGCCCGCGCTCCGTGCCGACCCGGCGCTGCTGGAGCAGGTGCTGGTCAACGTGCTCGACAACGCCGTCCGCTACGCGCCGCTCGGGTCGGTCCTACGCATACGCGGCAGCGCCGGGGCCGGGCAGGTCAGCCTCGAGATCATCGACGAGGGCGTGGGCATTTCGGCCGAGGACCTGCCGCATGTGTTCGACAGCTTCTACCGGGCGCGGCGCGGTGACCGGACCGCGCCAGGCACCGGGCTGGGCCTCGCCATCGCGCGCGGCATGATGGAGGCGATGGGCGGCACGATCGAGGCCATCAGCCCGCGTCCGGATGCGGCACGGGACGGATCGCCCGGAACCATCATCGTGTTGCGGCTTTCTGCCACAGGCGCGCCTGCGCTCACGCAGGGCGCTCTGGATTCCAAGGTTTGAACCGCACCCGCATCCTGGTCATCGACGACGAGCCGCAGATCCATCGTTTCCTTCGCCCCGCGCTGGAGGCGTCGGGCTATGAGGTCCAGCGCGCCGATACCGCTGCCGAGGGCCTTTCGCTGGCCCGTGCCCATGCGCCGGCGCTTATTTTGCTCGATCTCGGCCTGCCGGACATGGATGGGCAGGACGCGCTGATCCAGCTTCGCGCAATAAGCCAGATCCCGGTGCTGATCCTCTCCGCGCGGGACCAGGAGGCGGGCAAGGTCACGGCGCTCGACAACGGCGCCGACGACTACGTGGAAAAGCCGTTCGGCCTCGACGAGCTGCTGGCCCGCATACGCGCGGCGCTGCGCCATGCCCATCCCGGCACCACCGCCAGCGAGGTGTTCCGCGCCGACGGCCTGGTCGTCGACATGGCGCGCCGAACGGTCGTGGCGTCGGGCGCACCGGTCCAGCTCAGCCCGCGGGAGTATGGTCTGCTGGCGCTGCTGGTGCGCCATTCCGGCAAGGTGCTGACCCATCGGCACCTGCTGACCGCCGTCTGGGGCCCGGCCCATGTCGAGGACGTGCAATACCTGCGGGTCTATGTCGGCCACCTGCGGCAAAAGCTTGGCCCGGCGGCGGCGCGGCTGCTCACCACGGAGCCCGGCGTCGGCTATCGCCTGCTGGACCGCGCACCGCCCGAGGGCGTCGCTTGATCCCGCTCCTGGCGACGCTCGTCGGCCTGGCGGTGCTGCTGATTGTCCTGCAGGACGCATTCGAGGTCATGCTGCTGCCGCGGCGCGTGACGCGGAACCTGCGGTTCACTCGGCTGTATTTCCGCACGATCTGGGCCTTTTGGTCCGGACTTGCGATCCGCCTCTCGACGGGAGGCCGGCGCGAAAGCTTCCTCAGCATATTCGGCGCGCTATCCATGGTGTTGCTGTTCGTGATCTGGGCGACCGTGCTGATCACGGCATTCGGCCTGGTCGAATGGTCGTTGCAGTCCGCCGGCGCGGACTCCTCGATATCCGAGCAGATCTACATGAGCGGCGTCACCTTCTTCACCCTCGGCTACGGCGACATCGTGCCGCATTCCGGCGGTGCGCGGCTTGTTTCGGTGATGGAGGCCGGGACCGGCATCGGCTTCATCGCCGTCGTCATCGGCTACCTGCCGGTGCTATACCAGCTGTTCTCGAGGCGGGAGGCGCATGTGATCCAACTCGACGGGCGCGCCGGGTCGCCACCCACCGCCGGCACCATGCTGGCCCGGCACGCGGAGGCGGATTGCCTCGACAAGCTCGACGAGTTGCTGCGCGAGTGGGAGGTTTGGGGATCGGAGCTGCTGGAAAGCCATCTCTCGTATCCCATGCTGGCCTACTACCGCAGCCAGCATGACAACCAGTCCTGGCTCGCTGCGCTGGCGTGCGTGATGGATACCTGCGCCCTGGTGCTGGTCGGAGTCGAGGAGATGCGGCCGTTGCAGGCGCGCATGACGTTCACGATGGCGCGCCAGGTTGTTGTAGAAATGGCACGGTCGTTTCATATTCAACCATCCCGCTACGACGGTGGCAACCGGCTGGACCACGATGACTACATCCGGCTCATGTCAGTATTTGAACAATCCGGCCTTGCATGGTCCGGCGGCCCACAGGCAGAGGAGACGCTGGCGGCGTTGCGGGCGACCTATGAGCCGTTGCTGGATGGGCTTTCTCGCCATCTTCTGCTGCCTTTGCCGGGCTGGACCGCCGGCGACGACGATGCCGACCATTGGGAACGCGGCCCGCGCGGGTTGATCGCGAGCCGCCTGATCGAGCAGCTATCGAGCCGTGGCGGCGGGTCCAAGGCGGCGGACGAGGCCTCGGTGCCGTGGCGGCGGCTGTTGGACAAGCTTCGCGCGGATTGACGCGCAATACACGGCTCTTCCATAACAACGGAGTCGACTGCTATGCAAAACGCCCCAACCTGGAGAATCCGTGATGAACACTGCTGAACTCGCCGACCACATCGCCGCCGGCAACAATATGAACAAGACGCAGGCCAAGCTGGTGGTGGAGGCGGTATTCGCCGCGATCGTCGATGCGGCGAGCAAAGGCGAGGAGGTTTCGCTGCCGGGTTTCGGCAAGTTCAAGGTGGCCGCGCGCGAGGCGCGTCAGGGCCGCAACCCGGCCACGGGCGAAACGATCCAGATCGCTGCGTCGAAGAAGCTGGGCTTCACGCCGGCCAAGCAGGTCAAGGATGCGATGAACCCGGCCGCGCCCGTCAGCAAGCCGGCTGCGAAGGCCGCTGCGAAGCCGAAGGCGAAAAAGGCCTAACACTACCCGCTTCCGCTACGAGGCATCGATGCACCTGACGCGCCGGAGCCGCGCGGCGCCGGCCGATCTTTATGCGGCCGGCCAGGGCTAGGCTCGGGCCAGACAACGCCAGAGCTGGTTTCTCGGCCGGTAGGGCAGGGCGGATATGCCTCGGCCGGCTGAGATGATGAAGGGCTAGAACGGGTTCTTCACGGCACCCCTCTGCTTTGGCGGCGGGATCGCATCGGGGAGGGCCGTGTCGGCCTCCAACACTTTGACCACCGAGGCCAGCACCGCTTGCAGCCGCTGTGCCAACTCCAGCCCAGCCTTGTCGCGCGTCAGGTCCAGGCTGCCGTAACAGGCGATGCGGTCGCGCCCATTCTCAAGCTTGAGATCGCCCACCTCGATGGCGGCGCTATCGTCGGCGAATGGCTTCATCTCCGGCATCAACGGCTCCTATGGTTGCGCTCCGCCCGCTCCCCAGCATAGCCGTCCCCCCGGTCTCCGGCATAGCCGCCCGACCGCTCCCGGTCATAGCCATGCGGTGTCGGCTTCGGCAGGCGCATCGCGGCGTTGCGGGCGCGTGGCGGCAGGCTCGGGAATACGTCGATCCCCGTCAAGCCGGCCAATTGCGCCATGCTGACCGCCACCCAGGTCGCGTCGTCGGTGTTTTCGGTCACATAGGCGGCGGCGGCGCGCCGGCTTGGGTCATAAACGGCCTTGAACACGTAGGTCGGCACGACGACGTGGCCGACCGTCGCCAGCTGGTCGCCCTTGAAGATCGGTCCGGTCACGACGTACAGCTCGCCCCGGCGCTCGGCCAGTGTGCGGACGGCGCTCTCGATCCCCTCCCATAAGCCACGGTTCAGCCGTGGGGCTTGCGGGATCATGTTGGCCAGGCTGAAGCTTTCCTGCTGCGCGGCCGGGTCCGGCATGTCGCCGCTCGGGGACATATGGCCGCGGTCGAAGCCGCTGCGGGCATAGTCGGCGAGGTCGGCGCGCTCGTCGGGCGGCAGTGCCGGCTCGGCGTGGAACTCGCTTTCGCGCCGGGTCGAGCGGGCGGCGTCGATGCGGTCCGCGGTCAGGTGCTCCGCCGAATACAGCGGCGTGCGCGTCAGCGCGGAGTGCAGCACGGCGAAGCCCTCGAAGCACAAGGCGCGCGTGCCGGTCGCGAGGCGCGGATTGAGCAGGTTGGGCGCTTGCCCGGCGGCGAAGTGCTCGGGACACTGGGTCGGTGCGGCGGCGGCGGCCCAACTTTGGAGCAGCAGGGCCGCAACCCAAATTAAGACGCGTGGCATGGTTTTCAAAGCGGCTTTCCTGCTGGCGAATCGGTGATCGTCGCTATTTGTAGCGGCTCGCGCGCTGCGTTGTCGCGATTTCGCATCGCATTCGCTATGTTGTTTGCGTGAGCACCCAATCCCCTTCACGGACCAGCCTCGTCCCAGCTAGCCTCGCCATCGACGGCCACATCGCCATTCTCACCATGCAGGATCCGGCCAAACGCAACGCGCTCGGCAGCGCCATGCTGGAGCGGCTCACCAGCGCATTCCGCAGCATCGAGGCGCAGGATGTCCGGGCGGTCGTGCTGCGCGCTCAACGAGATAACCGGGTCTGGTGCGCCGGGTTCGACATCGGCGACCTCGACCCGGACTTCGATCCGTTGGCGCAGGACGGCCCGCTGCAGGCGCTGTTCCGCTGCGTGGCGGAGTGCCGGGCGCCGGTGATCGCCATGCTGCACGGCTCCGCCTGGGGCGGCGGGACGGACCTTGCCCTGCGCTGCGATATCGCAGTGGCGGACCCGACCTGCAGCCTGGCGTTCACCCCGGCGCGCCTCGGGTTGCCCTATGACACAGATGGGCTGCTGAACGTGCTGCTGCGCGGCGGCCTGCACGTCGCCATGGAGATGTTCAGCACCGCCGACCCGGTGCCGGCGGAGCGCGCCTTGGCACTGCGGCTGGTGAACCACCTGGTGCCGGAGGCGGAACTTGAGGCGTTCACCTTTGCCCTGGCCGGCCGTATTGCCGCCAACGCGCCGCTGTCGGTCGCCAGCGCCAAGCAGCAGTTGCGAGCCTTGGCGCAGGCGATGCCGCTGCCTCCGGCCCTCGCGCAGCGGCTGCAGGAGGGCCGGCGCCGGGCGCTGCGCAGCGACGACTATCGGGACGGCCTGGCGGCATTCCATGCGCGCCGGCCACCGGTGTTCAAGGGCTCCTAGCCTCAGCTCGTCGGGCGCTGCGTGACGATGAAGCGCCACACGTCGTCCAGCACGGGCGCGCGGCTCCTGAACAAAGGCGCGAAGGCGGTGATGATGCCGATGTGGCCGAGGTCCGGGTAGATGCGGCTTTGCACCGCGCCGCCCGCCACCGATACGCGAGCCGCGAGCGACCGCGTGTTGGCCGGGCGCACCGTCGTGTCAGACGCACCGGCCAGCAGCAGCAGCGGCGGGTTGCGGCCGTCGACGTAGTTGACCGGCTGGCTGGCCGGACCATCGTCCACGGGGGCGAACACCGGCAGGATGTCGGGATCCGTCATCGGCAGGAAGTCATACGGTCCCGCCAGGCCGGCCACGCCGGCGATCCGCGAGCGGTCCAGCCCGGCGCGGGCCAACCAGCGCGGGTCGACCGCCAGCATCGCCGCGTTGTATGCCCCGGCCGAATGGCCGACGATGAACACCCGGTGCGGGTCGGCGGCGAACTCGGCCGCGTGCGCCACTGCCCAGGCGACCGCGTGGGCGTTGTCATCGAGGAAGTCGGGGAAGGCGACCTCGGGATACAGCCGGTAGTCCGGCACCACGACCACGGCGCCGCGTGCCGCGAGCGGCAGGGCGACGAAGGCATAGCTGCCGCGCTCGCCGGCGCGCCAGCTCCCGCCGTAGAGGAAGATAATGAGCGGCTGCGGCGCGGCGGCATCCTTGTTTCGATAGACGTCCAGCCGCCGCCGCGGTCCGTCGCCATAGGCAAGTCCGCGGTCGACGGAGATGCCGTCCGAGGGCACGGTTGCGTTCAGGATCGCAGCCGGGGAGCAGGCCGCGAGCACCCCGGCGCAGAGCGCCAAAATGCCGGCGCGGAGCCGAAGGTCGATTGGAATGGCGCGGGGCACGCCCTACAACCTCCAGTCGCCGCCCAAGTTCCTGCCCGTGATGCTCGCCGTGATGCAGCATTCCTTGTTGGTTTAGGAATTGGTGGAATGAGTCATGAACTCGCGCAGGGAGATTGACGCCGGGCGAAGCTCCGCGCATGACGCCCATTGGAGATAGATTTAATATGGGCTTAAATCGCGCCAATAGTGAACTTGCGTCGTTTTCACCGCTGCGTCTCGATGCGGGCGATCTGCTGATCGTGCAGCGCTCCGGCCTGTTTGCGGAGCAATGGTTCCTGGAACGCAACCCCGACCTGGCCGAAGCCGGGGTCGACGCGCTCGCGCATTATTGCCGCTATGGCTGGCGCGAGGGCCGCTGGCCCAACCCGTATTTCGATCCCGCCTGGTATGTAAGCCGCAACCGCGATGTCCGCGAAAACGACCTGGAGCCGCTGCTCCACTACATCGAGCACGGCGAGGCCGAGGGGCGGCAACCGGTCGAATGGTTCGATCCCGAGTGGTATCGGCAGCGCTACTCCATTCCGCCCGGTCAGCTCTGCCTGGCGCATTACTTGGCCCATCGCTGCGATGGCCTGATCGCCCCGATTCCGGAGTTCGACCCGGCGTTCTATTTCAGCCACTCCCCCGACGTGCATGCGGCGCGGATGGACCCGTTCGAGCACTACCGCCAGCGCGGCGCCGTCGAGAACCGGCAGCCGAGCGCCGGGTTCGATGGCGCGTTCTATCGCAACCGCTATCTGCGCCACCTGCCCGACGCCAATCCGCTGCTGCATTATCGCCAGCATCGCCACGAGCCCGGCGTATTCCCGGCGCGGCCCATCGACGACACCGACATCCCCTCCGAGGTGCGGCGCAACGCGCAGCCGGGTCCGCTGTTCGAAGAGGTGCAGGCGCTGCCGCCGCATGCCGCCCTGCGCGCGAAGGTGCTGGCGTTCTATTTGCCGCAGTTCCACCCGGTGCCGGAGAACGACGCCTGGTGGGGCCGCGGATTTACTGAATGGACCAACGTCGCCCGCGGGCTGCCGCGGTTCGCCGGGCACTACCAGCCACGCATCCCGCGCGATCTGGGCCACTACAGGCTGGAGGGAACGGGGACGCTGCGGCAGCAGGCGGAACTTGCGCGCGGCGCCGGCGTGCACGGCTTCGTCTTCTATTTCTACTGGTTCAACGGCCGCCGGCTGCTCAACGCGCCGCTCGATGCGCTGCTGGGCGACGCGTCGATCGACCTGCCGTTCTGCCTGATGTGGGCGAACGAGAACTGGAGCCGGCGCTGGGACGGCTCGGAGCACGAGGTGCTGATCTCGCAGGATTACCGCCGCGAGGACGAGCCCGGGCTGGTGGCCGAGCTGCTGCGGCACTTCCGGGATGCACGCTATATCCGGCTTGGCGGGCGGCCGGTGCTGATGGTGTATCGCGCCGTGCTGATCCCCGCGACGTCGGACGCCGTGGACCGGTGGCGCGCCCTGTTCCGCGCGCATGGCGAGGACCCGCTGTTCATCATGGCGCAGAGCTTCGACGACCGCGACCCGCGCGGTTTCGGCATGGACGCGGCGGTCGAGTTCCCGCCGCATAAGCTGACCGACGGCCTCGAACCGCTGAACCCTGGCTTACGCATGCTGGACCACGCGGCGACGGCGCGGGTGCTGTCGTACGACGCCATGGCGACCGCGACCGACCTGGCGCCCACGCCCTATCCGCTGATCCGCACGGCGGTGCCGAGCTGGGACAACGACGCGCGGC
>CAZZWN010000139.1:0-9356 GCA_964657765.1 uncultured Acetobacteraceae bacterium
CCGCGATTTTCGAGAACGTCGGAATCGTGCAGGACGGCATGCGCTCGATCGCAGTGCCGCGGCAAATGCCGGACCGGCCCGGCGCCACCGACCTGCGGCTCGCACGCGGCGAAATACGCTTCGACGGCGTGCAATTCGGCTACGGCGCGAGCCGGGGCGTGCTGCACGGCATCGATCTGATGGTCGCGCCCGGCGAGCGGATCGGCCTGGTCGGCGCGTCGGGCGCGGGCAAGTCCACGCTGGTGAACCTCCTGCTCGGCTTCTACACGCCGGAGGCCGGGCGCATCCTGATCGACGGGCAGGACATTGCGGAACTGACGCAAGAAAGCCTGCGCTCGCAGATCGCCATGGTGACGCAGGACACCTCGCTGCTGCACCGGTCGATCCGCGACAACATCCGCTATGGCCGCCCCGGCGCGACTCAGGCCGACGTCGAGGCTGCGGCACGGCGGGCGCAGGCGCATGAGTTCATCCTGACCCTGGAGGATTGGCAGGGCCGCCGCGGCTACGACGCGCATGTGGGCGAGCGCGGGGTCAAGCTTTCGGGCGGCCAGCGGCAGCGGGTCGCCATCGCCCGGGTAATTTTGAAGGACGCGCCGATCCTGGTTCTCGATGAGGCGACATCGGCATTGGACAGCGAGGTCGAGGCAGCAATCCAGGAGCAGCTCGACGCGCTGATGCAGGGCCGGACGGTGATCGCCATCGCGCACCGGCTGTCCACCATCGCGCGGATGGACCGGCTGCTGCTGCTGGACCAGGGCCGCATCCTGGAACAGGGCACGCATGCGGACCTGCTGGCGAAGGGCGGCGCCTATGCCCGGGCCTGGACCCGGCAATCACTTGGATTCGAGGCGGCGGTTTAGGTTGGGGAGAGCCGCGTCCTGACTTCGACGGGACTGCCGCTACTCCGCAATTACCTCGCCGGAGCCGCCCAGCTCGGCTGGGAAGTCCTTCAGCTTAGGCAGGCCGTCCCGCATGGGCAGCACCGTTTCGGCGTAGTTGACATGAACGCCGGGGGTGAATGCGAGAGTTGGGATCGTCGCAGCGAAGACATCCACGAGGCCCAGGGTCGGATGATTGGTCATCAGGTGCCCGCCGCATTTCGTGCAATACTGGCGCTGGCTCACCTCGGTCTTCTGGAACGTCGCCACGTGCTCGGCCCCGGATGTAATCTGCACGGCGTCGGGCTTCCACAGGCTGAATGCGTTCACCGGCCCCCCGGACCACGAGCGGCAGGAACGGCAATGACAATAGCCCATGGCCTCCGGTGAACCCGTGACCTCCAAACCGACTGCGCCGCAAAAGCAGCTTCCAAGATGAGACATAGTTGTTTCCTCCGATTTGTTCTTGCTGGTTTACCAACCGAATGATGCGATGATCCAATATCGGCATGCACAAATCAATCGTCGCACCGGGGCACCGGCTTTCCTGCTTTGGATGTCGACGGCGGGCCTGCTTGCGCTGGGCGGCTGCGCGCAAACCGTCAACCCGGTGCCGTCCGGGTCGTATGATGGGCGATATGTCGGAACCCGCGAGTCCAACCTGTTGGAGGCTTGTGGGATCACGGCGACGACGGGCAGGACCTCGGCAGACATCGCCGGCGGGACTTTGAAAATGCAATTGTTCAATCCTGGCACGAAGATGACGGGAACGGTGGGCGCGGACGGTACGCTCCGGGCGTCCGGATTGTGGAAGAGCCCACACAGCTTTCACAACTTCACCATCCTCCACGGGCAGGTCGCCGGTGGCGTGCTGACCGGGACCGCATCGGATAGCCGATGCATCACGGAGCTCGCGCTGAGGAAAGTAGGAAAGCGCTGACGGTCGCGACCGGCCTCCGGGACATGGACTTCTGCGGAGGTCAGTCCGATTGCAAGAATCCCCATCGCCCGACCGCCGGCTCCGCCGCTGCCCACCTCCACCGCGTGGCCTGCCGGCAAAGCGACGTGGTGAACAGGCTCGCGTGGCCCCCATCCTCGACGCTGAACACCACCTCGCGGCAGGTGGCGAGCGGCGTCGCATACTCCCGCACGACTGCAAGCTCACCCCGGGCATTGCCGATCGGAATCGTATGGCGGATTTCCCAAGCATGCGACCCACCGACCGGCGCGTCCCCGGCCGCCTCCGCGATGGCGTCCTGCTCGCCCTGCTGGCGGCTGCGGACGACATAGCGGCGCAGCTCCTCCACCCCGGCACGCACGCCGAGCCCGATCGCGAAACCGACGGCCGGGTTCCCGGTCGCCGCCCCCGCGCCACCGCCCGCGGCGAGCCCGGCCACGTCCGACACCGAGGCGCAGCCGCCCAGCAAGGGCAGCGCCACCGTCGCGATTGCCAAACGCCTCATTGCAGCCCGCTCCAGCGCTCCGTCGCCGGCTCGGCCGAGGCCCAGCGCCAGGCGTCGCCATCCCGGCAGATCGTCGCGGTGTAGAACGCACGCAGCAAACCCTTGCGCGTCATGTCGTCGACGCTGAACACGATCTCCTTGCAGCGGAACGAGCCGACGCCGAACGCCCGGCTCACGACAACCTGGCCGGCCTCGTCGACCTCGATCGGCACGGTGTGGTGGATGGACCAGGTCTGCAGCGCGCCGGGCTCGAGCGGGCCGGCTGCCTGGGCGATTGCGTCCTGCTCGCTCCTATGCACGCGCCGTTCGGTGTATTTCAGTCCCTCGCTGGCGAGCGACCGTATCCCGAGGCCGATCGCAGTAGCGCCGGCAGCGGACTTCGTGACTGCCGTCGCAGCCCCGGCACCCGCCACGCCCGCAAGGTCAGCGGTTCCCTCGGTCAGCAGCGAGCCGCAGCCCGACAGCGCCAGCAGTCCTGCAGCCAGGCCAGCAACACGCCCGCATCGTCCCTGAAATCGTTGCATTTTGCTCCACAAGCCAAGCCGTGCCCCGGCCAAACCAGATGCGGCGTTCAGGGTCAACCCCGGGGCGCAGCCTTGCAGCCCATCGGTTTCCATCGCAGCCTGCGGACGCTGCGAAAGGGCGCTTCCATGATCTTCGGCAAGGCTGGACCCCAATGACCCCCACGGCCCGGCGGGAGCGGTTCCGCGCCGTGCTGGCCGGCACAGGCTGCGTCCATCCGGCCTCGGTCTGGGACGCCATGTCGGCGCGCATCGCCGAGGACCTTGGCTTCGAGACCGGCATCCTCGCCGGGTCGACGGCGTCGCTCGCGGTGCTGGGTGCGCCGGACTTGATCCTGCTGACCCTGACCGAGTTTGCCGACCAGGCGCGCCGTATCGGCCGGGCCGCGCGCCTGCCGCTGCTGGTCGATGCGGACCACGGCTACGGCAATGCGCTGAACGTCATGCGGACGGTGCAGGAATTGGAGGCAGCGGGTGTCGCGGCGCTGACGATCGAGGACACCGACCTGCCGCGTCCCTTCGGCCCCGGCGGTGCGCGGCTGCTGCCGTTGGAGACCGGCATCGGCAAGATCAAGGCCGCACTCGCCGCCCGGGCCGACCCAGCGCTGGTCGTGGTCGCCCGGACCAGCGCCCTCGAGTTGACGGGAGTGGATGACGCGGCCGGGCGGGTCCGCGCCTATGCCGCGCTGGGGGCCGACGCGATCTTCCTGACGGGCGTGCAGGACGCGGCGCAACTGGAGGCCATCGCGGCGGTGACCGACCTGCCTTTGATCATCTCCGGCGCGAACGCGGCCGGCCACGCGGCGCGGAGCGTGCGCATCAGCCTGCAGGGACATCAGCCCATCATGGCAGCGGTCCAGGCCACCTACGCGACGTTGAGGGCACTGCGCGAAGGCGTGCCTCCCGCAGCGCTGCCTGGCCTGCCGCCAACGGCGACGATGCAAGACGTGACGCGGCGGGAGGACTACGAGCGCTGGACCAAGGAATTCCTCAACGGCTAAATGGCGCGATGCCGCAGCGTCCGCTCCCTGGGCATTGGCTGCAACCGGATATCCCGGTCGAAAACCTTGTTGTCCCGCCAGATGCGCAGGCGCATGACGTCGCCCACCGCGCAGGAACTCATCGCCAATGTGATGTCGTTTCGACGCCGGGTCTCACGCCCGTCGATGGCGACGATGACGTCGCCGACCTGCAGGCCGACGCGCTCGGCCGGGCTGCCGACAGCGACGCTGGTGAGCAGGCGGCCCTGCTGGTTGCGGCCAGGCAGCGGGGTTTGCTCCGTCCGCACGCCGAGCCAGCCGTGCGTCGATATCCGCGGCGGATGGAGCGTGGCATAGCTCTCGGGTTCGCGGTCCGATGCGCGGCGGGACGGCCCGTCATCCGGCCAACGCTCGTCAGGCCGATAGGCGGTCGAGTCCGAATAAGCTGTCGAGTCGGAGCCGATCGAGGCAGCGCTGTCTTGCCACGATCCCAACCCGGCCCGCTGCCGCACCAGCGCATCCACCGCCTCGACCGCCATCTTGCGCAGTAGCGCCAGCGACTCGGCGTTCATCACGCCCGGCTTTTCGTCCATCACGCATAGCGTGCCGAGCACGTAACCATCGCTGTCGACCAGGCAGACACCGGCATAGAAGCGCACGTGCGGCGGCCCCAGCACGAGCGGATGGCTCTGGAACCGCGTGTCCGCCAAGGTATCGGGGACCACCATGGCGCCGGACGGCTCGACGATGACGTGGTTGCAGATGGCGAACGCCCGCGGCAGCTTTTGCAGGTTGGTGCCGAACGCCGCCTTGATCCACTGATCGTCGCGGTCGATGAGCGAGATCATCGCGACCGGCACCTGCAGCAGGTTTGCCGTAAGCCGCACCAGCGTCACATACGGTTCGGCCGCCGCTGTCTGCGGCACGATATAGGCCTGCAGCGCCGCGACCCTTGCCGCCTCCACCACCATGCGCAGCGGCAGCGTCGGCTCGGCGTCGGCCTTGGCCGTTCCATTGTCGAAATATCTGGGCCGTTGGTTGGGTTGATCGGTCAAGACCTGCCTTATTGACGCCGCGAAGCCGAGACGCCACCTCTATAGAACAAAACGAATAATAGGACTGTAACTCAAACCCAGGCCGTCATGCCAGCAGCCGTTTCAGCCACACCTCTCGCATCGCAGCGAAAATATGGATGACGGCAGCGGTCCGCCGCCTTAGGCTAGACCTGTGAACATACTCGCCCCAGCCAAGGCACGCCTGCAGATCGAGATCGTGCACGACCTGGTGTGCCCCTGGTGCTACCTCGGCATCCGCCGCTTGTTCCGGACCATGCGGCGGCGGCCCGACATGATCTACGAGCTCACCTGGCGGCCGTTCCTGCTCAATCCCGACATGCCGCGATCCGGGATGTCGCGGGCGGACTACGTCATCCGCAAGTTCGGCGGCGAGGACCGTGCCCGGCGGCTCTATGGCTCCATCACCGAGATCGGCGCGGCGGAGGGGGTCGCCTTCCGCTTCGACCGCATCCGCCGCACGCCCAGCAGCGTCGACGCGCACCGCCTGGTCCGCTTCGCCGCCCGCTACGGCCGCGGCCGCGAGGTGGTTGAGGCGCTGTTCGCCGCGCATTTCTCCGACGGCTACGACATCGGCGACTTCGGCGTGCTGCGCGCGGTGGGCCTGTCCTGCGGGCTCGATCCGATCGAGGTGCTCAGCTTCCTGAACAGCGACAACGACGTGGATGCCGTCCACGCCGACAACCTACGGGCGCACCGGCTCGGGATCAACGGCGTGCCGTGCTTCGTGGTGGCCGGGCGTCACGCTATCGCCGGCGCGCAGGAGCCGGAGGTGATCGAACGCTTGCTGGACGTCGCCGCCGTCGACACGACCGAGTCCTGACCGCTTTCAGACAAACCTTGAGGTTCCCGATGCACCGCTCCGTTCGCGCCGCGCTCACGGCCACGCTGCTGGCGGTCGCTGCCCTGCCGGCCCACATGGCCCCCGCCTACGCAACGGATGTCACTCCGGAGCAGGCGACGGCGCTGGAGGGGCAGGTGCGCAGTTGGGTGCAGGACCTGCTCGGACCGGATGCCCACCTCGGCGAGCGGCCGATCCAGGTGACGCCGGAGGGTGAGCATTACCACCTGGCCGTCCCGATCAGGGTGACCCGCGGATTTACGACCGACGCAATCATGGTGACGGGATTGGCCCGGCCGGCGAGCGACGGGCGCTGGACCATCGAAGACGTGCGCTTCCCGTCGCCGTCGAGTTTCACGCTGCAGTTGCCGCTGCCGCCCAAGCCGGGCGAGCAGACGCCGGAACCGCCGATCCCCGTCGACTACACCGTGACCGCCGGCGCGCAGGACAACCAGGGCGTCTACGATCCGAGCTTCGCGACCCCGTCGACGTTCACGACCAGCGTGCAGGACCTCAAGGTGGCCGCCACCAGCGCGCTGACCGAGCGGCTCACGACGGTGCGGCGCATTGCCGGGCTTAGCACGCTGCGACCCTCGAGTGCCGGCCGCATGGACCTCATCACCGACAGCACGATGGAGGGCTATGCCGTCAGCTCGAAGATCGGCGACAATCAACGGGTCGAGATTGCGGTCGATAAGGTTCGCGGCTCCGGAGAGGTCACGGCGGTGTCCCGGGAGCAGGCGGCAAAGCTCATCCCGGTATTGGCGCGGCTCATCGGCAGCGTCCCTGGGGCGCCAAAGCCCGGCGGCCCGGCGCCGACCGGGGGTTCGGCGATCGATTCGCAGGCCCTGCGCGCCCTTGTCCAATCGTTGCAGGACGTCGCGTCCGAGCTGACATTGGACGAGAATGCCGACAGCATCGCATTGCACTACGGCCCCTATAGCGGCGCGGCGAGCCGGTTCCACATCGGCGCCGGCGCCAGGTCGGATGATGGCTTGTTGCGGGCGCATATGGACCTCGGCCTCGACGGCCTCGCCTTGCCCGATGTGGTGCAGGGCGACATGGCCGGCCTGCTACCGCGCAAGATCGCGTTGCGCCCGGTGGTTTCGGGGGTTCCGACCGAGCAACTCCTGCAGCTGCTGGCCGCTTCGGGCAACCGCAACGGAGCCGATCCATCGCCCGGCGCTGCGATCCTATTTAGCCGCGGGACGGTGAGCGCCGGGCTCGAAAGCTTCGCGTTCGACATGGGCGGCGCGGATTTCGCCGGAACGCTCGCGCTGACGATCCCGTCGCCGCAGCAGATGACGGGGCAGGCGCAGGTCACCGCGACCAACTTCGATGCCCTGATGCAGCGCGCCAACAGCATTCCCGAACTGGCGGGCGTGCTGCCGGGGTTGGTGTTCGCCAAGGGCATCGGCCGCGCCGTCGACAACCGCGTGGTGTGGGACATCACTTACCGCGACAATAAGCTGCTGGTGAACGGCACCGACCTCTCGGCGATGACGGGCGGTGGACGCCGTTAGCCTAAGCCGCCTTCGCCACCTGCGCCGCGATCCGGTTGAGGTTCGATAGCACGTCGCGGCCCAGGCTCATGCGCTCGGCCACGCCCATTTCCTTCACCACCGAAAGCTTATGGTCCGGGCGCAGGCGGATCATGCCCTTGCGGGTGTTCAGCCAGGCAATCAGCCCGGCCGGATTGGCGAAGGCGTTGCCGCGGAAGCCGATCACCATGCCCTTCGGACCCGCCTCGACCTTCTCGACACCGGCCTCGCGGCACATGCGCTTCAGCGTCACCACCTGCAGCAGGTTGTCGACCTCGGCTGGCAACGGGCCGAAACGGTCGACGAGCTCGGCCGCCATCGCCTCCGTCTCGGCGTCCGACGCCAGCGCGCCAACCCGGCGATACAGACCGAGCCGCACCGGCAGGTCGCGCACGTAGGTCTCGGGGATCAAGACGGGCAAGCCGACCTGGATGTTCGGCGTCCAATCGCGGTCCTCGGTGCGCTTGCGCCCACGCTCGGCGCGCATCTCGGACACCGCGTCCTCCAGCATCTGCTGATACAGCTCGATGCCGACCTCGCGGATATGGCCCGATTGCTCGTCGCCCAGCAGGTTGCCGGCGCCGCGTATGTCGAGGTCGTGCGACGCCAAGGTGAACCCGGCGCCCAAATTGTCCAGCGTCTGCATGACGTCCAGCCGCTTCTCCGCCGCCGCCGACAGCCGATGGTTCTGCGGCCAGGTCAAATAGGCATAGCCGCGCTGCTTGCCCCGCCCCACCCGGCCCCGCAGCTGATACAGCTGCCCCAGGCCGAACATGTCGGCGCGATGGATGATCAGCGTGTTGACCGCCGGCATGTCGAGGCCACTCTCGACGATATTGGTCGACAGCAGGATGTCATACTTGCCGTCGCCGAACTCGGTCATGACGCGCTCAAGCTCGGTCGGCGCCAAGCGGCCATGCGCCTCGATGGTGCGGGCCTCCGGCACGATGTCGCGCAGGCGCTCGGCCATGCGCGCCATGTCCTCGATCCGCGGCACGACGCAGAAAATCTGCCCGCCGCGGAACCGCTCGCGCTGGATCGCCTCGCGCAGCACCACGCTGTCGAACGGCGAGATGAAGGTGCGCACCGCGAGCCGGTCCACCGGCGGCGTCGCGATCAGGCTCATCTCCCGCACCCCCGTCAGCGCCAGTTGCAAGGTGCGCGGAATCGGCGTCGCGGTCAGCGTCAATACATGCACGTCGGCCTTGAGCTGTTTCAGCTTCTCCTTGTGCGACACGCCGAAATGCTGCTCCTCGTCGACGATCAGCAGCTCCAGGTCGGCGAACTCGATGCCCTTGGCCAACAGCGCGTGGGTGCCGACGACGATGTTGACGCTGCCGTCCGCAAGGCCGCGCTTGGTCTCTGCCGCCTCCTTGGCCGTCACCATGCGGGAGAGCTGGCCGATCTTGATCGGCAGCCCGGCGAACCGGGCGTTGAAGGTGCGGTGGTGCTGCCGGGCGAGCAAGGTGGTCGGCACCACGACGGCGACCTGCGCACCCGACATCGCGGCGACGAAGGCGGCGCGGAGGGCCACTTCGGTTTTGCCGAAGCCGACGTCGCCGCAGATCAGCCGGTCCATCGGGCGGCCGGCGGCCATGTCTTCCAATACATCGCTGATCGCGCGGGCCTGGTCGTCGGTCTCGGCAAACGGGAAGCGGGCGCAGAACTCGTCCCAGCTTCCTTCGGCCGGCGCGAGGCTTGTCGCCTCCCGCACGCGCCGGGCGGCGGCGGTGCGGATCAGCTCGCCCGCCATGTCGCGGATGCGCTGCTTCATGCGCGCCTTGCGGCCCTGCCAGCTGCTGCCGCCAAGCTTGTCGAGTGCCACGCCGCCGGACTCGCTGCCGAACCGGCTGAGCAGTTCGATGTTCTCGACGGGGAGATAAAGCTTCTCGCTGCCGTCGTAGATCAGGCGCAGGCAGTCGTGCGGCGCCGGGCCGACGCGCAGGGTCTCCAGGCCGTCGTAGCGGCCGATGCCGTATTCCTGGTGCACGACCAGGTCGCCCTCGGCGATCTCGGTGGCCTCGGCGATGAACTGGTCGGCGCGCTTGCGGCGGCG
>CAZZWN010000140.1:0-9291 GCA_964657765.1 uncultured Acetobacteraceae bacterium
CGGCACCGCCGTCGCCAACGCCGCGCTCACCCTACTCAGCCAGGGCGCCCAGTCCTTCACCATGCCGGCGAACGACCCGGTCACGCTGGGCAGCGGCAGCGACATCATCGCCCTTGGCATTGCCGAGGACGCCTACCAGGGCAACGCCCAGTTCACCGTCAGCGTCGACGGCGTCCAGATCGGCGGCACGCAAACCGCAACCACCCTGCAATCTAGCCGAACCACCCAGACCTTCGACGTCGAAGGCAATTTCGGCACCGGGCAGCACAGCGTCTCGATCAACTTCCTCAACGATCTCCACGGCAGCTCCGCCAGCGCGGATCGCAACCTCTACGTCGACAGCGCATCCTACAACGGCACCGCCGTCGCCAACGCCGCGCTCACCCTACTCAGCCAGGGCGCCCAGTCCGAGAGTTTCTACAGTTCGACCACCTACTCTCCGGGTGTCACAGGCGGCAGCATCACGACGCTCGGCAACGACACCATCCTGATTGGGACGGGCGCAGTCACGATAAACGCAAACGGCCCGTCCATCACTGTCGTGGGCGATAGCGGCGCGATGAGCTTTATTGCGCATGGGGGACATGACACGATCACGGCCGGCTCGGGTGCGGCGACCGTCACGGGCAGTTCAGGCACGCTCGCCTTCACGGAAAGCAGCGGTTCCGCCGTCGTCACGTTGGGCAGCGGCAGCGGCGTGTTTAACTTCATCAACGGGCAGGTAGGCGGCTCGCTGCTCATCAACAACTTTCGACCCAGCGTCGACGCGCTGCACCTTTCTGGCTACTCCGGAACCGGCGTGAAAAGCGAGCAGGTCTCCGGCGGATCGACACAGATCCTGCTCACGGACAATACAAGCATCATGATAAAGGGCGTGACCGACCCCTGGACCTCCCCCCTGAGCGTGGAGGCGTAGGATCAGAGCATCATGCGGCCAGGGCTGTTCAACGCTGACGAATGGCGGTTAGTGAGAGCAAGTTCTTGATACCTGCGAGACTAGCTCGGTAGCGGTCCTGACTGAGCGTGTCAGTTTGGTTAGTCTTGAGGATGTTGAAGGCGAAACTGCGCAGGCGGGCAAACACGCCGGGATTGGTGCGGATGCGCGAGCGGTCTTCGCCCAGGGTGACGTCGCGGCTGTAGTGCGAGGTATTTTCGATTTTCCAGTGCGCGCGGATGACCTCGGCAGCATGGGCGGCGGTGACCGGCGTGTTGGAGACGTAGAAGGCCATCTCGGCGGAGTAGCGCAGCAGCCCGGTTTTGGCGTTGCGAGTGTAGACGTGGCGCTCAACACGGACGATGGCGGCGACATGCGGATGCCAGTCGGTGTCGGCCAGCTTGTCTGCGGGATCGAAGACGAAGACGGTGCGACGTTCGTCGCGGTTGCGGCCCTTGTCGTGGCTGTGGGCGGACCCGAGCGGCGCCGCGGTTGCGGAGATTTCCTGAACCCGCTGGTGCAGGGTCGGCTGGTTGTCTTTGACGCCGACGATCAGGGCGACGTTGGCGGCTGCTGCGATTTCGAAATGTTTTTTTGGCAGTGCAGCGCGTCGAGCGTGACGATGGCGCCATCGGCAACGCCGAGTTCGGCCAGCAAGGCCTGAGCCGCCGGGATCTCGTTGGACTTCTCGGCGATGTCGATGTGCGCGGGCGCCCGCTTCCAGTTCAACGAGAAGGCCGCATTCAGTTTGCGCCGGTGGACGGCGATGAAGGTGACGACGCCACGATACGAGTTGCAGCCGGTCACGATGGCAAGGATGGCGAACAGCAGCACGTGGGGTAGCTTGTAGAGTTGTCCCTGCGCCCGGCGCGGATCAGGAACGTTCGCCAGCACATCCAACAACGGCGAAAACACAGCCACAGCACTCTCCGACCCAGTTGCCGCCGCAAAGGTCAGACAATTGCCGGCTCGGGAATCCCCCTTGCGATCAGCCGCCGCACTTCGTCCATCAGGTGTTGCAGGGCGGACTCAGCGACGGCAAGACGACAGCGTTGAACAGCCCTGCAGACGCACGGCCCTTCCTGACCGGCGTCAATGTCCGTTATATCCAAATCAAATCGACAGCTTTCCACCAAACCCGGTCGTATCCAGGGGCGGCGTTCCCGGTCCATGCCACGAATCGTGCTATCCTATCCGTTCTGTGGCGTGACCCCGCTTAGGCCGCCTGACAGTCAGCCCGATCAGCACCGGCATAGCGAGCAGCACCAACGGATACTGCAGCAACAAGCCGGCGACGATTGCAATTGCCAGTGGCTGCTGGATACCGGAGCCCTGACCGATCGCCAGGGCCAGCGGCAGCAGGGTGAGGATCGCCGCCAAGGTGGTCATGGTGATCGGCCGCAGCCGGTCGTGGCTGGCCTGCACCAGCGCTGCGCGCGGTTCCATGCGCTGCGACAGCTCGGCGAACTCCGAGACGTAGAAGATCGCCATCTCGGTGCCAATGCCGATGATCATCGTCATGCCCATCAGCGCGGTGATGTTCAGCTCCACCCCGGTCAGCCAGAGCGCGGTGAACACCGCCGTCGTCGACAGCAGCGAGGTGGCGATGATGATGACAGGCAGCCACATCCGCTCATACAGGATCAGCAGCAGGATGAACTCCGCCAGCAGCGCGGCCACGAACACTCGCGCCAGGCCGGCGAAGGCGATCTGCTGCTGCTGATAAAGCCCACCCAGCTCATAGCGCACGCCGGGTGCCAGCATGCCCGGCGCCTCCAAGGCGTGGGTCACGTTGCCGATCGCGGCACCCAGGCCGCGGCCCTCGATGCGGGCGGTGACCGCGACCATCTGCTGCAGGTTCTCGCGGCTGATCTCCGGCTGCCCACTGAGCGTCCTGATGTCGGCGACCCGGCGCAGCGGGAACACGTGCCCGTCGGGCGCCCGCACCGGCAGTGCCGCCAGGTCCAGGTCGCGCAACGCCAGCGCATCCGGTAGCCGCACCCGCACGCCCACCGCCTTGGTCGGCTGCGGCAACTGGGTGGCGACGGTACCTTCGGCAGCGCCTGCAACCGCGCGGGCAACGTCGTCGGGCGTCATGCCCTCGATGGCGGTGCGCACCGGGTCGATCCGCACGTCGAGCGCGTCGCCGGCCAGCTTCACGCCGCTTTTCACCTCGACGATACCGTCCAGCTTGCCGATCGCTGCTGCCACCTTGTTTGCCTGGTCGATCAGGGTTTGCGTGTCGTTGGCGTACAACTTGATCTCGACCGGCTGCGGCACGGAGGTGAGATCGCCGATCAGGTCCTCCATCAACTGCGCCAGTTCGACGTCGACGCCGGGCACCTTGGCCTGCACGGCGGCCAGGACGGCTGCCATAACGGCTTCGGTGGACCGCGCATGATCGGGCTTGAGCCTCACGAAATAGTCGCCGTGATAGCTCTCGCTGAGGTCGCCGCCGAGGCCGGTACCGAGCCGGCGCGAGAAGGTCGCCACCTCCGGCTGTGCCTGCACGATCGCGTCCACCTGCGCCATCTGCCGCGTGGTCTCGACGAGCGAGGTCCCGGGGGCGGTGTAGTAGTCCATCACGAAGCCGCCCTCGTCCACCTTCGGCATGAAGCCGGTCTGAACGTGACCGTATGCGACGTAGCCCAGCGCCAGCAGCGGCAGCAGTGCCAAGGCCAGCAGCCATGGGCGGCGGAACAGCGCGTCGAGCGTGCCGGCATGGCGCAGGGCCAGCCAGTTGGGCGGGCCCTGGCCGGGATCCTGCCACTTGTTGAAGTCGACGAACTGACGCGCGAGCACCGGCACGACGAAGGCGGTCATCAGGTAGGAGAGCAGCAGCGCCGAACCCATCGTGACCGACAGCGCGCGCGAGAAGGCGCCGGTGACGCCGGAGAGGAAGCTGAGCGGCAGGAACACGATCAGGGTCGCGAGGCTCGAGCCGGTCAGCGGCCGCATGAACTCGCGCGCGGCCGGGAGCACCGCGTCGCGGCCGTTTGGCGCAGTTCCAGCCCGGCGCGCGATGTGCTCGACCATGACGATCACGTCGTCGATCAACAACCCCACCGCGGCGGCGATGCCGCCCAGGGTCATGATGTTGAAGCTTAGCCCCAGCATGCTCAGCAGCAGCACGGTCGAGGCCAAGGTCGCCGGCACCACCACCACGGCGACCAAGGTCACGCGGAGGCTGCGCAGGAAGCCGAGCAGCACGAGCCCGGCCAGCACGAGGCCGATCAGCACCGCATCGCGCACGCTGGTGGCCGATTGGGTGACCAGCTCGCTCTGGTCGTACCAGTTCACCAGGCTCACGCCATCCGGCAGCTTGAACCCGGCCAGCTTGTCGCGCACGGCAGACGCGATTTGCACCGCGTTGCCGTCCGGCTGTTCATAGACGTTGAACAGCACGGCGGGCCGGCCGTCCTCCTCGACGCCCACGTATTGCGGCATCGTGCCGTCCTCGACGGTGGCGACGTCGCGCACCCGAACGATCCCGGCTGGATCGGTGCGGAGCACGACGTTGCCGACGTCCTGCATGGTGCCGAGGCTACGGTTGGCCAGCACCAGGAACAGCTTGCCATGGTCCTGCACCCGCCCGGCGGACATCAGCACGTTGCCGGCACCGAGTGCTGCGGAGAGGTCGGCCATGCCAATCCCATACGCGGCCAAGCGTTGAGGGTCCGCGAGCACCTGCACCTCGGCCACGTCGCCACCCTGCACGTCGACCCTTGCCAGCCCGGGGATCGCCGACAGTAGCGGCACGATCTGGAACTGCGCCAGGTCGCGCACGGCGACCGGCGACGGGCTCGTGCTGGTGAGCGCGTAGGAGATGATGGGGAACACCGTCGGGTCCATCCGGCGCACGCCGTAGCTGGTGCCGGTCGGTAGGCTGGGCAGGACCTGCTGGATCGCCGCGTCGATCAGCAGGGTGCTGGCGGTCATGTCGCGGCCCCAGCCGAAATCGATCGAGATCTGCGCCGTGCCACGGGTGGTGCCGGAGCGCACGTCCTGCACGCCGGGCACGCCGCGCACTGCCTGCTCCACCGGGCGCGTGACCAGCAGTGCCGTCTGGTCGGCCGGACGGCTGCCGGCGTCGAGGTCCACCACCACGCGCGGGAAGGCGACCTGCGGGAACAGCCCGACCGGCAAGGTGACTGCGCTGGCGATGCCGGCCAGGGCCAGGGCCAGCGCGATCACCACGACCGAGCGGGCGTGGCGCTGCAACAACCCGGTCATCATGGAGCGGTCCGGACCGCGATCCCGTCCGAGAGCTGCGGCACCCCGCTTACCACCAGCTCCCGCCCGGCAACCACCGGGCCCGTGACCACGGTGGTCTGCCCGACCGCGCCGACCACTGTGACATCGACCGCCGCCGCCTTGCCGTCGACGAGCTGGAACACGTGCGCGCCCTTGCCGTCCACCTGCACCGCGTCGCGCGGCACGATCCAGCCCTTGATGTCGCCGACGACGATGTCGGCGCGGAACGCCTCGCCCGACAGCACCGAGCCCGGCGCCACGGCCACATCGGCGTCCACCAGCCGGGTCTTCGGGTTCAGCACGCCGTCGACCCGGCGCACCGTGCCATCCAGCGGCTCGCCGCCGCCCAAGCGCTGCAGGTGCACCGGCTGGCCCGGCCGCACCCGCATCCGGTCGCCGGGTTCGATGCCGACCGTAATGACCAAGCCGTCCAGCCGGGTCAGGTTCAGCAGGGCGGTGCCGGAGGCGACGCGGTCGCCCTGAGCCACCGGGATGGCGTTGACCACGCCGTCGAACGGCGCCTTGAGCGTGCTTTGCCGCTGGTTGGCGCCCTGGGCGGTCAGCGTGTCCAGCGTTTCCTGCGCGTCCGACACCACCTTGTCGGCCTGCGCCAATTGGTCGCGGGTGGCGAGCTGCTGCGCCAGCAACTGCGCGGCATGGGCGCGCTGGATGCGGGCCAGGCTCAGCGCGGTCACCGCCTGCTGGTAGGCGCCGGAGGTGGTGGCCGAGGCGCCGAACTCGATGAGCGTGTCACCGGCATGAACCTGCTCGCCGGGGGTGACGGCGATGGACAGCACGCGGCCGTCCTGCGGCAGGCTGAGCGTCAGCCCGCCACCGAAGGCCGGGGTGGCAGTGCCGTAGGCCGCAACCAGCGCCGGCAGTGCGCCCAGCCGCGGCGTTGCGGTCTGCACCAGCACGCTGCCCTCGTCGGCGCGGGCCGGCTGAATGCAGATCGCCGCCAAAAGCAGGATCGTCGCGCGCCAGGTCATGGGCTTTCCTTTTCCTGCTGCATCGCCGGCATCCCGGCCCCCACCAGCGTGTCGATGGCGACCTGCTGCTCCAGTAGCGATTGGGTCAGGTTGGCGATCTCGAGCTCCTTCGTGACGCGTGCTGAAATGAGGTCAAGGGCGCTGCGCTCGTCGAGGTTGCCGGCCCTCAGCGCTCCCTCGGCGAACCCGGCGGTGCGGCGCACAGCCCCGAGGTCGCGTTGCGCGGCACCGAGCTGCTGCTGCGTCAGCGCCATCTCGGCAAGCAGCGCACCGACCTGGCCGGTCGCCGTCGCGAGGCGGGCGGCGTATTCGTCGTGCAATTGCTGGCGGGTCGCGCGCTCGGTCGCGATGAGGCCCTGGGCACGGTCGAAGATCGGCAGCTCGAGCTGGATCTGCGGGCCGACGTTGCGGACGTTGGCGTTGTCGCTGCCGCCGGTGACGCCAAAGGTCAGATTTGGAAATTGCTGCAGGATCGCGGTGCGCACCTTCTCGTCCTGCGCCGCGTAGCCGAGCTGCAGCGCCACCAGGTCGGGGCGGTGTCGGGTGATGTCCGAGATCTCGCGCGCGATCAACGCAAGGTCCAATGGTGGCAGGTCGGGGTCGGAAACGAGCGGCACTGCGACGCCGGGCTCGAGGCCGAGCAGCGCGTTCAACTGGTGCTTGCGGGTGAGTTGCAGCCGCTCGCTGTCGGCGACGGCGGTGCGGGCCGTCTGCAGCGCCGCGAGGTCGGGCGCCGCGGTGGCGATGGTGACGTTGCCGGCCGCGAGCGCTTGCCGCGAGCGCCGTTCGCGGTCGGCCAGCAGGTCGCGGGTTTGCTGCAGCAGCCGCAACGTGCGGGCGCCGGTGATGAGATCGATCGCCAGCAGCCGCGCCTGACCTGCGATCTGCCACTCCTGCCATAGCAGCGAAGCGTCGAGCGACTGGCCTTGGATTTCGGCCGCAAGATGCCGGCTGTGCCGGGTGATGAGCGTCTTCAGGTCGTAGGTGAGGCCCAGGTTCCAGGCATTCGTGGTGCCGAAACCGGCCGCGAGCGGCAGGATGGCGCCGTTCAGGTTCGGGTTGGGCGCCAGCCCGGCCTGCAGCACCTGCGCCTGCGACACGCCGCGTTGCGCCCTGGTGGCCAGCAGGTCGGGGCTGTTCTGCAACGCCAGCAGCACGACGTCGCTGACCCGCAACGGCCGCCGCTCCGGCATGCCGTGCAGACCCGACAGCGCCGGCGCCAGAGCGGCACGGGACGGCAGCTTCAGGGCCTCGTAATGGGCGCAGCCGGCCAGCAGGACTACGGCCAGCAAGACCGGGACCTTCACGACGCCACTCCGGCGAGCTGCAGCTTGGCCCGGAGGCCGGGTGCCGCGTTGTCCAGCACCAGTCGGCTGCCATGCAGCTCCGCCACCGCCGCCACCAACGTGAGGCCGAGGCCGTTGCCCGGCGTCGTGCGGCTGCGTTCGGCACGATAGAACCGGTCCGGCAGCCGGGCCAGGTCGGCCGGACCGACGCCGGGGCCGTCATCCTCGACCACCAGCGCGACCGTGCCGCCGAGCCAGGTCGAAAGCTGCACGCCGATCCGCGTGCCCGGCGGAGTATGGCGCAACGCGTTCTCCACCAGGTTCGCGACCGCCTGGGTCAGCAGCTCGCGGTCGCCGTAGATCATGATGCCGGGGGTGATCGCCGCCTTGATTTGGTGCTGCTCCACCTCGGCATCGGGTCCGTAGGCGTCGACCACGGCCTCCACCACCGCGCTGAGATCCACCCGCCGGAACCCTGCCCGCGGCGAAGCGCCCTCGACCTGGGCGATGCGCAGCAGGGCGGCGAAGGTGGTGAGCAGGCCCTCGGCCTCGGCAACGGCGCCATCCACCGCCCGTTCATATTCGGCAACCGAGCCGGCATGCAGTCGCGCATCCTCCAGCCGCTGATACAGCCGCGACAACGGCGTGCGCAGGTCATGTGCCACGTCGCTACCGACCTGGCGCAGGCTTTCCATCAAGGTGCCGATGCGATCCAGCATGCGGTTCAAGGTGGCAGCCAGGCGGTCGAGGTCGTCGCCGGTGCCGCGGACCGGCACGCGGCGGGCGAGGTCGCCGCCGATGATCGCCTCGGCGGTACGGGCGATCGCGTCCACCCCGGACAGGAACGCGCGGCTGAGCAGGACACCGCCCGCGACGCCGAGCACCGCGGCGACGCCGATCGTGATCGTGAAGGCGGTGACGATCGCTTCTTCGACCTCGCCGATGCGCCAGGTCTCGTCGCCGACTACCAGCAGCAGGCCACCCCCGGCGTCGGTGACCAGGGCGCGCACCTGCTCCGGCTTGCCGTCTTCGTCGCGGTCCTCGGGTACGGTGAACGTCGCCCAGCCCGGGCGCAGGCTGGTCGAGGGCGGGATCTCGCCGGCGAGGCGCCCGCCCGCCGGGCTCTGGACGAGGTAGTCGAGCGCGCTGGCGCCCTGGCCGCGGGTCTGCACCTGGGTGAGCAGCCGGTCGAGGCCGCCCTTGCGATAGCCTTCGAGCAGGAATGCCGTCTCCGCCTCGACCCGCGTCGCCGTCTGTTGCTCAAGCGCCGAGCGAGCCGCCACGAACACGGTCGCGGCGAGCACGCCGGCCGAGAGCGCGAACACGCACAGGTAAAGCATGATCAGGCGGAAGCTGGTGGTGCGGAATAGGCGCAGACCAGGGATACCGGGCAGCCGGACCGGCATGGCGCTACGGCGCACGGAGCACGTAGCCGGCGCCGCGCACGGTGTGGATCAGCTCGGGATCGCGGCCGCCTCGGCCGAGCTTGCCACGGAGGCGGCTGACATGGGTCTCGACGATGTTGGTGCGAGGGTCGAAGTGGAAGTCCCACACCCCCTCCAGCAGCATCGTGCGCGTCACCACACGGTCGGCGTGGCGGGCGAGGAACTCCAGCAGCAGGAACTCGCGGGGCTGCAGCTCGATCCGCTCGCCGCCGCGGGTGACGCTGCGTTTCAGCAGGTCGAGCTCGAGGTCGGCGACCCGGATCGTGGTCGGGGTATCGGAGAGCGGCGGCCGGCGGATCAGCGCATTGAGCCGGGCCAGCAGCTCGGCAAACGCGAACGGCTTGACCAGGTAGTCGTCGCCACCGCTCTGGAATCCGGCCACC
>CAZZWN010000141.1:0-9283 GCA_964657765.1 uncultured Acetobacteraceae bacterium
ACGATCAAGGCGAACTTCCCGACCCGCATCAGCTTCCAGGTCATCAGCAAGTTCGACAGCCGCACGATCCTGGGCGAGCAGGGCGCCGAGCAGCTGCTGGGGCAGGGTGACCTGCTGCACATGCAGGGCGGTGGCCGCATCGCCCGCGTGCACGGCCCCTTCGTCGCCGACCGCGAGGTGGAGGACATCGTCGCCTTCCTGCGCGGCCAGGCCGAGCCGACCTATGACGACGAGATCACCGATCCCACGAACGACGACGGCAGCGCCGGCGCCAATCCCGACCTGTCCGGCATCGCCGCCGCGGGGGACGGCGAGAAGGGCCTGTTCGACCAGGCGGTGGCACTGGTGTCGCGCGAAGGCAAGGCGAGCACGAGCTTCATCCAGCGGCATCTGGCGATCGGCTACAACCGGGCGGCCAAGCTGATCGAGCAGATGGAGAAGGAGGGGATCGTCAGCGCTGCGAACCACGTCGGCAAGCGCGAGGTGCTGGTCCGGTCGACCCGCGATGATGACGATTGAGGGCCGGGACGATCGAATGACGTGCTGAACCCCGCATCGCCGCTGGCCCGGCTGATGGCCGCGCCGATGCGGCCCGGCGTCGTCACATGGCTCGGCATCCGGCCGGCCCGCCTCGCGCCGATGCTGACGCCGCCAGCGATCCTGTTGACGCCGGGCCAGGGCGTCGAGGGCGACCATTACGCCAGCGCGACGCAGGGCGCGCGGCAGGTCACGGTGATCCAGGCCGAGCATCTCGCGGCGATCGGCAGCTATTTGGGCCAGGACAGCGTCCCTCCCGAGCTGCTCCGGCGCAACGTCGTGGTGCGCGGGATCAACCTGGCCGCCCTGAAGGGCCGGGCCTTCCGCCTGGGCAGAGCGGTGCTCGAGAGCAGTGGCGAGTGCCATCCGTGCTCCAAGATGGAACGGCTGCTCGGCATCGGCGGCTACAACGCGGTCCGCGGCCATGGCGGCATCGTCGCGCGGGTGCTGGAGGGCGGCGAAGTGCGGCTGGGCGACTTGATCCTGGTTCTGGCTTGACGGCGTGGGTTGCCAGGAACCCGTCATGCGTCAACTGGGCTACGCTGCACTGCGAAATCCTGTCATCCTGTCCAAATGAAATACCCAGCATGGTTGCCAGTGCTGCTCGGCTTCCTGACCGCGGTCGGCCCGCTGTCGACCGACATGTATCTCCCCGCCTTTCCCGCCATCGAGGCCTCGCTCGGCGGCCGGCCCGGCACCGCGCAGATCACCCTCGCGACCTGGTTCGCCGGCCTGGCGATCGGCCAGATCACCCAGGGCACCCTGTCCGACCGCTATGGCCGGCGCGGGCCGCTGGTGATCGGCACCGCGGTCTACACGCTGGCCAACGCTGGCTGCGCGCTGGCGCCGGACCTGTTCACCCTATCGGCGCTGCGCTTCGTCGCCGCGTTCGGCGGGTCGGCCAGCATGGTGATCCCTCGCGCCATCGTGCGCGACCTCGCGGATGGGCACGCGGCAGCGCATCTGATGTCGCGGCTGATGCTGGTCATGGGCGTGGCGCCGATCCTGGCGCCGACGCTCGGCGGCCTGGTGCTCGGCTTCGCACCGTGGCACGCGATCTTTTGGCTCACCGCGGCCTATGGCGCGCTCTGCTGCATTTTGGTCTGGCGCTTCCTGCCGGACACGCTGCCGGTCGGCCGCCGCATGCAGCTCGGGATCGGCAACCTGGTCAGCCGCTATGCCGGCGTAATTCGGGACCGGGTGTTCCTGGCCTATGCGTTCATGGGCGGCTGCGGCATGTTCGGCATGTTCGCCTATATCGGCGGCTCGCCCCCGGTGCTGATCCAGCGCTTCGCCTTCAGCCCGTCGCAATACGGCATGCTGTTCGGCGCCAGTGCCGGGGCTTATATCATCGCGTCGCAGGTCAACCCGTACATCTTGCCCCGGTTCGGCGCCCTCCGCGTCTTGCGGGTCGGCTCGATGGTCTATCTGGTGGCTGCGTTCACCCTGCTGGCCTGCGCAATGCTGAATGTCGGCGGCGTGTTCGGCGTCGTGCTGCCGGTCGTCGCCGCAATGGGCAGCATGGGTTTCGTGATGCCGAACTCGGCCGTCGGCGCATTGTCGCGCCACGCCGCCCATGCCGGCAGCGCATCGGCGCTCATGGGCACGATCCAGTTCTGCCTCGCTGCCCTCAGCGGCGTGCTGGTCGGCACGCTCAGCGACGGCACGGCGCGCCCGATGGCGACGCTGATGCTGGTCGGCGCCGTGGGCGTCGTGGTCGCCGACCGTATGCGTCCAAAGGCCGCCCCTCCACCCATGGCTCAGTTGCCGCAAACCACGGACACCACCGCATGACCTTGCTGATCGGCATCCCCGCTTGCACCCGGGACATCAACGGCCACAGGCAGCACGCCACCCCTGCCCGTTACGCTGCCGCGCTGATGGGAGGCAGCGGCGCCGTCCCAGTGATGATCCCGCCGGTCGGCGAGGCCGCGGTCGCGATCCTCGACCGGCTGGACGGGCTGCTGCTGCCCGGCAGCCCCAGCAACGTCGACCCGAGCCACTATGGCGCGGCCGACGAGACGCCGGATTTCCATGACCGGGAGCGGGACGGCACGAGCTTCCCGCTGATCCGCGCCGCATTGCGCCGTGACATGCCGTTGCTGGCGATCTGCCGCGGCATCCAGGAGGTGAACGTGGCGCTGGGCGGCAGCCTGCATCAGCAGGTGCATTTCGTGCAGGGACGCCTGGACCACCGCGGCGGGCCCGGCGCGATAAGCCAGCAATTTGCCCCTAAGCATGAGGTCGCGCTGTCGGGTGAGCTCGCTCGCATGCTGGGCCATGACCGCATCGTGGTGAATTCGGTGCACGGCCAGGCGATCGACCGGCTGGCGGATACGTTGTCCGTCGAGGCCGTGGCGCCGGACGGCACGATCGAGGCCGTGCGCCGGCAAGGCGCCGCTTTCGCGCTGGCGGTGCAGTGGCACCCGGAATGGGAGTATGCCGCGGACCCCAACAGCCTGGCGCTGTTCCGGGCGTTTGGCGACGCCTGCCGCGCCTATTCCGCCGGTATCAGGAGGGCGGCATGAGCACGACTCGCATCGCCCCGGGAAGCACAAGCGGCGTGGCCGCCTAGCCATGGATCTGCATTTGGCTGGGAAGCGCGCCTTGGTGACCGGCGGCTCCAAAGGCATCGGCCGTGCCAGCGCCGAACTGCTCGCCGAAGAAGGCTGCGACATCGTCCTGGTCGCCCGCAACGCGGCCATGCTGGACGAGGCAGCCGCTGCCGTGCGCGCCCGGCGCCAAGTGCGGGTCGAGACCATCGCCGCCGATCTATCCCGGCAAAACGAGGTGGAACGTGTCGCCGCCGCCGCGGGCGCGGTGGACATCCTGGTGAACAACGCCGGCGCAATCCCGCCGGGCAACTTGCTGGCGGTGGACGACGCGACCTTGCGCGCCGCGTGGGACCTCAAGGTGTTCGGCTTCATCAGCCTGTGCCGCGCGCTGTATCCCATGCTGCAGTCGCGCCGGGGCGTCGTGGTGAACGTGATCGGCGCGGCCGGGGAGACGTTCGATCCGGGCTATGTCGCCGGGGTGGCGGGCAACGCTGCGCTCATGGCGTTCACGCGTGCGCTGGGCCGCGGCGCGCAGAAGGACGGGTTCCGTGCGGTGGCGATCAACCCCGGCCCAGTGGCGACCGACCGGCTGGAGCGGCTGCTGCGCCACCGGGCCGAGACCGAGCTTGGCAACGCCGATCGATGGCTAGACTTCTGCAAAGGCATGCCCTTCGGGCGTCCTGCGCAGCCCGAGGAGATCGCGGCGGCGGTCGCTTTTTTGGCTAGCCCGCGGTCCGGTTATACCAACGGCACCGTGCTGACCATCAACGGCGGGCCTTAAGCCTTCGGCGTCCCTGGCAGCGCCCGCGCCGTTGCGATTGGTTTCCATCCGGACGCTGGCTTGCTCCCTTAAGCTAGTCTCGCAGGCGCACAAATTTGTTGCGTTTTACGTGAAGTCGAACAAAACCGACCGCGTATCTGCGATAATGACATTGGATTTTAACCCCGGTTAGTTATTTTCGTTTCCCTCAATGCCGCTTCCTGTGCATGCTGCCGAGAGATAGCCGCCATCAGAGCGGGCCTGCAGGAGGAATGATGGATGACGGGACGCGTCATGCAACCATGGGATGTCCATACGCGACGTAACGCGTTGGCTCTGGGCGTCGCGCTCAGTTGCGGCAGCAAGCTCGCGCAAGCTCAATCATCGGCGCAGCCGCGCAACCAGCGCCCGCTCGCGGGCGACATGCTGGTGCGTGCCGTTGGCTTGTCGGATACAGCGGCGCCGCTGCGCGTGGACGATATCGCACTGGGGGCGCCGCCGATCATGGCCTGGGCCAAAGACCCGGTTAGCAACACCGTGCGCGACGGCTCGCGGCTGAACCAGGTGTTGGTGCTGCGGCTCGATCCAGAAACCCTGGCGGGCGAGTCGCTCGTCCACGCGGTGAATGGCGTCCTGGCCTACTCCGCGACCTGCACCCACGCCCAATGCCCGGTGACCGAATGGCGTGAGAACGCGGGCATCCTGCACTGTCCATGCCACGGTTCGGAGTTCGATCCGCGTGCCGGCGGGCAGGTCGTCAACGGCCCGGCGCTGCGCCGACTGCCGCCATTGCCGTTGCGGCTGTCGGATGAGGGTGGCTTGGAAGTGGCCCAACCCTTTGTCGGCAAGGTTGGAGGGCAGGTGGCCTAGTCGGACGAAGCAAGCCTGCAATGACGGCGCGAACAGATCCAAAACGGAGGGGAACGATGAGGACTTTCAAACGGTGTTTGTTGGCTGGGGCAGCGCTTGCCGGACTGGCATGCTTGCCGGGCACGCTGCGGGCGGAAGTGAAGGCTTACAGCGATGTGACGGAGCAGCGTCTGCAGCAGCCGGAGCCGCGCAACTGGCTCATGTATCGCGGCACGTATGACGGCCAGGGCTACAGCCCGCTTAATCAGATCAACGCGTCCAACGTGGCCGACCTGGTGCCGGTCTGGACGTTCTCGACCGGAGTGCTCGAAGGGCACCAGTCGCCGCCGATCGTCAATGACGGCGTTATGTTCGTGACCACGCCGCAGGCCCAGGTGATCGCGCTGGACGCGAAGACCGGCGACCAGCTCTGGCGCTACAAGCGTGAGCTGCCAGAGGACCTGACGCAGCTGCATCCGACCAACCGCGGCGTGGCGCTGCTGGGCGACCGGGTTTATGTGGCGACGGTGGACGACTTCCTGGTGGCGCTCGACGCCAAAACCGGCAAGGAGATCTGGGCCAAAGAGGTCGAGGACTACCGCAAGGGGCACTACATGACCCTGGCGCCGCTGATTGCGCACGGCAAGGTCATGGTCGGCGGCTCCGGCGGCGAGTTCGGGGTGCGCGGCTTCGTCGCCGCCTATGACGCCAAGACCGGCGAGCAGGCCTGGCGCACCTACACCGTCCCGAAGCCCGGTGAGCCCGGCAGCGAAACATGGTCCGGGGATACCTGGAAGACGGGTGGCGGCTCCATTTGGATCACCGGGACCTACGACCCGGAGCAAGGCACGGCGTATTGGGGCACCGGCAACGCCGCGCCCTGGATGGGCAACGCGCGCCCCGGCGACAACCTGAACACGTCATCCGTGCTGGCGCTCGACGTCGACACCGGGGCGATCAAGTCGGCGCACCAGTATCATTGGAACGATAGCTGGGACTGGGACGAGGTGGACCCGCCGATGCTGGTCGACATCCAGCGGGACGGGCGGACCATGAAGGGCATGGTTCACCCTGGGCGCAACGGCTACCTGTGGACGCTGGAGCGGGGCGAGGAGGGCATCAGCTTCGTCTCGGGCGTGCCATTCGTGCGGCAAAACGTGTTCACTGCGCTGGACAAGAAGACCGGGCGGCCGAGCTACGACGAGGCGCGCAAGCCCGGCTTGAACAAGTTCGTCGACTTCTGCCCGTCGCTGTGGGGCGGCAAGGACTGGCCGCCGGCCGCATATTCGCCGCGCACCAAGCTGGTCTACATTCCGGCGAACGAGAACCTGTGCGGCACGCTGACGGGCAAGATGATGGACTACGTGCCGGGCCAGCTGTATCTGGGCGCCGGGCTCGCGGATATCGGCCTGACGCTGTTTCCCAACGCCGACCATGTGGGTGAGCTGCAGGCGTGGGACATGTCGACGGGCAAGCGCGTCTGGACCCATCCGTTCGCCAAGAGCCAGCTTTGGGGCCCGGTGCTCGCCACTGCCGGCGACCTCGTGTTCATGGGCGGGACCAACGACCGCGACTTCCGCGCCTTCGATGCGAAGTCCGGCAACGTGCTGTGGGAGCAGAAGACCAACAGCGGCGTGACCGGCGTCCCGGTGTCCTACGAGGTGGACGGGGTGCAATACATCGCAGTGCAGAGCGGTTGGGGCGTCGATGCCCAGCGCATGCAGGACAGCCTGGCGAAGGTGAGCGCGGATTACCACGGCGGCGATGTGCCGCAAGGCGGCGTCGTCTGGGTGTTCGCCGTCCGCAAGCACTGAACGGCATCCCGCCCACTGCGATCGCCGCAGCGGGCGGGACTGTCCCATCACATGCCGGAGGAAGCCGATGCAACGTTCAATTCGCACTCTCGCTGCCTGCGGCCTGCTCGCCGCTGCGGCATTGCCCATGCCTGTGCTGGCGCAAAATGCCGCGCCGAAGGATCCGACTGGCAAGATGGCGCCGTCCGGCACCGCCGTGGCGCCGTCACGGGGAGCTTCGGATGGCGGCAGGCAGCCCCCGACCGACGCGACGGGCGAGGTTTCCCCAGCGGGCACCCCTGCTGCCCCGTCCCGCCTTGCGGTGCCCAATGCCCCGCCGGCTCCTCCATCCACGACGCGGCAATGAACAAAGCGGCGTGGGTCCTCGGTCTCGGCGTTGCAACGGCAGCAGCCAGTGCCGTCAGCACGCCGGCCCTTGCGGACGAGGATGCGTGCGCGGCTATCCTGACCTCGGTCCAGTCCATCGGAAAGGCGCCGCAATACCGCTCAGTCCTGGTCGCGACCTCGCCGACCCGCCGACGGCCTTTTGAAACCGAGCAGATCGTCGTCGATGACATGCTCTACGCGACCTCGCCCGCCGCCGGGCGCTGGATGAAGCTGCCGATGACCGCCGCGGACCGCGAGGCGCTGGCCGCCGGCCTGGTCCGGTACCCCCCGCACCATTGCGAGGCGGCGGTGCCCGACGCGGAGGATGCGCCCATGCGGGTCTACGCCTACCGGCAGGATGTCTCGGGGCCTGACAGTGCCGACAGCCGCCTCTGGGTCGCCAAGAAGGATGGGTTGCCGCGGCGTCTGGAAAGCGAGGAAGGGACAATGCGGGTGGTGGTCACCCTTGAATACGAGGGCGTGAAGCCGCCGCAGTTCCAGGAGCCTGCGCCACCCTAGCGCTGCCGGGCCAGGCCTGGCCGGTCTATGCCCGCCCTTCGAAGAACTTCGCGATCTTCGCCATGAAGCCCTCGCTCTCCGGGCTGCCTTTCGCGTGTCCCTTCGCCTCGTCCTCGAACTCCTCCAGCAGCTCGCGCTGGCGCTTCGTGAGGTGCTGCGGGGTTTCGACCGCCACCTGGACATACATGTCGCCGCGGGATGCACTGCGCAGCACCGAGAAGCCCTTGGCCCGCAACCGGAACTGATCCCCGGTCTGGGTGCCCGGCGGGATTTTCACCTTGGCCCGGCTGCCGTCGATCGCCGGCACCTCCACATCGCCGCCCAGCGCCGCCTGCGTCATCGGCAGCGGCACGCGGCAGTAGATGTTGGCCCCCTCGCGCTGGAAAATCTCGTGCGGCCGGATCGCGATCTGCACATAGAGGTCACCCGACGGCGCGCCACTGCCGCCCGCCTCGCCCTCGCCGGACAGGCGTATGCGCGTGCCGTCCTCGACGCCCGCCGGGATCGAGACCTGCAAGCTGCGCTCCCGCTGCACCGTGCCAGCCCCGCTGCAGACCCGGCAGGGGTTCTTGATGACCCGGCCCGCGCCGCCGCAGGTCGCACAAGTGCGCTCGATCAGGAAAAAACCCTGCTGCGCCCGCACCTTGCCGCTGCCGCCGCAGGTCGGGCAGGTGTCCGCCTGCCGCTCCTTGCTCTCCGACCCCGTGCCTTTGCAGTTGTCGCATTGCACGCGGGTGGGCACGCGGAGCTGCGTCTTCGTGCCGGTGAACGCTTCCGTAAGGTCGACCTCGACCTGCGTCCGCAGGTCCGCCCCGGCCCGGGCGCGCCCACCGCCGCGGCGTCCCGTCATCTCGCCGAACATCTGGTCGAAGATGTCGCCGAGCCCGGCCCCGTCCTGGAAGTTGAACCCGCCGCTGAACCCACCGCCGGGTCCGCCGCCCTGCTCGAAGGCAGCGTGGCCGAATCGGTCGTATGCGCCGCGCTTTTGCTCGTCCTTAAGCACGTCATAGGCCTCGTTCAATTCCTTGAACTTGGCCTCCGCCTGCTTGTCGTTCGGATTGCGGTCCGGGTGGTACTGCATCGCAAGCTTGCGATACGCCTTCTTCAGCTCCTCCGCGCCAGCCTCCCGGTTAACCCCGAGCGTCGTGTAGTAATCCTGCTTCGTTGCCACTTCAGCCCTCGTCCTTGGCGCTGAAAACCCAACTCAATGGGTCAAAAAACGGAAAAGGCGCCCGCCTCGATCGAGCGCGGACGCCTGTCCCTAAACGAACCGCCGTATGGGATTACGACGCCTTCTTCTTCTCGTCCACTTCCTCGAACTCGGCGTCCACGACCTTCTCGCCCGCATTCGCCGCCTGCGGCGCGTCGGCCGTCGCGGTGGCCTCGGACTGGGCCTTGTACATCGCCTCGCCCATCTTCATCGCGACCTGGGTCAGACGGTCGTTCGCCTGCTTCAGCGCCTCTGCGTCCTGGCCCTCGAGCGCCGTCTTGGCCGCAGCGACCGCTGCCTCCGCCTCGGTCTTCGACTCGGCCGGAACCTTGTCGCCGTTCTCCTTCAGGGTCTTCTCGACCTGATGCACCATCGCCTCGGTCTGGTTGCGCGCCTCGACCTGCTCACGCCGCTTCTTGTCGGCATCGGCGTTGGCCTCGGCCTCCTTCACCATCTTCTGGATGTCGGCGTCCGACAACCCGCCGCTGGCCTGGATGCGGATCTGCTGCTCCTTGCCAGTCGCCTTGTCCTTTGCCTGCACCGAGACGATGCCGTTGGCGTCGATGTCGAACGTCACCTCAATTTGCGGCACGCCGCGCGGAGCGGCCGGAATGCCCATCAGGTCGAACTGGCCCAGCAGCTTGTTGTCCGCCGCCATCTCCCGCTCGCCCTG
>CAZZWN010000142.1:0-9234 GCA_964657765.1 uncultured Acetobacteraceae bacterium
ACCTCCTCCGGCAGCCAATGCACGCGCTGCTGCGTCAGCCACGCCTCGTAGGCCCAGGGATAACGGAAAGGCTTATAGACCGGGTTTTCCGTGAGCAAGTCGAACTGCGGCTTGTCGTTGCGGGGAATCATGCCGTCCATCAAAAGGCTCCTATGCTGGCTGCTGGGCAGTCGTTGCTGGTGTTTGGCTCGCCGCTATTGGCAGGCGAGGCATTCTTCGTAGTTGTTCGGCTTCGCGGCGCCTGCCAGCGATAGCCGGCCGGTGTCGTTCGGCGCCGCCGTTGCCATCTCGGTCGGGCGCACCACTTTTTCGCTCACGTTGTCCGCCCGCTGGATCGATAGGCTGCGGCAGTAGTACAGCGACTTCACGCCGCGCTTCCACGCGAGATAGTGGATCTGGTGCAGGTCGCGCTTGTGCACGTTCGCCGGCAGGAACAGGTTCACCGACTGGCTCTGGCAGACATACGGCGTGCGGTCGGCGGCGTGCTCGACGACCCAGCGCTGGTCCAGTTCGAACGCTGTGCGATAGACGGCCTTTTCCTGCTCGGTCAGGAAATCGAGGTGCTGCACGCTGCCTTTGTTCAGCGTGATGCCCGACCAGATCGCGTCGGTGTCCATGCCCTTGGCCGCCAGCAGCTGCTGCAGGTGCCGGTTGCGCACGGTGAAGCTGCCGGACAGCGTCTTTTGCAGGAACACGTTGGCGGCGATCGGCTCGATGCCGGGGCTCGTGTTGCCGGCGATGATGCTGATGCTCGCCGTCGGCGCGATCGCCATCTTGTTGGAGAACCGCTCCATGATGCCGTACTCCTCGGCATCCGGGCACGGCCCCCGCTCTTCCGCAAGCATCCGGCTCGCCGCGTCGGCCTGGCCGCGTATGTGCTTGAACATCCGCCGGTTCCACACCTTCGCCACCACGCCCTCGAACGGCACGTTCTGCGACTGCAGGAAGCTGTGGAAACCCATCACGCCGAGACCGACCGAACGCTCGCGCATCGCCGAGTATTTCGCCCGTTCCATGCCCTCCGGCGCGCGGTCGATGAAGTCCTGCAGCACGTTGTCGAGGAAGCGCATGATGTCCTCGATGAACAGCGGATGGTCCTTCCATTCCAGCCAGCTCTCGAGGTTGAGCGACGCCAGGCAGCAGACCGCGGTGCGCTGCTTGCCGTGCTGGTCGATGCCGGTCGGCAGCGTGATCTCGCTGCACAGATTGCTGGTCTTGATCTCGAGGCCGGCCAGCTTCTGATGCTCCGGCCGCGCGTTGTTCACGTGGTCGGAGAACACGAGGTACGGCTCCCCGGTCTCGATCCGCGCCGTCAGGATGCGTATCCACAGGTTGCGCGCGCTCACCAGCCGCACCATCGCGCCATCCTTGGGGGACGTGAGCGCCCATTGCTCGTCCGCCTCGACGGCCCGCATGAACGCATCCGACACCAGGATGCCGTGGTGCAGGTTGAGCGCCTTGCGGTTCGGGTCGCCGCCGGTCGGACGGCGCAGTTCGGTGAACTCCTCGACCTCGGGGTGCGAGATCGGCAAATACACCGCCGCCGAGCCGCGGCGCAGCGAGCCCTGCGAGATCGCCAACGTCAAGCTGTCCATCACCCGGATGAACGGAATGACGCCGGAGGTCTTGCCGTTTTGGCCGACCTTCTCGCCGATCGACCGCAGGTTGCCCCAATACGACCCGATGCCGCCGCCCTTGGACGCCAGCCACACGTTCTCGTTCCACAGCCCGACGATGCCGTCCAGACTGTCCGAAGCCTCGTTCAAGAAACAGGAAATCGGCAGGCCGCGCGTGGTGCCGCCATTGGACAGCACCGGGGTCGCCGGCATGAACCACATCCGGCTGGCGTAATCGTAGATGCGCTGGGCGTGGGCCGCGTCGTCGCCGTAGTAGCTGGCGACGCGGGCGAACAGGTCCTGGTAGCTTTCGCCGGGCATCAAGTAGCGGTCGTCCAGGGTAGCGCGGCCGAAATCCGTCAGTAGGCTGTCACGCGACCGGTCCATCCGGACCTGGTGTCGGCCCTGCATCTGCACTGCGTCAAGCACCGTTGGGTCTCCTGCGTTGGTCGTGTTCATCTGCGCAGGCTACTACATCTGGTCACTCGGCCGCAACGCAACCCACCACCCGTGGTGTTCGTCGCGCATCAGCAACACACTATTGTGACGATGGCGCCACAGTCTCAGCCGGTCCGGAACACCGGCGCGCAAGCTTTTCGTGGCCGCGCTCGCCCATAAATCGAACGACTCGGGCAACGGCCAAATCTTACGAGAGCTTGTCGATTCGCGTCGACGGCCTCAGGCGGCGGCGAGCCAATCCATCGCCGCGTCCACCCCGCCCTTGCCGTGCGGCACGCCGTTGATGCGCAGGCTCATCTCCACGGCGCTCAGAGTTCCCAGCACCATCGGCTCGTTCAGGTCGCCCATATGGCCGATCCGGAACACCTTGCCACCGAGCCGGCCCAGCCCGCCGCCGGTCGATACGTTGAACCGGTCCAGCGCGGTGCGCCGAACCGCATCGGCATTAAAGCCGTCGGGCATCATCACGGCCGTCACGCTGTCCGACAGCCGCGCCGGGTCGAGGCAAAAAAGCTGCGGGCCATCATTGCCGGACCAGGTCCGCACGGCGCGGCGGGCAGCCTCGGCCAGGCGGTGGTGGCGCGCGACGACCTGGTCCAGACCCTCCAGCTCGATCAGGCGCAGGCTTTCGCGCAGCCCATAGAACAGCCCGACCGGCGCGGTGCCGACAAAGCTGCGCAGCGGACGCTTGAGCATCACCGTCCAGTCGAAGTAGTGCCGGGCCAACTGCGCGGAGGCGTGTGCCTGCATCGCCTTCGGCGACACCGCGGTGAAGCTGAACCCGGTTGGCAGCATCAGCCCCTTCTGGCTGCCGCCCACCACGGCGTCGATGCCCCAGTCGTCCATGCGGAACTCGAGCGAGGCGAGCGACGAGATGGTGTCCACGAGGAACAGCGCCGGATGCCGGGCCGCATCGATCGCACCGCGGATGTCCGGCAATGGCAGCGCCACGCCGGTCGCGGTCTCGTTGTGCACGGCGAGCACGGCCTTGATCGCGTGGCCGGTGTCGGCCCGTAGCGCCGCCGCAACCGCTTGCGGGTCGACGCCGCGCCGCCAGTCGGCCGCGACGGTCTGCACTTGCAGGCCGAACTTCACCGCCATCTCGGCCCAGCCCTCGCTGAACCAGCCGGACTCGGCGATCAGCACGACATCGCCGGGCGAGAACAGGTTGACGAGCGTCGCCTCCCAGGCGCCATGGCCGGTTGCGGTATACAGGAAGACGTCGCCCGAGGTGCGCAGCACCCGCTTCAGCCCGGCGACCCCGGCCTCGAACACCTCGACGAACTCCGGGTCCATGAAGTCGATCGTGGGCCGGTCCATCGCCCGCAGCACCGAGTCGGGGATGTTGGTCGGGCCGGGATTGGCAAAGAACTGGCGGCCGGTCTTTCTGGTCATCGCTGCTATTCCCACTCGATCGTGCCCGGCGGCTTGCTGGTGATGTCGTATGTCACCCGGTTGATGCCCCGGACCTCGTTCACGATGCGCGTCGCGGTGCGCGTCAGGAACGCCATGTCGAAAGGGTACACTTCCGCCGTCATGCCGTCCACGCTAGTCACCGCCCGGAGCGCGCACGCGTTGTCATAGGTGCGGCCGTCGCCCATCACCCCCACCGTCCGGACCGGAAGCAGCACCGCAAAGGCCTGCCAGATCGCGTCATACAGCCCGGCCGCGCGGATTTCCTCCAGGAACACCGCGTCGGCCCGGCGCAGGATGTCCAACCGCTCGCGGGTGATCGCGCCGGGGATGCGGATCGCAAGGCCGGGGCCGGGGAACGGATGGCGGCCGACGATGTGGTCGGGCACGCCGAGCTCGCGGCCCAGCACCCGCACCTCGTCCTTGAACAGTTCTCGAAGTGGCTCGACCAGCTTCATGCGCATCCGCTCCGGCAGGCCGCCGACGTTGTGGTGCGACTTGATGGTGGCGCTGGGGCCGCCGTGGGCACTGATGCTCTCGATCACGTCGGGATACAGCGTGCCCTGCGCCAGGAAATCGGCCCCGCCGATGCGGGCTGCCTCCTGTTCGAACACCTCGATGAATACCCGGCCGATGGTCTTGCGCTTGGCCTCGGGGTCGGTGACGCCCTCAAGCTGACCCAGGAACAGGTCGCTCGCATCGCGGTGCACCAGCCTGATGTTGAACCGGCCGCGAAAGGTTTTCACGACCTCCTCGGCCTCGCCCTGACGCAAAAGCCCGCTGTCGACGAAGATGCAGGTGAGCTGGTCGCCGATGGCCTCGTGGATCAACGCGGCGGCGACGGAGCTGTCGACCCCGCCGGACAGGCCGCAGATCACCCGGCCGGCGCCGACCTGGGCACGCACCCGGGCGATCTGGGCATCACGGAACCCGGCCATGCTCCAATCGCCGGACAGGCCGGCGACGCGGTGGGTGAAGTTGTGCAGCAGCTGGCGGCCGTGCGGGGTGTGCACGACCTCCGGATGGAACTGCACCCCGTAGTAGCGGCGGGTGTCGTCGGCGATGACGGCGAAGGGCGCGCCCTCGCTGCGGGCGACGGCGCGGAACCCGGATGGCAGCCGGGTCACGCGGTCGCCATGGCTCATCCACACCTGCTCCCGGCTGCCCGGCGACCACACGCCGTGGAACAGCTCGCAATCATCCGTCACCTCGGCGAAGGCGGAGCCGAACTCCTGGTGGTCGCTGATGCTGACCTCGCCGCCCAACTGCGCGCACATCGCCTGCTGGCCGTAGCAGATGCCGAGCACGGGCAGGCCGCTGTCGAACACCATCTGCGGCACACGGGGGCCGGCGGCTTCGAGCACGCTGGCCGGTCCGCCGGACAGGATGAAGGCGCGGGCGTCGAACGCGGCGAGGCGTTCCGGCGCGGCGTCGGCGGGGAGGATTTCGCAGTAGACGCCGGACTCGCGGACACGTCGGGCGATCAACTGGGTGAACTGGCCGCCGAAATCCAGGATCAGCACCCGGTCGCGGGCCGGAGAGGAGAGTTCGGTCATAAAACAGCTTGCAGCATGGCGGCGGCCGGACGGCAAGCGCCGTGCTTCATGCCCGGTCCGCCTCGGCCAGCAGGCGGTCGATCGGGTCCCATACGAAGGCGACCTGCGGGATCGATACGCCGGCCACCCGAGTCGCCGCCGCCGCCGCCTGCCGTCCGCCGAGGCGTTCGTAGAACCAGCGGCTGGGATTGTCGCGCAGCACCCAAAGGAATGCGGTGCGGCAGCCAGCCGTCGCAAGGTGGGCCGCGCCGGCCGCCAGCAGCTTGCGGCCGACCCCGAGGTCCCGCCAGTCGTCGAGGACATACAGGGTTTGGATCTCGCCCTCGCCCAGTCCGCGCGAGCGGGGCCGGCCGACCGTCGCGAAACCGATCACGCCGGGTTTCCCGCCGGGCGTGGCGGCGATCGCGACATAGACCCCGCCATCCGTGCGGATCGTCGCGTCATACTGGGCGGCGTGACGGGGCATCGAGAGCCCGCTGAGATAGTCGCTCGGCAGGATGCCGGCATAGGCGTTGCGCCAGGCCGAGACGTGCACCGCCCCGATCGACGGCGCGTCCGCGGTCTGCGCCCGGCGCACCTGGATCACGCCGAGCGCTCCAGCACGGCGGCGAAAAACCCGTCGGTGTTGTGCCGGAGCGGGGTGAGCGACAGATACGGCCCGGGGCCAGGCGCCGCCGTCGCCAGGGTCCAGGCAGACGGCAGCGGCACGACGGCAAAGCCGGGGGTGCGGGCAAGAAAGCTGTCCACCTGCGCCTCGTTCTCCTCAAGTAGCAATGAGCATGTAGCATAGATAAGCCGTCCGCCGGGCCGCACCAAGCGGGCAGCGTCGTCCAATATCGCAGCCTGTTTCGGGACCAGCTCCTCTAGATCGAGCGGACGCAGCCGCAGCCGGGCGTCCGGGTTGCGCCGCCAGGTGCCGGTGCCGGTGCACGGCGCATCGACCAGCACGCGGTCGAAGGCTCCGGCGCGCCGCTTGGCCCATTTGTCGCCGGGTCCGACCAAATGCCGCTCCGCGTTGTGCACCCCCGCCCGACGCAGGCGGCGCACCGCGCCATCGAGCCGCGGGGCCGACACGTCGCAGGCCATCAGATGGCCGCGGTTGCCCATCAGCATCGCCAGCGCCAGCGTCTTGCCGCCCGCGCCGGCGCACCAGTCCACCACGCGCATCTCGGGCGCAGCACCAACCAGAGCGGCGACGAGCTGGCTGCCCTCGTCCTGGATTTCGACCAGCCCGGTTTGGAACGCGGCACCGGTCGTGACGGCCCGGCGTCCTTCGATGCGCAGGCCCCAGGGCGACAGCGGCGTCGGCTCGGTTTTCAGCCCTTCGGCCAGCAGGGCAGCGCGAGCGTCGTCGCGGGTGCCCTTCAGCAGGTTCGCCCGAAGGTCGAGCGGCGCCGGGTCGAGGGTCGCGGCCATCTCGGCGGCGAGCCGGTCGCCGAACCGGGCCAGCAAATGCGGCAGCAGCCAGTCCGGCGTCTCCAGCGCGACGGCGGGCGGCATCTCCGGATGAACGAGCGTGTGGCCCTCCAGCGCGCGGGCCGCGTCGGCCTCCTGCCGCAGCATCGGCGCTGCGCCGTACTGGCCGCCGGAGTAGGATTGCATGACGCCGGCCGCGGTCCAGCCCTCCAGCAGCAGCGACGCCGCGACCAGCATGCGCGGGGTCGGCGCGGTGTTGGCCTGCTCGATCCACCAGGTCAGCCGCCGCCGCGCCCGCAGCACGCGCCATGTCCGGTCCGACACCGCCCGGCGGTCGCCGGAGCCGATGAAGCGGCGCGCCCGGAAGAAGTCGTTGGCGACCCCATCGGCCGGGCGGCGGGGAAAGGCGTCGATCTCGGTCAGCAACTCGATCGAGGCGGCCAAACGCGCGGCCGGGGTCACGCCGGCAGGATCATGCGAGATGCCTGGGCAGGGCGGCGAGGCCGGGAATGACGGTCGCGGTGCCCTGCAGGCCGTATTCGTCCGGCTGACCGGTGCGGTTGCACCAGAATACCCGGGCGCCGAATGCAGCCGCGGCTTGCGCGTCCCACGCGTTCGACGACACGAATGCGATTTGGTTCGGCGGCACACCGAAGCGCTGCGTCATCAACGGGTAGACCCGCGGGTCCGGCTTGAACACGCGGACGTCCTCGACGCTCAGCACCGCGTCCAGCAACGGCTTCAAGCCCGCGCCGTTGATGGCGGCGCCCAGCATCACGGGATCGGCGTTCGACAGGATGGCCGTCTGCAGGCCCTGCGCCCGCAGCGCCTCCAGCGCGGCAACCACATCCGCATAGGCCGGCAGAACCCGGTAGGCGTCGAGCAGCAACGCCCGCACCGCCGGGTCGGTGATGCCGTGCCGGGCGGCGACGAAGTCCAGGGCCTCCTGCGTCAGGGTCCAGAAATCCCGGTGGTGCGCGGGGCCGGTCAACGAGCGGACCCAGGTGTATTCCAATTGTTTCGACCGCCACTCGTCGCTGATCCGCTCCCAGTCGGGCGGCAGGCGGTCGGCGTGCCGCGCCATCGCCGCGTGCACGTCGAGCAGCGTCCCATACGCGTCGAACACCACGGCGCGGATGGGACTCACGGCTCCTGCCGGTAGTTCGGCGACTCGCGCGTGATCGCCACGTCGTGCACGTGGCTCTCGCGCAGCCCGGCGCCGGTGATGCGGCGGAACCGCGTGTTGCGCTGCAGGTCGTCGATCGTGGCGCTGCCGGTGTAGCCCATCCCGGCCCGCAAGCCGCCGACCAACTGATGCACCACGGCCGAGACCGGGCCCTTGTAGCCGACCCGGCCCTCGATCCCCTCCGGCACCAATTTCAGCGTGTCCTTGATCTCCTGCTGAAAGTACCGGTCGGCCGAGCCGCGCGCCATGGCGCCGATGCTGCCCATGCCGCGATAGCTTTTGAACGACCGTCCCTGATACAGGAACACCTCGCCCGGCGCCTCCTCGGTGCCCGCGAGCAGGCTGCCGACCATCACGCAGTCCGCCCCGGCGCCGATCGCCTTCACCATGTCGCCCGAGGTGCGGATACCGCCGTCGGCGATGGCCGGCACGCCCAGCTCGCGGCAGGCGGCGGCGGTCTCCAATACGGCGGTGAACTGCGGCACGCCGACGCCGGCGACGACGCGGGTGGTGCAGATGCTGCCGGGGCCGATGCCGATCTTCACGCTGTCGGCGCCGGCCTCGATCAGGGCACGGGCACCCTCCGGCGTCGCCACGTTGCCGGCGATGATCTGCACCGCGTTCGATAGCCGCTTTATGCGCTCGACCGACCCCAGCACGCCGGCGGAATGGCCGTGCGCGGTGTCGACCACGATCACGTCCACCTCGGCCGCGACCAGCGCCTCCGCCCGGGCGTAGCCGTCGTCGCCCACCCCCGTCGCGGCGGCGGCGCGCAGCCGGCCGAGCTCGTCCTTGTTGGCAAGCGGATGCGCCTGCGCCTTGTCCATGTCCTTCACGGTGATCAGCCCGACGCAGCGGTAGGCGTCGTCGACGACCAGCAGCTTCTCGATGCGGTGGCGGTGCAGGATTTGCCGCGCCTCCTCGCGGTCGACGTCGGCCATGACGGTGATGAGGTTCTCGCGGGTCATCAGCTCGTAGACGCGGAGCGCCGGGTCAGTGGCGAAGCGGACGTCGCGGTTGGTGAGGATGCCGACCAGCCGGCCGGTGTCGCGCTCGACGACGGGGAAGCCGCTGATGTTGTGCAGCGCCATGAGGGCGCGGGCTTCGGCCAGGGTCTGGTCGGGATAGATGGTCAGCGGGTTCACCACCATGCCGGACTCGAACTTCTTGACCCGGCGGACCTGCGCCGCCTGCTCCGCGACGTCCAGGTTCTTATGGATCACCCCGATGCCGCCGAGCTGCGCCATGACGATCGCCATCGCGCCCTCGGTCACGGTGTCCATGGCCGACGAGATGAGCGGGATATGCAGGCTGATGGTGCGGGTCAGCCGAGTGCGGGTGCTGACGTTGGCGGGCAGGATTTGCGAGTAGGCCGGAACGACCAGCACGTCGTCGAAGGCGAGCGCCTCCTCGATGCGGGGGAACGCGGGGCCTGGGGTGTCTGGGGCGGCCATGGTGGGGACCTTTCATCCGCGGGCGGCCCGGCGGCGGGTCCCCATCCTTGGCGGTTTGACATAGGCCCGGGCGGGGGGCGGTGCAAGCGCGGCGTAGGCACAGGGCCGCAAGGCTCATCGGGCAGTCATTAGGA
>CAZZWN010000143.1:0-9209 GCA_964657765.1 uncultured Acetobacteraceae bacterium
TTCTTCGCGTGCAAACCCCATTCTTCGCGTACAAACCGTGGTACGGCGGCACCGCGCGGATTTATTTTCACAAACGCACAGAACGCCCCCTTGGCGGCTCGCCTGTTCGCGGTAAAGTTACAGAGAACAAAGCTTGGGTCACTTTGCTTTTCGGTAGCTTCGCTTAACTACGTATTACTTGGGTCATCAATCTAAAAAACAGTTATGCATTTTTATGCAGAGCCGCAGGTCAGTCACGCGCCGGACGACATGCGCCTGCAGAGCGGGTGAGTTGTTTCCTTAACGGGGTGTCATGCAAGACATTGTAGTAATTGGTGCAGGCTTAAGCGGATCACTGGCAGCGATAATGCTCCATCAACGCGGATTCCAGGTCACCGTCGTGGACCGCTATGCGGTTTATCCCGCCGAGTTTCGCGCCGAGCAGCTTGTCGGGGGTCAGATTAAGTTCTTTCAGAATATCGGATTAGTAAGTGAATTAAGAGACGTTGCTAAAATTGTGCCGCGGGCTCGTAACTTTAGTCTCGGCAAGCAACTGTCTTCGGTTATGGCCCCGCATTACGGGATGCCTTATCAAGACATGGTTCAGGCGCTGCGCCGCAAGATCCCGAAAGATGTACAGTTCATCGTTGGCCGTGTGAGCGACGTCGAGAGCGGTTCGACCTCGATCGTGCATCTCGACGACGGCCAGGCAATCACTGCCAAGCTGGTGGTCATGGCGACCGGGCTGAACACGAAACTCAGCCGCAAGCTCGGCGTCGCCTACGAGAACGTCAGCGTGATGCATTCCACGACGATCGGGTTCGACATCCGCTCGCCCAAATGCGCCGCCGCCGAAACCTCGGTGCTGGTCTATTACGGCAATAGCCTGCACGATGGCATCGACTACCTGACGGTCTTTCCCTGCAAGGACGTCCTGCGCGCCAACCTGTTCCTGTATCGTGATCCGCGCGATCCCTGGGTTCGCCAACTTCGTCAGTCGCCGCGGGACACGTTGCTGGAGGTGATGCCTGCGCTGACGGACGAGCTCGGTGATTTCACGGTCGAGGAGGTGCAGTGCCGAACCAGCGATGTCGCGGTGGCGAGCCAGCACCAGCGGGACGGCATCGTCTACATCGGCGACGCTTTCCAGACCCCCTGCCCGGCCGCTGGGACCGGTATTGGCCGGCTTCTGGTCGACGTCGAGCGCCTTACTGTCCACGCTGCTCGATGGTTTGCGGCCAACGACACCTCGGCAGCATCGCTGAACTCGTTCTACAACGACCCGGTGAAGCGCCGCAGCGACCGCGCTGCGATCAAGGAAGCGCGGTTCCGTCGTGCCATCTCGACGAACAGTTCGCCGTTTTGGGCAATGCGGCGTCAGCACGTCAAAGCAAAGCGCTTCGTTAAGTACGCCCTGCACACCTTGCGCGACATGATCACCCGTCCCGGGCAGCTTGCGCCGCAGTCTCACGACGGCAGCCACGGCATGTTCGGCAAAATCTGGCGGTCATTCTGCCGCAATGTGGACCCATTGAGCATCGCCTCAGTGCCAACCGGGCCCGATAAGGCGAGCGGGGCGAGCTAACGCCGAAGCGCAGCCCCGTCCGCGCCCGCTGCGGCCGGGGCGGATCGCACTGCGTCGACCAGGCCGGCGTAGGCCTGCGTGGCCGACGGCTTCAACAGGTCGCCTATGGCGTCGCACTCGACGGCGCCCAGGGTGTCGGCGGACTCGCTTTGGGCGATGAGAAATCGCATCGGTGATGTCATGAGAGCCACGGAATGGAGTCTACCGGCTTTGCAATCAGATACCGAGCCGATCTGCTGCGGCTTCTTCCAGCGGCCCGTCGCCGAGGTCGCATATGACCTGATCGGCGCCGTGCTGCTGGTCGACGCGGTCGGCGGAATCGTGGTCGAGACGGAGGCCTACGACCGCACCGATCCGGCCTCGCACAGCTTCCGCGGCCAGACCTTGCGCAATGCCGCCATGTTCGGACCGGGAGGCCGCGCCTACATCTACCGCTCCTATGGCATCCATTGGTGCCTGAATCTCGTCTGCGGCGGCGATGGTCCGGGCAGCGCGGTGCTGATCAGGGCATTGCAGCCGGTCGCCGGCATGGACGTCATGCGCAGGCGGCGCGGAGCGTCCGACCTGACCCGATTATGCAGTGGCCCCGGCCGACTCTGCCAGGCCCTGGGGATAACGGGCGCACTGGACGGATCGCCGCTCGACGCTCCGCCGTTTGCGATCATGGCCCGGCCAGCGCCGCTGCCGGTCTCGTCGGGCCGACGCATCGGAATTACGCGCGGGATCGAGACGCCATGGCGGTTCGGTCTATCCGGCTCGGCGTTCCTGAGCCGACCACTGCGCGGCTAACCTTCAGGCTGAAACGATCTCCGCCGGCATTGCTGCGCCCACCCGCGCCTGCTGGCGACGCATCCATGCGCCCATGGCGTCGGCTTCGACCCCAAGCTCGGCTAGGACCGCGACGGCTACATCCAGGCCCGGCGGCGCGCCCCGATCGACGATCGCCTGCATGCCGACCGCGCGGAAGCGCTCGCCCTCGGCGTCGTCATGCACGACGGCGATGCGCTTGAGGTCGGGATACAGCAGCTGCGCCGTCGGCGTCAGCCCGCTCGCGATCTCGAAGCTCGGCGCAGTCAGCACGCTGATCCTGCGTCCATGCATGGCGACCGGTTCCCAAATCCGCGTGTCCCCGGTGTCGCCGAACGCCACGGTGTAGCCGTCCGCGATGGCGTCGGCCAGGCGGCGATGATCGCGTTCGATCGCGGCGTAGCGGATGCCGGCGTCGATCAGGGCGTCGGCCAAAGTCCGGCCAATGGTGCCCATTCCGACGATCAGAACGGGGGCGACCAGATCGCGCGGCTGCAATTCCGGGTCCGCCCTCTGCTTCCGCCGCATCCGCAGGCGGCCGGCCAGGGTCCGTCCGGTCTCGGCGAGGGTCGGGGTCGCCGCGAGGCTCAGCGCGACGGCGGCCATGATGATGGAGGTCTCGGCCGATCCGACCAAGGCGCGCACCGGCGGCAGGGCGAACACGACGAAGGCGAACTCCGAGCCCTGCGCGAGCAGGAAGCCGAGCTGCATCGAGCCGGGCACCGACCAGCGGAAGACGAGGCTCGCGGCGGCGTTCAGCACGACCTTGGCCGCAACGAGGGCGACGGCGATGCCGAGCACCGCGGGCCACTGCCGGGCGAGCGCGCCGAGGTCGAGCGAGAGGCCGACGGAGATGAAGAAGAAGCCGAGCAGCAGCCCGCGGAACGGCTTGATCTCGGATTGGATGATGGGCCGGTAGGGTGTTTCGGCGATGATCATGCCGCCGAGGAATGCGCCGAGGGTCTCGGACAGGCCCACTTGCCCGGTCGCCCAGCCGGCGGCGAGCGCCACGAGCAAGGCCATGGCGGTGAACACCTCCTCGTTGCGGCCGCGCGCGACGAGGTTGAACAACGGCCGCACCACGAGGCGTGCGAGCAGGACCGCGATGCCGAAGGCCGCCGCCGCCTTGGCGAGCGCTATGCCGGCAGCGGGCAGGATCGCAGCCGCCCCGCCCTGCAGCGCGTTGGCAACGATCAGCAGGAAGATGGCCGCGACGTCCTGGAACACCAGGATGGCGGTGGCGGTCAGGCCGACCGGGCAGTTCTGCTGGTGCCGCTCGGCGATGATCCCGGCGACGACCGCGGTGGAAGATAGCGCCAGCGTGGCACCGACGAACGCGGCGGCGAGCGGCGGCAGGCCCATGAGCCACGCCAACACTGCAAGCCCGGCAGTGCCGAACAGCACCTGGACCGGGCCGAAGCCGAAGATGTCGCGCGCCTGCTCGCGCACGTGGGCCAGCGAGAAATGCAGCCCGATGTCGAACAGCAGGAAGACGACGCCCAACTCGGCCAGGATCGCGACGGTGCCGCTGTCGGCAACGGCATCGAGGCCGCTCGCCCGCAATATCAGCCCGAGCGCCAGATAGCCGACGATCGGGCTGAGGCCGATCGTCCGGCTCGCCACCGCCGCGATGACGCCGAGCGCCAGCAGCACGATGACCGGCTGCGTCGCCCAGAGCAGGTCGTGCGCGGTTTCCACCGCGTTCAAGCCGCAACCGGGTGGAGGAAGCTGTGGATCGCCTGGACGACGACCGAGCCCTCGCCAACGCCCGAGGCGACGCGCTTGACCGAGCCGGAGCGGACGTCACCCACAGCATAGACGCCGGGCCGCGTGGTCGCGAACGCTGAGCTGAGCGCCTGGCCGTCGGCGTCCCTGCCAGTCTGGACGAAGCCCTTCGCGTCGAGGTCCAGGCAGCCGCCCAGCCACTCGGAGTTCGGCTCGGCGCCGATCATGACGAATGCGTTGCCGATGCGCCGTGTCTCGGCGACGCCGGTCGCGCGGTTTGTCCACGTCACCTCGCGCAGTTGGCCATCGCCCGCCAGTGCCGAAATTTCAGCGTGGGCATGCAGCGTGATCCGGGGCGAAGATGCGATCCGCTGGACGAGGTAGTCGGACATGGTCGCAGCGAGCCCCGGCGCCCGCACCAGGATGTGCACGTGGGCGACGGTGCGGGCGAGGAACACGGCCGCCTGCCCGGCCGAATTGCCGCCGCCGACGACGATCACCTCCTCGCCGGTGCAGAGCTGCGCCTCCATCCCGGTCGCGGCGTAGTGGATGCCCTGGCCCTCGAACCGCTCGTAGTCGGCCACGTCGAGCTTGCGGTAGCGTGCGCCCGTTGCGACCACGACCGCGCGGGCCGGCAACGACTGGCCGTCGTCGAGCCGCAACCGATATGGCACTTCCCCGCAATCGAGGCCGACGACGGCGCGTGAGATGGCGAGCCGTGCGCCAAATTTTTGCGCCTGCGCCTGGGCGCGCCCGGCCAGCGCCAGGCCGGAGATGCCGGTGGGAAAGCCAAGGTAGTTTTCGATCTTCGACGACGTGCCCGCCTGGCCGCCGGGCGCCATGCCCTCGAGGACGATGGTCGAGAGCCCCTCCGACGCGGCATAGACCGCGGCAGCGAGCCCGGCCGGCCCCGCGCCGACCACGGCGACGTCATAAATCTTGGTCGGATCGAGCGTCTCGGTCAGGCCCAGTGCGTCGGCCAGCGCCGCGTTCGACGGGTTGCGCAGCACCTGCTCGCCGGGCGCGATCACGACGGGGAGCTGATCGGCGGTGAGCTCGAAACAATGGAGGAAGCCGCCGGCATCGGCGTCGACGTCGATGTCGAGCAGCCGGTGCGGATAGCCGTTGCGGGTCATGAAGCGCTGCAGCCGCAGGACGTCGCCGCCATGGCCCTGGCCGATCAGCACGACCCCACCCTGGGCCTGGCGGATGAAGCCGACGCGCCGCAGGATGAAGGCCCGCATCATGATCTCGCCGATGTCGGCCTCGGTGCTCACGAGCCGACGGAAGTCCGGGCGCTTGACGCGCACGACCCGGCTGTCCACGCCGGCCCGCCCGGAGACGAGAATTTGGCGGTCGTTGAACAGGTCCATCTCGCCGGTGAACTGCCGGACGCCATGGGTGGTGAAGACGTTGGGCCGGCCATGCTTGTTGGCGTCGAAGATCTCGATGTTTCCGTCCAGGACGAAGAAGAAGTCGACGCCGCGCTGACCGCGTTCGAATACGAGCGCGCCCTGGACGAGATTTTCCTCGGTGCCGTATTTGGCGATCCGTCCCGCCATCTCGTGCGTGAGGCGTGGGAAGATCTGTGCCTCGCGGGCGTATGGGTTTGTCGGCTCGAAGTCGGTCTCGGCGAGGTCGGGCACGTCGGGCATGGCTCGGTTCCTTCTGCAAGCGATTATTGCCGATCCGTCTTACCTTGTATTTTAGCGGCAAATTTTTTGCTTGATGATGACAAAGTAATTTGACGATTGTCTCACGCGTGTTGACAATAAGGCGAGGGTTGGCGATGAAGCTGGCCTACGGGACAGCCGACGTCTCGCACGGGAGGCCTATCGATATCATGATAGTGGACATGCGCATCTATACCACCCGGCCGGGCAAGCTCGCGGCCTTCGTCATGCTGTACAAGGACCATGCGTGGGACCTGCAGCAGAAGTATCTTGGCCGCTGCCTCGGCTGGTATACGACGGCCGAGGGGCCGCTCAACCAAGTCGTGCATTTGTGGGCGTACGACAACCAGGGCGACCGCGAGGCGAAGCGTGAGGCTATGGCGGCCGACCCAGCCTGGGGCGAATACTTGCGCCAATCCGAGGAGGCAGGTTACCTGATCGCACAAGAAAACCGCATCTTGAAACCAACCGATTTCTCGATTCATTGATGTCAAAGACTAATAAAACGCGCGGGCAATAACGGCCCGGTAGCCGCAGATCCCAAACACCGGCTCGGCCCGGGCATCCGTTTTGGCCCCTCGCAGCTTCGCCTTCGGATCAAGCTTGGCGTCCCGGCTGGTTTGGGCGAGCATGGCCGCAAACCTCCGAAGGACATCTCATGGCCCGGCGCGGCATGCAGTTCGGCATCTTCCTGGCCCCGTTCCACCGCCAGGGCGACAACCCAACCCTCGCCATCGCGCGCGATATCGAGATGATCGAACTGCTCGACCGCCTCGGCTACGACGAGGCCTGGATCGGCGAGCACCATTCCGCCGGCTGGGAGGTCATTGCCTCGCCCGAGCTGGTCATCGCAGCGGCGGCGGAGCGGACCCGCCATATTCGCCTCGGCTCCGGCGTCACCAGCCTGCCATATCATCACCCCTTCCTGGTGGCGCAGCGGTTTGTCCAGCTCGATCACATGACGCGGGGCCGGGCCATGCTGGGTTGCGGACCCGGCGCGCTGGTGTCCGACGCCTACATGCTCGGCATCGACCCGGCCACCCAGCGGCGGCGCATGGACGAGTCGCTGGAGGCGATCATGGCGCTGCTGCGCTGCGACGGACCCGTCACCCGCAAGACCGACTGGTTCGAGATGCGCGACGCGCGGCTGCATCTGCGTCCATACAGCGATCCGCATTTCCCGATCGCGGTGGCCAGCACGTTGACGCCGGCCGGGCCGGTCGTGGCCGGGCGGCATGGGGTCGGCATCCTTTCGCTGGGCGCCGGGGCGCCGGGCGGGCTGGCGGCGATCGCCGGGCAGTGGCGGATCGCGGAGGAGGAGGCGGCGAAGCACGGCAAGGTGATGGACCGCGCGCAGTGGCGCATGGTGATGAACGTGCACGTCGCCGAGACCGACGAACGGGCGATGGCCGACGTTCGGGTCGGTGAGCGGCTGGAGACGGTGACGTATTTCGAGGACGCGCTGGGCCGCCCGCCCGGCCGCTCGGAGGACCCGCTGACGGACGGCATCGCGGCGGGGACCACGCTGGTGGGTTCGCCCGAGACGGTCGCGCGCGGGATCGAGAACCTGGTGCGGCACAGCGAGGGCGGCTTCGGCGGCTTCCTGTTCCGCGCGCACGACTGGGCCGACCGCGAGCAGACCTGGCGCAGCTACGAATTGTTCGCGCGCTGGGTGATGCCGCGCTTCCAGCAGTCGTTGGATACGGTCGGCGAGTCGTACGACTGGGTGGTGTCGAACCGCAAGACGATCTTTGGCCCGAACGTGGACGCGCTGCGGCGGGCCTTCACGGATAGCGGCCGGGACGCGCCGGAGAACCTGGGCGCCCGGGCGAGCGGCGCACGGGACGCCTGACCCGTCGCTTCGCTCGCTTTGTAGTGCACCGCTTCCTACGGCATTAAACTCGTTCCATGAAATCGATCTTCTAGTTCGCCGCCAATGGCGGCAGGGGCTTCGAGCCGTCCGGCGTCGGCTCCTCCCCGGTAGCCAGCAGCATCGCCACCGTCACATAGGTGCCCGACAGCGTCACGAGGTCCACCACCTGCTGGTCCGTCAAATGCTGCTTCGCCGCGGCGAAGGTCTTGTCCGAGATCGCGTGCTGCGTCGACAGCTCCATGCACAGGTCATACACGGCCGCCTCGTCCGGCTGCATCGCGGCCGGACGCCGCCCGGCCAGCAGGTCCTGCGCAACCGCGTCCGCCAGCCCCGCCTTCATGGCCAGCGGGTAATGCGCCTTCCACTCCACCTGCGATGTCCACAGCCGCGCCTGGATCAGGATGGCGAACTCGTTCAGGCGGCGCGGAACCGAGGTGTTGAACCGCAAATAGTCCAGCAGCGCCACCATCCGCTGCGCCATCGCCGGGCTGCGCAGCATGACGTTGTAGGGGCCTTGGATGCCGAGGCTGGACACTTTCAGCACCTCGTCCGCGACTTTGTGCTGCTCGGGGCTGAGCTGCTCGACCGTTAGCTGCGGAAAACGCTTCTCCTCAGCCGACCGCGTGCTGGCCATCGGCAGCAGCAATGCGCCGCACAGAACCGCCAAACCCGCCACATGATGCTGCATTGCCTATCTCCCTTTGCGCGACGTCCGGATTGCCTCCGGTGCCTTGAAGAAGCCTAGCGGCACCGCGCTTCGGCGGGCAAGACAGCATCTGGACTCGACGTAGCCACGAGGCGGCGGCACCGTGAACGCCGGAGGTAACATGACGCCTGACGAGTTCCGCGCCCATGGGCACCGCATGGTCGACCTCATCGCCGACTACCGGGCGACGATCGCGACACGTCCGGTCATGGCGCCGTCCGAACCCGGCGCGATCCGCGCCCTGTTCCCCACCGAGCCGCCCAGCGGCCCCGAACCGTTCGGCCGAGTGATCGAGGACCTCGAGCGCCTGGTCATGCCGGGCCTGTCGCATTGGCAGCATCCGCGCTTCTTCGGCTATTTTCCCGCCAACGCCTCGCTCGCCGGCGTGCTCGGGGACCTCGCCAGCACAGGCCTCGGCGTGCTCGGCCTATCGTGGCAGTCGAGCCCGGCGCTTACGGAGCTCGAGGAGGTCGTCACCGACTGGATGCGGCAGATGGTCGGGCTGAGTCCCGCCTGGACCGGCGTCATCCAGGACACCGCCTCGACCAGCACCTTGATCGCGCTGATCTGCGCCCGGGAACGCGCGACCGACTACGCGCTCGCGCGCGGCGGCCTGCAGGCGGAGCCGGCACCGCTCGCCGTCTACGTGTCCGGCCAGAGCCACAGCTCCGTCGACAAGGCGGCGTTGCTGGCGGGCTTCGGCCGCAACACCGTGCGTCTGGTGCCATGCGACGACGCCTACGCGATGCGGGCCGACGCATTGGAGGCGATGATCGCACGAGACCGCGGGGCCGGGATCGTGCCGGCGGCGATCGTCGCCACCACGGGGACGACGGCGACGACCGCGATCGACCCGGTCGC
>CAZZWN010000144.1:0-9193 GCA_964657765.1 uncultured Acetobacteraceae bacterium
GTGGTCGACGATCGCGGTGTCGTAGCCCGCCAGCAGGCCCGGCACGTCCGCCGGCTGGTCCGGGCAGATGTTGACCGTCGCCGCCGGGTCGTCGGGCCGCCGCACGCGTTCCCAAAGCGGGAGCATTCCGTCCGTGCAGTCCAGGAAGAGTGTTGGCATCCGTCGCTCCTGATGATGAATGATGCCGCCTGAGCAAGCACGTACCATGCCCGGCACCGGTCTTGCTTGTTGCCCCCCGGCAACGGCGGGACAGCGTGATGCAAGACAAACGGCGGATGCACCTGGTTGCCTTCCTGATGACGGGGCCGACCTGCCATCACCACGGCGCCTGGCGCCACCCGGATTCGGCGGTGGACGACCTGCTCAGCCCCGCGCGCTACGAGCACATCGCCCGTGTGCTGGAGGCGGGGAAGTTCGACGCGCTATTCTTCGCCGACATCCTTGGCCTTTATGACCTGTATGGCGGCAGCTTCGATACGGTGGTCGGGCGCGGCGGCCAGCTCTGCCTGCTCGACCCCGCCATCGTGCTGCCGATGATGGCACGGGTCACCGAGCACATCGGGCTTGGACTCACCTACTCCTCCACCTTCAACCACCCGTACCAGATTGCCCGCATGCTGGGCAGCCTCGACCATTTGAGCGGCGGGCGGGCATCGTGGAACGTGGTGGCGTCCACCAGCACGCTGGAGGCCCGCAACTTCGGCATGGACGAGATGCCCGGCCGCGCGCAGCGCTACGACCGGGCGGACGAGGTGCTGGAAGCCTGCTGCGCGCTATGGGAAAGCTGGGACGAGGGCGCGCTGCTGCTGGACAAGGCGTCCGGCGCCTTCGCCGACCCGGCCAAGGTCCACTACGCCGATTACGCCGGCCGCTGGGTGCGCAGCCGCGGGCCGCTGACCACGCCGCGCAGCCCGCAGGGACGGCCCGTGATCATGCAGGCCGGCAGCTCGGAACGCGGGCGGGAGTTCGGTGCGCGCTGGGGCGAGGTGATCTTCACGCTGCAGCACCGGAAATCCGACATGCAGGCCTTCTACGCCGACGTCAAATCCCGCCTGTTGAAGCATGGCCGCGCAGCCGGGGACTGCGTCGTGCTGCCGTCGATCGACGTGGTGCTGGGCGAGACCGAATCGATCGCGCGCGAACGGGCGGAGCACGTCAACAGCCTGGTGGACACCCAGCTCGGCCTGGCCCTGATCTCCGGCCATATCGGCATCGACCTGTCCCGGTTCGATCCCGACCAACCCCTCACCGACATCGCCATCGAGGAAGGCTCGCGCGGGTCCTTCGACGTGATCCTGCAGGGTACCGAGGCCGAAGGACTGACGCTGGGCGAGGCGGCCCGGCGCTTCGGCACCAGCGAATTGTGCCCCCAGCTGGTGGGCACGCCGGAGATGGTGGCCGATCAGCTGACGGACCTGTTCCAGGACGGCGCCTGCGATGGCTTCGTGCTGACGCCCACCACCTTCCCCGGCATGTTCGAGCAGTTCAGCCGCTCCGTGGTGCCGCTGCTGCAGAAGCGGGGCGTGTTCCGGACGGAGTACACGGGACGGACACTGCGGGAGAACCTACGGAGCTAGCTGGCACGACCATTGCTTGGTTGGGTTATCTGAACCGGACCTCGGCGTCCCCTGCAGGAGTGCTGACCACCTTGACCACCCTTCGACGTTGCCTTCGTGGTTTCGCTGTCGCCTGCCTGGCCACCACCGCCCTGTCAGGGGCAGTGCGGTCGGAAACGCTGGGGCCGGTGACCGATAGCGTCGGCGTGGTCAAGGTGGCCAAGGGACAGCCGATCCTGATCGGCGCGTTGCTGGTCCTGTCCGGGCCCGACTTGTCTTTGGGCGTGGATGCGTCGCGCGGCGCCGAGATCGCCTTCGACGACCACAAGAACATGCTGGTGGGCCACCCGATCAAGTACCTGCCCGAGGATGGCCAGTGCAGCGTCGAGGGCGGCCAGACCGGCGCCACGCGCCTGGCCTCGAACAAGCAGATCGTCGGCGTGCTCGGCACCGCCTGTTCTTCCGAATCGCGCGGCGGCTCGCCCATTCTTTGGAATGCGGGAATGCCGCAGGCGGTGACGAGCGCCACGGCGCCGGCACTGACCGCGCCCGACCGCCCGCTGGGCCTGCAAGGCATCGTCCGCTTCGTCTACAACGACATCAACGCAGCCAGCGCCGCGGTGAGGTATGCCCAGAGCATCCACGCCACCAAGGTCGCGACCATGCACGACGGCAGCCTGTATGCCGAGGAGCTGGTCAACGCCTTCGCCCGGCAGTTCAAGGCCGCCGGCGGCGCCATCGTCGCGGCGGAGGCGATCTCGCCCTCCGACACCGACCTGCGCCCCGTGCTGACCCGCATCGGCACCGCCAAGCCCGAACTGCTGTTCGCGCCCGTCTTCACCGGCGCCTCCGCCTACCTGGTCCGGCAGGTGAAGGAGGTGCAGGGCATGGCCTCCACCCCCATCCTGGGCACCGACGCGGTGCTCGCCCCCGCCTTCCTCGAAGCGGCCGGGGATGGCGCGATCGGCTACCGGCTGACCGGCACCGACAACGACCCGAAGCTGATGGGCTCGCACTACGGCGAGTTCCTGGGCAAGTACAAGGCGAAGTTCGGTGAGGACCCGATCGGCGGCTTCCACGCCAACGGCTACGACTCGGCATTGGCGATGATGACGGCGATCGAGAAAGTCGCGCAGACCGACGCCGCCGGCGACACCTTCATCGGCCGCAAGGCCTTGCGCGACGCGCTGATGGCCACGTCCGGCCTCGACGGGCTGACGGGCAAGCTGACCTGCGACAAGAACGGCGATTGCGGCGCCTCGAACTTCGCGGTCTTCGAGTACGTCGGCGGCGACCCGTCCACGTTCAAGCTCGGGTCCAATCCCAAGAAGGTGTTCCCCTAGGACGGCCGCATGATCGCCGACTGGCTTCGCCGGGCCACCGCGGTCGACTGGTTCCTGCTGGGCTTGCGGCTGGTGGTGGTCGCGGTGGTCGGGACCGGCTTCGTCGCCGGGCTGGTGCACCCGCGTTACGGCCGGGCCGAATGGTTCTCCTTCCTGTCGTTCGGGCTGACCATCGGGGCGATCTACGCGCTGATCGCGCTGGGCTACACCATGGTGTACGGCATTTTGCGCATGGTGAACTTCGCCCATGGCGACGTCTTCATGTTCGGCGCCTATGCCTCCTGCTTCTCGTTGTTGGCCTGCAGCCGCGCCGGCATCCTGGGATCGCAACCGGGCCTGTCCTTCGCCATTGCCGCCGTGGTCTGCATGGCCGTCTCGGCTGGCGTCGCCGTGTTGGTGGAGCGCATCGCCTATCGCCCGTTCCGCCGCGGCCGGTCCTTGGCGCCGCTCATCAGCACGCTGGGCGTCTCCTTCGTGCTGGAGTATTCGGCGCGCGGCATGTTCGGGGCACAGAACAAGGCCTTCCCAACCATGCCGGCGGTCGACGGCATCGTCACCCTCGCCGGCTTCGCGGTACCGCGGACCCAGGTCGTGGTAGTGCTGGCCGCCATACTCACCATGGTGGTGCTGACCCTGGTCGTCATGCGGACCCGGCTGGGCACGGCCATGCGGGCCGTAGCCGAAGACAAGGATGCGGCGACGTTGATGGGGATCGACGTCGACCGGGTCATCGTCTTCACCTTCGCACTGGGCGGGGTGCTCGCGGGAGTGGCCGGGCTGCTGTATGGCCTGGTGTTCAAGCAGGTCTCGTTCTTCATGGGCTTCTTCCTCGGCGTGAAGGGCTTTGGCGCCGCGGTGCTGGGCGGGATCGGCAACATCCCCGGCGCCATGCTCGGCGGCTTCGCGCTGGGGCTGGTGGAAAGCCTGGGGCCGGCCGCCTTCCTGGAAGGTCTCGGGGTCGAGTCGCCGTATCAATTGCGTGACGCCATCGCCTACACGATGCTGGTCATGGTGCTGATCTTCCGCCCGCGCGGGTTGCTGGGCGAGCGCCTGTCGGCCGTGCGGGCCTGAGGCGGTGGAGCTCGCGCATCCCGTTGCCATCGCGCGGCCCTTAAGGCTCCCGGTCCAGGCGCGCCGGGCTGCGGGCGTCGCCCTGTCGGTGGCGGCTTGGTGCGCCTTCACCGTGCTGGTCGGGCTGTTCGGCCAGTTCAGCAACAAGGCCCTGGTAGTCGGCGTGGTGGATATCGGCCACGCGCTGATGCTGGCCATCGCGCTCGGCGGCGGCGCAATGCTGGCGCGCCACCCGCTGCCGCCCGGCATGGCGGCATCGTCACCCTGGCCGGGGCTGCTCCTGGCCGCACTGGCCGGGGCGGCCGCCGGCGCATTGCTGGCCGGCCTCACCAGCGCGGCGGAGGCAGTGAACCTGCGTTGGGTGCTGGTTTCGCTGACCCCGGTTACCTTGCGCCGGGTCGGCTTCGGGCTGGCGGCTCCGCAGGCCGTCCTCGTGCTGGCGGCGTCCGGGGCGGCTGCCGCAGCGCTCGGGGCGGCGCTGGTGCGGTGCGGCACGATCGCGCGGCGCATCGTTCTGGGCGCGCTGGCCGGTGTGGTCACGGCCGGGCTCCTGCGCGAGCTGATCCGCAGCGTGCTGGGCGGGATCGGCGGGGTGGAGGACTGGGCCTTCACCTATGACGGCGTGCTGCCCGCCGGAGCCGCCGTCGCCGCCCTCCTCGGCGCCATGATCGCGGCTCGCCCCGGCCGCGGCGCCATCGCGCGCCTGCCGGCCTGGCAGCGGCTGCCGCTCCAGCTGGCCGGGGTCGTCGTGCTGCTGGCCCTGCCGGTGCTGACGAACGACTTCGTCGCCCAAGTGATGCTGCTGGTCTGCCTTTATACGCTGATGGGGATGGGGCTGAACATCGAGCTGGGTTTGGCCGGGCTGGTCGACCTCGGCTTCGTCGCCTTCTTCGCCGTGGGCGCTTATACAGTGGCGCTGCTGACGGCCGACCCGGCCGGTACGGGGGGGCACCTCGGCTTCTTCGCCGCCCTGCCGTTCGCGATCCTCGCCGCTTCGGGCGCCGGATTCCTGTTTGGGCTGCCCGTGCTGAAGGTGCGGGGCGACTACCTGGCGATCGCCACGCTGGGCCTGGGCGAGATCATCCGCGTGCTGGTGCTGTCCGACCTGCTAAAGCCGCTGCTGGGCGGGGCGCAGGGGATCATCAACATCCCAAAGCCGGTGCTGTTCGGCACCGTGCTCGGCTCCCCCACCCAGATTTTCTACATGACGGCCTGCCTGACCGCGCTGGCCGGCGTCGTCGCCTGGCGGGTGCAGCACTCGGGGCTGGGGCGGCGCTGGCTCGCCGTGCGGGAGGACGAGGACGTGGCGCAGGCGCTGGGCATCGGCCTCGTGCGGGTCAAGCTCTCGGCCTACACGATGGGCGCGGCCTTCGCCGGGCTCGCGGGCGGCATCTTCGCCGGCATGGTGGGCTCGGTCTTTCCGCAGAGCTTCCAGCTATTGGTATCGGTCAACGTGCTGGCGATCCTGGTGGTGGGCGGCATCGGCAGCCTGCCGGGCGTGCTGGTCGGCGCGGCGGCGCTGATCGGGGCGCCGGAGGTGCTGCGCGACCTCGGGGAATACCGCTACCTCATCTACGGCTTGGTGATCATCGCGGTGGTGCGGCTGAAGCCGGACGGGCTGAGCCCGAAGGCGGTGCTGCAGCGGGAGGCGGCATGACCGCCCTGTTGTCCGCCCGTGGCGTCAGCAAGCGCTATGGCGGACTGCTGGCGGTCAGCGACGTGAGCCTCACGGTGCCCCGTGGCGCGATCCACAGCGTCATCGGACCCAACGGAGCCGGCAAGACCACCTTGTTCAACTGCCTGACCTCGTTCGTGCATCCCAGCGCCGGGGAGATCCACCTGGACGGCGTCCGCATCGACAGCCTGCGGCCCGACCTGGTTGCGAAGCATGGCGTGGCGCGCACCTACCAGAATATCCGCCTGTTCCCCGACCTGACGGTGATCGAGAACGTCATGGTCGGCCTGGACGCCAAGCACCCGGAATCGCTGCTCGGCGCGCTGTTCGCCACGCCCGCGCATCGCCGGGCCCTGCGGGAGACCACGGACCGGGCCCGGGCCCTATTGGCCGCGGTCGGCCTGTCCGGGCGCGGCGACCGGCTGTCCCGGCACCTGCCCTATGGTGACCAGCGCCGGCTGGAGATCGCCCGCGCCATGGCGATCGAACCGGTCCTGCTGTTGCTCGACGAGCCCGCGGCCGGGATGAACCCGGTCGAAAGCCACGCCATGCTGGAGCTGATCCGCAGCTTGCGTGACCACCACGGGCTGACGATCCTGCTGATCGAGCACCAGATGCGCGTGGTGATGGGAATATCCGAACGCATCACCGTGCTGGATCACGGTGCCTGCATCGCCGAAGGGAGCCCGGCCGAAATCCGCGCCGATCCGACGGTGATCGCCGCCTATTTGGGCGCCCGGGCGGCCCGGCACGGCATGGATGCGCTGGAGGCCCAGGCATGAGCGCGCTCGTCGCGTCCGACCTGCACGTCAGCTACGGCACGATCCGGGCGCTGCGCGGCGTGTCGCTCGCGGTGGCGGCCGGCACGATCTGCGCGGTGGTCGGCGCCAACGGTGCGGGAAAGACCACGGCGCTGAACGCAATCTGCGGCCTGCGGACACGCACTACCGGGCGCATCGTGCTGGACGGACAGGACGTGACGGACGTGGCGCCGCACGACCTGGTGCCCCGCGGCCTGGTCCAGGTGCCGGAAGGGCGCCGCGTTTTCGCCCGGCTGACGGTGGCGGAGAACCTGGCCATGGGCGCCTTCCGCCGCCGCGGCCCGAAGGCGGTCTTGCAGCATGAGCTGGAGCGCGTGCTGGCGCTGTTTCCCCGCCTGCGCGAGCGGCTGCGCCAGGTCGCCGGGACGCTGTCGGGCGGCGAGCAGCAGATGCTGGCCATGGGCCGCGCCCTGATGTCGGCTCCGCGCACGCTGCTGCTGGACGAGCCGAGCATGGGGCTCGCGCCGCAGGTGGTGGACCAGGTCTTCGACACGGTCCGGACCATCAACAAGAGTGGCGTCACGATCCTGCTGGTGGAGCAGAATGCCCTCATGGCGCTGGAGATCGCCGACACTGCCTACGTTCTGCAGTCCGGCGAGGTCGTGTTGGCGGGCTCGGGCGCCGAGCTGCTGCACAGCGACGCGGTGCGCGAGGCCTACCTGGGATGATGCAATCGGTTCAATATGGGCCGGACAGCGAGAGAGACGGAGCTTGATGGACACCGCGGACGTCGTCGTCGTCGGCCTGGGCGCGGTGGGCAGCGCCACGCTGTATCGCCTAAGCTTGCAGGGCGTGCGCGCCATTGGGATCGACCGGTTCGATCCGCCGCACGCGCACGGCTCCACCCATGGCGGCAGCCGGGTGACGCGCCTCGCCGTCGCAGAGGGCGACGCCTATGTGCCGTTGGTGCGCCGATCGCACGAGATCTGGCGAGAGCTGGAGCAGGAGACCGGCGAGACGCTGCTGCGGCAGATCGGCCTGCTCATGATCGGCGAAGGCGATGGGGCCCGGAACCACGGACGGCCGGGTTTCCTGGGGGCCACGATCGACATCGCGCGCCGCCATGCCATCGCGCACGAACTCCTGGACAGCGCCGAAATTCGCCGCCGCTTCCCGCAATTCGGGGTGCGCGATGCGGATCGCGCCTTCTTCGAACCCACGGCCGGTGTCGTCTTCCCCGAAGCCGGGGTGGCCGTCCAGCTCCGCCTGGCCGGCATGCACGGTGCCACGGTGCGGCCGAACGAGGCGGTCCTGTCCATCGCGCCGCATGGCAACGGAGTGCTGGTGACGACGGACAAGGGCAGCATCGCGGCCGGGCGGGTCGTGCTGACGGCTGGCGCCTGGTTGCCGGGCCTGGCCGGCGGGATCATGGCCGACATGGTGCAGGTCCACCGCCAGACCCTGCTCTGGTTTGAGCCGGACGAGCCGCGCCTTTATGACCCGGCCGCCTGTCCGGTGTTCATTTGGATGCACGGCGCCCTGGAGGCCGATTACCTCTACGGCTTCCCGCTCCTGCCCGGCGAACCCGGCGTGAAGGTGGGCAGCGAACGCTACGACGGCCACACCGAGCCGGATCGCGTAGACCGCATCGTCCCGGAGGAGGAAGTGCGGACGCTGTACGACCGCCACGTCGCCGGCCGTCTGCTGGGGTTGAGCCGCCGGCTCGGCAAGTCGGCGACTTGCCTGTATACGGTGACGCCCGATGCCGGGTTCATCATCGATCGGCTGTGGGAGGACGGGACCGTGCTGGCGGCCTCGTGCTGCTCCGGCCATGGCTTCAAGCACTCTCCGGCATTGGGCGAGGCGGTGGCTACTGCCGCGTTGGCCCCGGCGCGCGCCTTGACGCCCGAGTTCAGCCTTGCGCGGTTCGGCGCGGCCGTGCCCACCTGATGCGGCACTAGGCGGACGAGGCCGTGCGTCGGTGTTTAGGGGTTAGACGCCAACCTTGGGGCCAATGCCTGCTTCTGCACGCCGTCGCCAACTCGATCACATCCAGCGCGCGTGGGGAGGCTGGGGCAGTCGATAACTGTGCCTAAACAGGTATTTTTGTAAACCCGCTTCGGCGCGCGAGGCTTTAGGTGAGCAAGCAAATCGGGTTGCGGGGACAGGATTTGAACCTGTGACCTTCAGGTTATGAGCCTGACGAGCTACCGGGCTGCTCCACCCCGCGGGGGTGTTGTGTGGTGTGTGGCGCGGCCTGTGTTGTGCATGGCGTGCGCTGTTGTGTGTGTGGGGGGCGAGGGGTTCAGAAGACCTGGCGGCGACCGACTTTCCCGCACCTTGGGGTGCAGTATCATAGGCGCTGGTGGTTTTCACGTCCGAGTTCGGGATGGGATCGGGTGCGGTTCCTCCGCCATGGCCACCAGGTCGTCTGAGCCCCGCGCCCTGTGTGTGTGGGGTCGCGTGGATCGGGTTCTGGTGTCGGCGTATCGGCTTCGATAGCGCCTGGCGAGTGTGTGCGGTGGTGTGGTGTGCTGCGGCCGTCCTGTTCTGTGGATGACTGCTGTGCATGGTGGGGGTGATGGGAGCCGTTCGGGCGATTAGGACCAGTTAGCTGAGCGCATTGCTGCGCGTATACACCTGGCCTATTGACGTGATGGTCTATCACGGCCCTCGGGGAGACCTGGTTTTGAGGTCGGTTTCCCGCTTAGATGCTTTCAGCGGTTATCCGGTCCGCACATAGCTACCCGGCGGTGCCGCTGGCGCGACAACCGGTGCACCAGAGGT
>CAZZWN010000145.1:0-8962 GCA_964657765.1 uncultured Acetobacteraceae bacterium
CAGCAGCGCCTGGGCGTCCTGCCAGGCGAGCGCGTCCCAGCCACCGGTCTGCGCCGACCACTCGACCAGGGCAGCCAGCGCCGCGCGCAGCTCTGGTGCGGCCGTAATCAGGCGCGCATTGTCAGCGTCCTGTTCGTCGAGCAGGTGCACGGTCCGGTCCGGCGTGGCCTGCCATACGAGGTGGCCGGGGATGACGCAGACGACGCGGCCGGTTGGCCCATCCTCGGCATCGACGATCTGCAGGTGGCCGTCCTGCCCGGCCCGAGGGCGGAGGAGGCGGTCGATGTGCCAGGGTGCGCTCATGCCGCTGCCCCCGTGCGTGCGCCGGTGACGTCCGGCATGTTGGCCACCTCGGCCCCGGCCGCATGATAGAGGGCGGCAAGGGTGCGCAGCGGGCCATGCGCCCAGCCATACCAGGGAAGCGCGTCGGGAGGATCGCCAGGTGCGGTCGACGGGCTGTCGTCGTGCGCAAGCCGCACGGCAACCTCGATGCCGAGGCCGCGGCCGTCGATCACTGGCAAGCCGGCGGCAATGCAGGCGGCCTTGACGGGTTCGATGTCGTAGCCGGACAGGCTGCCGCCGCACTTGTCGCAGAGCGTGTAGCCGCCCTCGTCGACGAACAAGTGCCCGTCGGCGAAGGCCAATGCACTGCTGATCCGCTCGGCGGTGTGGCCATCCAAGGTCGATGCGTCGGCCATCATGCGGCCTCCGCCACGACGGCGCTTGCCGGTTGCGAGGTGTCGGCACTGCAGGGCTCGTCAGCGTCTGGCGAGGCACGCGCATGATCGGGATGCAACGCCAGCATCCAGTCCGCCGCCTTCTGCGCGGCAGCCGCGGCCCTGAAGACGGCGCGTTTGTCTCCCTTCAGCACGTCGAGCCAGGACTGCAGGTAGCTCGCGTGGTTCTCGATCTCGCACGGCAGCGCCAGCGCGGAACCTACAAAGCACGAAATGAGTTCCGCGATTAATTCTTCGAAAGCGTAAGCGTGCTCGCCAAACCGGCCACTCAGGTCGCGGTCCAGCCGGGTTTTATGGCCTGATGCGTGGCCAAGTTCGTGCAGGAGGGTGGCGGCGTAGCCCTCCGGCGTGCGGAAGGCGGCGGCCGGAGGCATCCCGATCACATCGAGGCTCGGTGCATACACGGCACGGTCGCCGCCGACCCGCACTGGCACGCCGCTGGCTGCTACGATCAGCTCAGTCGCCTCCGGCTTGCGCCAGGGCGCCTCGTCCATCGTCGGCGCCTGGTAGTCCGGGATACCTTGCACCTGGCTCGCGTGGAAAACGGTGAAGCCGCGCAGCACCGGGATGCGGCGCACCGCGGTCTCGCCCTCGCCGCTGCCGCCGTCCTCTTTACGGTCCCGGGCCTCGAGCCGCTTGAAGAACACGACCGGCGTGCCGCACTCCCCGGCCCGTACCTGCCATCCGCGCTCCGCTGCTTGGCGGTAGGTCATCCAGCGCGGGTCGTCGCTCGCGTGCGCCCGTTGCGTCATGGACAGCAGGAGGGCGTTCACCCCGTGGTAGGCCCTGCCGCTGAGTGCGTTGCACGGCATCCCCGGCATCGCGGTGCGCGCGCCGTCGACCCAGGGCCTTCGCCAGGGCGCCGTTCCCGCTTCCAGGGCTGCGACGATGCGGTCGGTCACGACCTGGTAATGGTCCTGTGGATTGGCTTTTCCGTCCTGTCGCGTCCTGCTGCTTCTTGCCATCGTGGTGTTCTTTCCTTTTCCGAACACCTCCCCGCGCGCCGCGGCCCGGCCGCCGGGGCAAGGGCGTGCGCAGCACGGGAGCGCGATGGCGCGACGCACCCTTGCGGCGGCGGCCGGCGCTGCGGCAGCTCTCCGCCTTATTCCCGTCCGGCTTCTCCCAGCTCTCCTCGTGCTGTCGTTCTGTTTTCGTCGTCGCCGCGTTGGCTCGTTCGGGCGGCGGGAGCGGACCGGTGCAAGGATGGCCAAGGTCAGCCGAACAAGCGGCCCTGGGCCGGTGGACTATCGCACGACGGGACACGTCGGGATGCCGCCGGTCGCTGCAGCGCCGGGCACACTTGCAGCAGGCCCAACTCGATCGCATGGAGTTCCCGCGCCCGATGGATACTGCCCGGTCCCCAGGCGCGATGGCCCGAGGGCCGGCGGCATCCCTGGCCGACCGGCGCTAGACAGTCCGGGCACGCGATCTCAGTTGCAGGGTCGCGGGGCCACTCGGCCATGCATGCGCGGCAAATCACCATGGCTGATCCCAAGCACTATTGGGCGTGCCGACGGTGAGTTCGCCACTTCTTGTCGAACCGGCGGCAACTTGTCCTGCCATCACTTGTCGTCCTTGAGCAGGCAGAAGCCAGGCTCTTCGTCCGGTTGCTTGACACTGAGTGCGACCGCCATGGGCTGAACCCAGATCGGCAGGTTCGACAGCATAAAGCCGGTGCCGCTCCATGCCATCAGCAGCGTGCGCCCCATCGTTTCCGCCACCGCTTGGGCCGCATCGGGCGGCACCGCGTTGCCGATGCGCTCGCGCCATCCCGCATCTGACAGCCCTTCCAGCTCGAGGTGCTCCTCGGGATCAACAAGGGACTGGAGCGCAGCCAGCTCCAGGGTAGAGAACGGTCTGTGCCACGTGTCGTCCAAAGCCTGGATGACGGCCACCAGACGGTCGGATTGTCCGGGCAGCCGCGGATCGGCGACGGACCAAGCCCCGTTGTCGTGGCCCGCGGCCGCCGAGACCGCGCCGCTCGATGCATTCCACGGCAGGACGCCGAAGTGCCCTCCCCCATACCAGTCGTCGCCCTTGCCGCGGGCGAGGCCGGGCCGGGGGTCGGCCACAGCAAAGGCGCCGTTGCTCGGCAGGCTTTCGCCGGCGACGGTCCCGCTCGGGCTCGTCCAGTTCATGACCCCCAACGCCCCGCCCCGGCGCTTCGCCACGCGCGGGTCCGCGACGCACATCGCGCCATTGCTGGGCGCGTGCTGGCCGGTGATCGCCTGCGACGCGGCGTCCCACGGCACGGTGCGGTATGCGTTGTGGAACATGGCCTCGCGCGCCCTCGGGTCGGCCACCGCCATGTCCTTGCCGCCGGTCACGGTCGGACCCGTCGCCGACCAGGGCACGACCTTGTAGATGTTGCTGAACTTGGGCGCGCCCGCGTGCCGTGGATCGGCCACGGCGAACTGGCCGGCGCCGACCGCGGCCTTGCCGGTCACGGCCTGGGACGGCTCCTCCCAGTGTTTCACGCCATACTGCCCGAACTCGGCCCGGCCCTCCTCGCGGCGGGGGTCCGCGACGCTGAACGTCCCCTGCCCTGCGCGCCCGCCCGCCGTCACCGTGCCCGTGGCTGCATCCCACGCGGTGACGCCGAGCGTGCCGTTGCGCCAGGCCGTGTCCGGCGTGAGCGCATAATCGGCGAGGTGGCCGTCGACCACCCGGAGCCGTGCGAGGCTGCGCCAGTCCGACCCGGCCGTGACGAAGGCCAGCCGCACCCAGGTTTGCCATTGCAGAAGGGGAACCCGGTGCATCGGTCCTGCGCGCATGTCGCCCGGCAGCGGCAGTTTCCCGAGCACGTCGCCCACGCCGTGCAGGGCGCGCTTCGGCGGCTCGTACAGGAACGGCGGCACGGTGGCCATGTGCCGGGCCACGAGCAGGAAGCGCTTGCGCGACTGCGCGAGGCCACCCAGCTCGCCGCAGTCGTGCGTGGTTTCTGCTACGGCATAGCCGTAAGACCGCAGCAGCGACGTGATTTGGTCGAGCAGGGCGCGGCCGCGGGTTGCGATCCGGGGCACATTCTCGAATATCAACAGCGATATAGGCGTCGTGGGGGCGTAGGCTTCCAGCGTGAGCCAGACGCCTCGGAGCGTCAAACGGTTGAGGGCCTGGTACTTCGCCGTCTTGCTCTTGGTTTCCGACAACAGGCCGCTGAACCCTTTGCAGGGTGCGGACAGGAACACGATGTCGGGGCTTTCATTGCTGAATGCGGCGTGGATGTCGGCCGCGGTTGCTTCGCGCCACCCGTCTGGAGGCTGGCACCCGTGGAACGCCACGTATTGCTCGCGGTCGAACAGGTCGAGGCAAGTGCCGGGCACCCCGGCGAGGCGGGAGAAGTCGCGGATGGCATCGGCGTCCACGTCGACGCCGCCCAGGCAGCGGAAGTCTGCCTCCAGCGTGCCGACCCGCGCAGTCGCCCGGTTGAAACCACGCGCACCTCCACCGAGGCCGCAAAAAATGTGGGCGTGCTTGATCGTCCGGTGATCCCGGGTGCTGATTTGCATGGCATGGGTCCTTTCTGCCGGCGCATGGCCGGATCAGGGGTGTTCGGGGGATTGATGCGCGGACGATCGCCGGTGCGAGCCACGCCGCAGGCGGCTGCTCTCTCGGCTCAAGTCTGGATGCGGCGTGCCGGGGCTGGTGTCGCGGGGAAAGCTGTCAGGCGACCGGCACGCTTGGGAATTGGCCCAGCTCGGCCCCGCCTATCTGCATCCAATCAGGGAGCGTGGCCGGTTCCGCGCGGCGCGGCCTGACCGGCACGTTCAGCTTAGGCCGCAGGATGCGCGACCAACGGATCTTGCCGATGTCGGCATTAGCGTTGCTGCGAGGCCGTTTCGCGCTGTGCCAACTGCGCGGGCGCACGCGAGATTCGGACGTCCATCCCGCGCCTCTCAGGCTTGTCCCGCTTTCATCTTCGCGGGTGTAGGTCACGATGATCTTGAACCCTGCGCGTTCGGCGCAGCGCGCTGCTTCACCCAGCAGCATGGAGGCCGCATTCCATCGCAACAGCGGCGCGACGTCGCGTCTGACGCAGAGCCTGGCCAGTTCGGCAACGCCGCGGCCGTTGAGCGCACGGGCCACTGGGTTGCCGACAGTGGCCACGCCAAGCATCTGCCGGCCGCTCCAGACGCTTGTCCCAAAATCCAGCCAACGGGCGGCCGGCAGTGCGTGTGATGGGAAGCAACGAAGGCCCGTGCCGCCGCGAACCGGACCGGGCGGATCTCAAGCTGCCAGTCGAGCATGGGGTGGCAGCCATCGCCATCGCTCACGCGGCGCAACCGGTGGCCGGTGATCTCCTCCGCACCGAGACGGCGCAGCAGCTCGCGTCCCCAGGCGGGGTCGTCATCCATGCCAGCCGCTACGCTGTCTAAAAGCGCGGGGCAGCAGGTATTCAGCAGAAAATTCGAATCGGTCCAGATATCGGCGATGTCGATCAGTTCGGGTTCGCCGCAGAACCAGCAGACCGGCTGGGCCAGGTCAGCGCCGCCGCCGTCAGCGTCCATTGCACGCGGCCTCTGCGGTTGCAGGAACAGCGGCTGTCCGGCGTGGGATGCCGCCGGTGACAAAGGCGTGGCGCGGGTCGCCCCATGCCGCCTGGGTCCGGTCGTAGGCGCGGGCCAGCACCGCACCGTCGCGGCCGAGCAGGTCCAATCGGATGCTCGGCCGGTAGCCGGCCGGGGCTGTCAGCAACGCCGTGAAATCAGGGAATGCGGTGGCCTTCATGCAGAGCGCATCGAGCGCCGGCGTCGGCCGCGGCGCCCGAACCGTGCGGATGTTTGTGCAGAACGGCGAGCCGTGCCCGAGCGCGCCGGCCTGCTCGTAGGCTGGGCCGATCGCAGCGGTCTGCCCCATCTTGCCGCGCACCAGCACGGCTGCCTGGCGGTGGAAGCCGTTCAGCTCCGGGAAGCAAAATGAGAAAATGTGCAATTCGACGGTCCTGCGCCGCTCGGCGCGGCGGGTCCGCAAGGCGCGGCGGCGGGTGGATCCGGACATGGCAGGGGCTCCTTTAGGCAACGGCCGGCGGCGTGGGGGGAAGCGAGAGCGCCGGTTGCTTCGCTGGCGGCGCTGTCGCGGTGCTGATTGCCGCGTCGATCGCCTCGATCAGCTCGCGCGGCACGCCGGACCTCACGGCGAACCAGGCATCGGGCAGCGCGGCGCGGGCCTGCTGCAGCAGGCACAGCAGCAAGGGCGCGGCAGCGATCAGGGTGGCATGGGCGTGGGTGGCGGCGCAGACCTGGCCGTAGACCTCGAAGCTGGTCACGCTGGCGACGTGGCCGCCTCCGGGGAGGTCCACGAGGATGTCGACGACGTGGTAGGACTCCTCGCCGGCCGACACGGCTTTCCAGCGGGTTGCGTCGGTGATGATGGGCATGGTGGACCTCGTGCAGGCGCATCCCGCCATCCAGGCTGGGATGGCGGGATGCGATGGGGTTGATGATGGAGGCGGTCGGCCGGCCGGCGCGGGGGTCAGTCCGGGATGGATGCGCCTGGGAAGTCGGGATGCAGGACCGGCAGGTCCTCCATCGGCAGCGCGTCGCAATCGAGCAGCGCGTAGGCGCACCCTCGCTGCCGGGCGAGCCGCAACACGGCCGCGAGGTCGGCCGGGACCGGTGTGATCGGATCTTCGTTGGCCCAGACGAACCAGCCGTGGCGCGTGCGCCCGCCCAGGATCTCGGCATGGGCATTGCGCGGGTCGCGCACGTTGTCGTCACAAGTCACTGTGTCCAGCCACTTCCAGGTCTCAACCGAAAGATGGCCGCTGGACACGTCGAGGAACTGGCGCACGCTCATGACGATTGCTCCTGCTCCGGCGTCGACGGGCCGACCATCGCCAAAAGCACCTCGCGTGCGTCCATGGTAAATTGGGACAGCCACTCGACGGCATCGCCGCCGTTGATCTCGCTATCGTCTTCGACCGCCTTTCCCCATTGCAGCAGCAAACCTGCCAACAAGTCGAGCATGGCCGGGGCGCCCGACAGCAAGCGGGCGTAGCCCACGGCTTCGCCGCCATACCCATGCACGATGGCCACGACCGGCTCGGAGATGCTGTCGGTGCGGGTCAGGCAAAGGCTGCCCGATCCCGAGCCGTCGAGCGGCTTGACCGCCAGGACGCCGTTGACCTGCGGCAGGGCCGCGATCTGCCGGAGGAGGTCCTTCATTGCCGTGCCTCCTGCCGGGGGTGCAGCGGCGCCGTGGAGTCCCGGTCGGATAGGAAGCCCGGAGCCGCCACTAGGACGAACAGCATCGCTGCCAGCAGCACCGCGCCGATTGCCACGCGCACCTTCTCGTTCCATTTCATCGTTGCCGTCCCTCTGCTGCGTCCTCAGCATTTCTGAGAACCCAGCCCGGCAGCCGCTTCGCGCCGGGTGGGGCAAGGGCGCGCGCAGCGCGGGCCGCAGGCCCCTGCCCTTGCGGCTCCCGGCGCGCAGCGGCAGGGCTTCTCCTGCGCTCGGCTTCGCTTTCTCGTCTCGGCTTCCTGATGCCGCCGCCACGCTCACGTCCCGGTTCTGCATGGCCTGCACCTCGCCCGGTCCTGGCATCTCCGCCGTTCCCGTTTCCCCGTGTGCGGCCCGCCGTTCCGTGTCACTGGACCTCTACCGTGCAGACCGAGCCGTCTACGGTGACGAGTTCCTCGTCGGTCGTGAACACGGTAAATCTGCCGTCCAGCACCCATTGGCCCTGCGCGTCGCACTCGCCGTCGACGATCACACCTTCCAGGTGCTGCTGCGAGATGTCGTCCGCCTCGACGAAGACGAACGTGTCGGTGAGGCTGTTGCCGGCGAGTGGGCGGGCGCAGCGCGTCCGCGAGCGAGGGGGCAGCCGGGAGAAGGCGGCGCCGAGCCTGGCCAGCGTCGCCTCGTGCTCGATCGCTGCCGTCAGGTCGGCTGGCGCTTCGACGTAGGCCGCGCCGTCGAGCTCGCGCAGCTTGTGCAGGAACAGCGCTGCCGCGTGCCGTGCCGGCCATGGCTCCCAGGGCTGCAGGCCGTCGAGCAGCGGCAGCGGGTCGTGCCGCAGCGGCGTGAGCTGGATGTTGAGCGTCTCGCGCAACTCGTCGTGACGCCAGCCAGCGAGGTGGACGGCTTCAGAGGACGCAGCAAGGTGGTCGGCCCGCTTGTGCAGGATGTAGTCGTCCGTGCGCCAGTCAGGCAGGCCATAGCGTGCGGTAATTGCCGCACGAAGCCGGCCCGTGAGCGCGTGGAATTCGGTGCCAAGGTGACACTTAACTGGAAAAATCGGGTCAAAGCACAGAAAACCCTCGTCGCCATCATGCAATAGCTCTCGCAATGCTTCACTGGGCGTCAAGGGCTGGTGTGGCTGCATTTGCTGTCGCAGCGTTAATACTGTCAAGCTGTGCTGTGCAACGGACAGCGGCGCGTCGAACTTCGAGTGCCCGCCCCAGCGATAGGTGCGCGACAAGGCCACAGCAAGATCACGGTCGTCCCATGCATCCGGCTGCGGGTCGAGCAGGTCGAGCCGCCGGCCACTGTCCAGGCGCACCCAGGCGCGATCGGGCCTCATCGTCCCATCCCCTGCTTTAGGACGTCGTTCCAGTCGTTCAGCCCGTTCGGCGGCACGAGACGCTCCGAGCGCACGCCTGCAGCCGTCGCCATCACCGCCAGGCGTTCGGCATAGCGCTCGCCTTGCCGGTCCGCGTCGGTCGCCGCGACCAGCACGCCCTCGGGCTGGGCAGCCAACTCCTGCAGCAGCGCGTCGAGGCAGGTGAGCGTCAGCGGCCCCATGCCACCCGTGGTGGAGACGTAGAGCGTGTCGGGCCGCAAGCCTTCCAGCGCTGCTAGGCTGAGCGCGTCGATCGGCGCCTCGCACACTGCCAGCCGGATCAGCGTGCCCGTGCCGCCCGGCAAGCGGAACAGGCTTTTGTCCGTGTTCTCGGAAAAGCCGCGCCAGTCCGGGCCACGCATCTCGATGCCGGTCAGCACGCCTGTGTGGTTGCGGTGAGCGAACCAGCCGCTCCCATGCGGCCCCTCGCGCGCGACGTCGCACAGATCGGCCGCCACCAGCACACTCGCGGGCAGAGCGCGCTGGCCGGTGAGGTAGCCCCAGGTGGCCGAGCCCCGGCTGATCCGTTTGCGTTGTTCCCAGCGCTGGGCAACCGGAATGGCAGGGGCATCGCGCTGCTTGCGCTTGCGCTCCAGGGCGGGGCCGGACGGCCGCAGGCCGACCATCCCGCGCAGCAGCTTGCGCACCTGGCCGAAGTTCAG
>CAZZWN010000146.1:0-8946 GCA_964657765.1 uncultured Acetobacteraceae bacterium
TGGCCTAGCCTGGCCCGAAGCCAACCTCGTTGCAGGTGGTTTCGAGCGCTCCGCTGCGCCCGCCCATCGCCTTGCGCCAGTGCAGCGAGTCGAAATTGCGGGTCTCGTGCACCCGGTTGGCCTGGGCGCTGCAGCGGAACTCCGCCCACTCCAGCTCCTCCGGCAGGTCGGGATCGGGCACGTCCTGCAGGGTGGACTGCACCGGATCCTGGCTGACCCAGGCCTGGCGCACCCGGTCCAACAGCGCATCCACTTGCCGGACGGCGCTCGGCAAGTCCGGCTGTGGCTCGTAGGCGGCAGTCCACGGGTTCCAGACCTCAAAATCGAAGCGGGCAGAGCCATCTGCTGCATCGTGCCGGATAATGCGTAGGGCGGGCCGGCTCATTATTAATCCTGCAGCTGTGCCGCCCTGTTATCGGCAGCCCTGCCGTCATGCGCAACTGTAAATCGAGGCGCACCCGCGAAGCTGAGGCAGAACAGTATTGAAAATATCTCAACCAAACAGGTTTCGTATCGCGATCGTCGGCGCTGGCATTGCCGGGTTGGCCTGTGCCGCGGCACTGCATGGCGCAGGCGCGCAGGTCACGCTGTTCGACAAAGGCCGCCGCATCGGCGGACGTCTCGCGACCCGGCGGACGCAGGGCCTCATGTTCGACCATGGCGCGCAGTATGCGGCCTGCCACGACCCAGCGTTCGCTGCGGTGATGTCGGCGATGGCGGCAAGCGGCGACGCGGCGCTCTGGCCGGCATCCGGCGACGGGCACTGGTGCGGCGTGCCCGGCATGTCTGCGCTGGCCGGGCACATCGAACGGCAAGGGATCGGCACGATGCGGACGGCCCGGCACGTGGCTTTCCTGCATCCGGAGGCCGACGGCTGGATGGTGCGCCACAGGAACGCGGAGACGACGCCGCCGGGCTTGGTATCGGACTGCGGCGGCGAGCTCGCCGGGCCGTTCGACCGGGTGGCGGTCGCGATCCCGGCGCCTCAGGCCGCAGGGCTGTTGCGTCCGCACGGCTTTGCCAACGAGGCCGCACGCGCCGGCATGGCGCCGTGCTGGGCCATGATGCTGGCCTTCCCCGAAGCTGCGCCGGCACCGGACGTCATCAGGTTGGACAACGGCCCGCTCCGTTGGATCGCGCGTGACAGCTCCCGTCCCGGCCGTGCCGCGATGCCGGAATGCTGGGTTGCGCAAGCAGGGCCGGAGTGGTCGCGCGAGCACCTGGAGGATCCGCCCGATGCAGCGCTGGCAGCGTTGCAAGCTGCGTTTCGGACCGCCACAGGGATCGATGCGACACCGTCCTATGCCGCCGTGCACCGTTGGCGCTATGCGATTGCCGATGCGCCGCTTGGCGTGCCGGCATTGTGGGATGCGGGGGCCGGGCTCGGGGTCTGCGGCGACTGGTGCCTGGGCGCGCGGGTCGAGGCGGCGTTCCTGTCCGGCCAGGCGCTGGCGCGTATGATGGCGGGCTGAGGCCTATTAGACGCTCATTTAGTCGGGCGATTGGTGAACCGTGCATTGCCCAGCCCGGTGCCGATCGTCATGACGCCCCACCGCTCGACGTCGTGCATGAACGGCGCCTGGCTCAGCCCCTGCACCACGGCGTCGTTGTGCATCACGATGTAGGTCTCGTGATTGCCGATGCGCGGGATTGCCGCCCGCAGCCGGTCGGGCAGGTTGAAGTGCTCCTGCTCCCAGTTGCCCGGCAAGTTTTGGCCGCCGCGCTTGATCGAGCCGTCGGAGGAGATCAGCCCGGGGCAGCCGATGGCGATGAAGGGCGCCAGCCGCAACTCGTCCTTGGCGGCGCGCTTGATCAGCCCGTTCAGCATGGCGACGATGCGGTCGACCGCCTCGTCGCGGCTCGGCTGCTCGTCGCGGTGCCGCCACAACTCGCTCGCGTCGACGGCCGCACGGGATAGGTCCGGCGCACGCTTCAGATTGAGCTCGACGAGGCCGGCGCGCACGTTGGTGCCGCCTATGTCCAGTGCCAGGATGCTGTTGTGCCCGGCGAAAATCCAACTCGGCGCCAGAAGCGCGCCGCCGATCAGCCCGGCCTCGTCGGGATGGTGCCGGATCGGAACCATCTCGATCTCGATCCCCTCCGACCGCAGCAGCACCGCGGTCCGCCCGATCGCCAGCTCGCCAACCCGGCTGCCGCGCAACCCGCCGCCGACGACGATGCGCTGGGTGTCCTGCCATTCTTCCAACTTCAGGAACCGGCGGATGACGGCGGCGAACTCCTGCGCAAAAGCCTCGATTGCGCCATGCACGACCCCGGCCGCCTCTGGATCGCCATCCACCAGCAGCTTGTCCAGCTTGCGCTTGCTGATGTCCTTGCTGGGCTCGCTGCCGATCGGGTCGTCGCCGTCCGCCGCGACCTGCCCGCGGATGTCGTCCAGCAGCGAGCGGAAGGCGCGGTTGCTGGCGCGGTCGCCGATGAAGCCCTCGCCGTCCTGCAGCTCGGCATTGTAGGCGTCCACCTTGACCGTCGTCAGGGTCGGGCCGCCATGCACGAACGCGAGCGACATCAGGAGTGCAGCGCGAACAGCAGCAGCGAGCCGCCGGTGACGGCGTAGGTGTCGCCGATCGCAAAGCTCTGCCGGTCGTCGCGGTCGGGCACATTGGTGTCGAACACCAGCTCCCAAGCCTTGCCGTTGGTGCACTCCGGCAGGGTGAACGTCACGAGGTCATGATGCGCGTTCAGCACGATCAGCATGGTCGTGTCGCTGCCGGGCTTGCGGATGCCGGTGGCCTGCGCGCGGCCGTCGATCAGCATGCCGAAGCACTTCATGCCGGGATCGTGCCAATCCCGGTCTTCCATCTCGGCGCCGGACGCGTTGATCCAGGTGACGTCCTTCACATCCAATGCGTCGATTGTCGTGCCGGTGAAGAATCGGCCGCGGCGCAGGATGGGGTAGTCGTGCCGCAGCCGGGTCAGCCGCTGCACCAGCGCGACCTGGGTCTGCGCCCACTCCGGCAGCTCCCAATCGAACCAGCTGATCTCGTTGTCCTGGCAGTAGGCATTGTTGTTGCCCTTCTGGGTGCGGCCGAACTCGTCGCCGGCCAGGATCATCGGCGTGCCCTGCGACAGCAGAAGCGTGGCCAGCATGTTGCGCATGTGGCGGCGGCGGCACTCGTTCGTGTCCTCGTCATCGGTCTCGCCCTCGACGCCGTAGTTCAAGCTATAGTTGCTGCCGCTGCCGTCGCGGCCGTCCTCGCCGTTGGCGGCGTTATGCTTGTCGTTGTAGCTGACGGCGTCATGCAGGGTGAAGCCGTCATGCGCGGTGATGAAGTTCACCGTCGACCACGGCTTGCGGCCGCGCTTGTTGAACATGTCCGCCGACGCCGACAACCGCGCCGCCATCGCCGACGCCATGCCCTCGTCGCCTCGCCAGAACCGCCGGACGTCGTCGCGGAACTTGTCGTTCCACTCCGCCCAGCCCGGCGGAAAGCCGCCCACCTGATAGCCGCCGGGCCCGCAATCCCAGGGCTCGGCGATCAGCTTCACGCTGTTCAGGACCGGGTCCTGCCGGCAGGCGTGCAGGAAGCCGCTGCTCTCGTCGAAGCCATGCTGCTCGCGCGCGAGGATGGTGCCGAGGTCGAAGCGGAAGCCGTCGACGTGCATCTCCTGCACCCAGTAGCGCAGGCTGTCCGTCACCATCTGCAGCACGCGGCTATGCGACAGGTTAAGCGTGTTCCCGGTGCCGGTGTCGTTGATATAAAAGCGTTTTTGATCCGGCAAAAGACGGTAGTACGACGCGTTGTCGATGCCCTTGAACGACAGGCTCGGGCCGCGCTCGTTGCCCTCGGCCGTATGGTTGTAGACGACATCGAGAATCGCCTCGAGCCCAGCATCGTGCAGATGGGCGACCATCTCCTTGAACTCGGCATGGGCGAAGGCCGGTTTGCTGGAATAGCGCGGGTCGGGCGCGAAGAAGCCGATGGTGTTGTAGCCCCAGTAGTTGGTCAGTCCCTTCTCCATCAACGTGCTATCGTTGATGAAGGTGTGGATCGGCAGCAGCTCGACGCTCGTGACGCCCAGGCGGCAGATCCAGTCCACGACCTCCTTGCTCGCCATGCCGGAGAAGGTGCCGCGGAGCGACTCGGGTACCGCAGGATGGTTCTTGGTGTAGCCGCGGACATGGGTTTCGTACAGGATCATCTGTTCCCACGGCACCTCCGGACGCCGGTCGCGCAACCAGGTGAAGGCCGGGTCGATGACGACGCATTTCGGCATGTTGGCCGCGCTGTCGCGCTTGTCGAAGGTCAGGTCGTCGCCGGTCTCCAGCCGATAGCCGAACACCTCGGGACCCCAGACCAGCTCGCCGACATGGCCCTTGGCGTAGGGGTCGAGCAACAGCTTGTGCGCGTTGAAGCGGTGTCCGGCGTTGGGGTCCCAGGGGCCGTGCACGCGGTAGCCATAAACCGTGCCGGGCCGGGCGTCGGGCAGGTAGCCATGCCAGATCTCATCCGTGTACTCTGGTAGCTCGATCCGTTCCAGCTCGGTGCGGCCCTCCTGGTCGAACAGGCAGAGCTCGACCCGGGTCGCATGGGCGGAAAACAGGGCGAAATTGACGCCGACGCCATCCCATGTCGCGCCGAGCGGGTGCGGCAAGCCTTCGCTGATACGGGATCCTCTAGCGATTCTAAACAACTGTCGATCCCTTTGCCGTGGTTGCCAAAGACAGCGTGGTAGGCTGGACCCGGCTCCGGCCCCACCGCCTTGCATTCGCACTATGCACAGGGCTGGCCACTCTATTCTTTCCCTAAGTTAGCCGGCTCCAGATTAGGCGGCTTTGCCGCGCCCGCCCAGGCCGGCCTCCGCCAGGGTAGGCAGCAGCGGCAGCAGCAACGAAAGGTCGCGCTCGGCACGGCAGCACAGATATTGTGCAACCAGCGGCGCGTCGTCCTTGCGTTCCGGCAGCGGCAAGCCGTCCGCCCCGAGCGGCAGGGCGGTGAGGCCGAGGTCGGCGTATACCTTCAGCAACCCGGGGCCGGCGCGCCATACTGCGGTGTCCAGGCCCTCCTGCTGCGCCAGGTCGCGCAGGTTCCAGATGGCCGACACCCGGTCCTGCACCGAGCCGGCCGGGTCGCCCAAGCCGAGCAGCACGCGCCCGATGCGGCGGAACGGAATGCCGGCGCGCCCTGCCTCGCCCATGACGATGCCGTCCGCCTGCACCGGCGGCACGGCGCCGAGCTCGGCGTAGCGGCGGCGGCCCTCTCCGGCCCACGGCATCCAGCCGACGCGGCCGGGCCGGATGAGCCGCCAGATCGCCACCAACGCCAAAAGCACCGCCAAGGCGACCGACATGCGCAGGCTGTTCGGGACGTCCGGGGACAGCACGACCTCGATCCAGCTATTCTCCGCCATGGTCCGCATCGTCGGCTCGAACGCCGACAGCGCCAGCACGCACACCACGAGCGCGAATAGCGGCACCGCAGTCCCGGCCTGCAATGGACCCGAAAGCAGCCGCGCGTGGCGGTAGTAGGCGTCGCGGAACGGTGCCACAAGCAGCGTCGCCAGGATGAGCACGCCTGGGATCCACAAGTCGGTGCCCTGTGCCGCGGTGAACCCGGCCGCGGCCAGCAGCAACACGATCGTGGCGCCCCAGGCCAGGGTCACCCGCTGCGACAGCCCGATCGACAGCACGAGCAATGCGGCGCCGATCAATGACGGCACGAACTGCCCGGCATTCGCCGCGATGTCGGCGTAGTCCGGGTCGATCCAGGAGAAATCCGGACGGTTGTCCAGCACGCCCAGCGCCAGCAGCAATGCGCCGCACAACGCGACCGCACCCGTGGCGGCGCCGGCGGCGAAGTCCGGCTCGCTCCAGCGCGCCAGGGCCTGGGTGCTGCGGCCGAGGGTGCCCGTCTTAAACAGCGCGCCGCCGCGGAGCAGGATCTCGTTGCCCGCGAACAGCGTGCCGGCGAGGAACAGGGGAATGATGTAGTAATAGAGCCGGAACACCACGATGGCGCCGAGGATCTGCGGCGGTTGCAGGTAGGGCTCGAGGCCCAGCAGCATGGCGGTGTCGAACACGCCGAGCCCGCCGGGCAGGTTGGCGGCGAGGCCGGCCGTGTAGGAGGCGACATAGACGCCAAGGAAGCGGACGTAGGTCAGCCCCGGCACGTCCGGCAGCAACTGGTAGAAGATCGCGGCCGTGACCGCCACGTCCAGCGTCGCGAGCGCCACCTGCACGATCGCCATGCGCCAGTCCGGCAGCGTGACCTCGGCGCCGAACAGCCGGACGGTGCCGACGAAGCGCGACAGGCTGACATAGGCCGCGACCACGAGCCACAGCGCTGCGCCGATCGCATACATGGCCCAGTTCGGCACCCGCGTGCCGAAGAACGGTATGGCGTCGGGTTCCAGGAACAGGATCACCCCGCCCAGCACCAGCCCGCCGAGCGCGAAGGTCAGGCTGCAGAACGCCACCACCTTGGCGATCTGAAACGGCGTCAGTCCCCAATGCGCATAGAGCCGGTAGCGCACCGCAGCACCTGACACCGCGGCAAAGCCAAGGTTGTGCGAGAGCGCATAGGCGCAGAACGACGCGAACGAGACCCGGCCATAGCTGACTTTATGCCCGGCATAGATGGTGCCGAGCCGGTCGTACAACGTCAGCACGCTATAGGACAGCACGGTCCAGGCGAACGAGAACAGCAAGGCGCGCTGGGGAATGGCCGAGAGCGCCAGCTTGATGTCCGCGACCTTGAGATGGCGGAACTCTTTCCAGATCACCCAGATCGCGCCGACCAGCAGGGCCACGCCCAGCAGCGCCGGCAGTTGTCGGGCAATTTTCTTCAGGGACTGCATCGTTAGGCTGCGTCTGGAGCGGCGGCGGCTGATGCAGCGCTGCTGGCGTCGAGGCGGCTGCGGATGAGGGCGATGGTCTCCGGCACGCCATAAAGCGCTACGAAACCGCCGAAGCGCGGTCCCTCGGCTTGGCCGAGCAGGACTTGGTACAGGCAGCCGAACCAGGCCTTCAGCTCCGGGAACGGATGCCGCTTGCCGACTTCGTAGACCACGTCCTGGATCGCCTCTGCCGTGACGCCGTGGTCGAGGGCGGCCAGCATGCCCGCGAGGTCAAGAAGCGCCGTGCGCTCGATGGGGGCCGGGTCGCGATACTGCTTCGACGGCCTGACGAAGTCGCGGTAGTAGGCGATGGCGTAGCCGACCAGGCCGTCGAAGAACGGGCTCACGCCGGGCGCGGCACTGGGGCTGTAGCGTTGCAGGAAGCCCCAGAGCATGTCCGGCGTATCGGCGTTCACGACGCTCGCGAGGTTCAGCAGCATGCCGAATGGCACCGGGCTGGCTGCGCCGGCGTTGCGGCCGCCCTGGATGTGCCAGGCCGGGTTGGTCTGCCGGGCGGCCATGTCCTGCTCCGGCAGTTTGGCGGCGTTGGCGAGGTACTCGTCGACCGCGCGCGGGATGACGTCGAAAAACAGCCGCTTGGCGCGGTGCGGTGAGTTGTACATGAACTGCGCCAGGCTTTCCGGTGGGGCATAGCGCAGCCACTCGTCAACAGACAGGCCGTTCCCTTTGCTTTTGCTGATCTTCTGCGCGTGCTCGTCCAGGAATAGCTCGTAGGTGAAGCCGATCGGCGGCGCGCTGCCCAGGATCGTGCAGATCCGGCCGGATAACTTCACGCTGTCGATCAGGTCCTTTCCCGACATCTCGTAGTCGACGCCCAGGGCAAACCAGCGCGCCGCCCAATCGGCCTTCCACTGCAGCTTGCATGCGCCGCCGGTCACGGGCGTCTCGAACCGCTCGCCGCTGTCCGGGTCCTGCCACGTGACGGTGCCGGCGGCGGCGTCCACCTCGTCGATGCGCACCTGCATCACCCGGCCGGTGCGTGGGTGAAGCGGCAGGAACGGCGAGTAGGTTGCGCGGCGTTCGGCACGCAGCGTTGGCAAGACAGCCGCCACGACCTGGTCGTGCCGCTCGGCCGTGCGCAGCAGGGCGGCGTCAAACCGGCCTGCGGCGTAGTAGTCGGTGCTGGACGCGAACTCGTACTCGAAGCCGAAGCTGTCGAGGAAGGCGCGGAGCCGGGCGTTGTTATGCGCACCAAAACTGGGGTGCGTGCCGAACGGGTCGGGCACGCGGGTCAAAGGCTGGCCCAGGAAGCCCTCCAGCATTTCCCGGTTCGGCACGTTGTCCGGCACCTTGCGCAGCCCGTCCATGTCGTCGCTGAACGCCAGCAGCCGGGCGGGCCGGCCGGTCAGCTCCGTGTAGGCCTGCCGCACCCAGGTCGTGCGCGCGACCTCGCCGAAGGTGCCGATATGCGGCAGGCCCGATGGCCCGTATCCCGTCTCGAACAGCGCGATTTCCTTGCCGCTGGCCTGGAGGCGCTCGGCCACCTTTGCCGCTTCCTCGAACGGCCATGCCTTCGGGATCGGTCCAGGAGCGTGATGCGAATGTGCTGGCATGGCTGCAAGCTAGAAATGGGGGGGTCCCGGGTCAATCGCGCCAGACGGGTTCATGGAGAAAATCTACCGATTTGAAGCGATTGCCCCGCGCGGCATCGACCGCGCCCCTACCTACACCGTATGCGCGGCATTGCCCGCGCCCCATGGTTCACCGTACACAGGCCGCCGATGCCGCCGCCCGCCCCCCTGCTCATCCCGAACGCGCCGGCCGTCGTGGCCGGGCATGGCCGCGCCGCCGTGCTCAGCACGGATGGGGAGCTGCTGAGCCTCGATGTCGCCGAGGCCGCCCTCGCGTTGCAAGGCGCCATACCGCTTTTGGTGCATGCCCCCGCGACGCTCCGCCGCTTGGGGCTGGGCGGCCGCGACGGGTTCCCATGCCTGGACCTGCTGGAGCTGTTCGCCTTCGCGATGCCCGCCCGCCCGGTGCCGCCAACGCCGCGCGGCCTGGCTTTCGCGCTCGACCTCGACCTGCCCACCGGCATGGAGGAGGCCGCCGCCCTGCTGCCGGACATCGCCG
>CAZZWN010000147.1:0-1478 GCA_964657765.1 uncultured Acetobacteraceae bacterium
AAGGCGGACATGGACCCGCACGCGTTGCTGAACCCCGGCAAGATGCGCAGCTACCAGACGCAGGCGGCCTAGCGTGGCGCGCTGGTGGCGGGACCTCGCCTGGCCAGAGTTCGAGCATTTGGACCCCGCTGCCACCGTCGCCATCCTGCCGGTCGCGGCGGTCGAGCAGCACGGGCCGCATCTGCCGGTGGGCGTGGACGACTTCATCAACGAGGGCGCGGTCGCCGCCGCGATGCCGCTGATGCCCGACAGCGTGCTGGTGCTGCCAACGAGCCATATCGGCAAGTCGAACGAGCACCTCGCCTATCCCGGCACATTGACGCTCAGCGCCGAGACGCTGATCCGGGTGTGGACCGAGATCGGCGAGTCCGTCGCGCGCGCCGGCGTGCGCAAGTTCCTGATGCTCAACAGCCATGGCGGGCAGCCGCAAGTCATGGACATCGTGGCGCGTGACCTGCGGGTGCGGCTGGGGATGTTCGCGGTGGCGGCCAACCTGTCTGGGCTGCACGGCGAAGGCGGGCTGTTCAGCGCGCAGGAAGCACGGCACGGCATCCATGCAGGTGCGGCCGAGACCTCCGAGATCATGCATTTGCGGCCCGGCCTGGTGCAGGCGGCGGCATGTGCGGATTTCGCGCCGCGCACGATCGGGATCGAGCAGGAATACCGGTTCCTCCGCGCCGAGGGCTCAGGCGTGGGCTTCGGCTGGCAGGCGCAGGACCTGCATCCCTCCGGCGCCTGCGGGGACGCCACGGACGCGGACGCGGAGCGGGGGCGGCGCATGACGCTGTCCAAGGCACAGGGCACCGCGGCGCTGGTCGCCGAGATGATCCGCTATCCGCTGGACAGCATCGCCGGCCGTCCGCCGCTCTAGGCGCCGAGGAACACGCCTCGTCGGACCGATCTCCGACTAGGGCTGGGCCTCGTCGCACCACCAGGGCCTGCTCGCGGTCAAGCAGACCTGCCCACAGGCGGCGGCGCAGGCCAGAACGGCGCTGATCGACAACGGCTGCGATGCGCTCTTCGGCGTGATGGACGAGACCGCCTATCTGCAGGTGGTAGAACAGCGCGGCGTGCCGGCGGTGATGTGGAATACCGACGTGCGCCGCTACGGCCCGAAGTCCTACATCAGCTCCATCGTCGTGGACTGGAGCAAGTACTATGTCGGCCAGATGCAGGCGCGCCTCGAGGGCAACTGGATGCCGGGCCAGCAAACCCTGCTCGACATGGGCGAAAACGTTCCCAGCCCAATCCGGGCGCAGGCGGACGCCATCCGGACAAAGATGCTGGCCGGCTACACACCGTTCATCGGCGAGATCAAGGACGCCAGCGATAAGGTCCGTATTCCTGTTCGGGATCATCACCGCGCGGGGCTTCGTGGGCCAGGCGCGCAACTGGCCGGTGCCGCCGGCTTTCCTGTCCATGCTGCCCTATCTCGGCACGATCGCCTGCATATTCGTCCCGGCCCTGCTGGCCGGGAC
>CAZZWN010000147.1:1488-8916 GCA_964657765.1 uncultured Acetobacteraceae bacterium
GGGCGAGGGCGTGGACCGCGACGCATGGGGCGAAAGCGTTCCCGGCCCTGCTGGCCGGGACGAAGCGGCGGCTGCTGGTGCCGGCGGCGCTGGGCGTGCGCTATTTCCGTGATGAACGTTGAGAGGTGGTTATGGACGGTATCCCTGTGATCGACGTATCCGGCCTGCGCGCGCCGGAGCCTGGGCCGCGCCGGGCCGTCGCCGCCGCGCTGGGCCAAGCCTGCCGCGAGGTCGGGTTCTTCTACGTCACCGGCCACGGCATCCCGGCCCCCTTGCAGCGTGACGTGTTCGCCGCCGCCGCCCGGCTGTTCGCGCTGCCGGACGCGGAGAAGGAGCGGGTCTCGGTCAAGCTGTCGCCGCACAACCGCGGCTATGTCGGCTTCGGCACCGAGCGGCTGGACGAGACGGCGGCGCCCGACCAGAAAGAAGCGTTCAACGTCGGCCTGGACCTGCCGCCGGACGATCCCGACGTGTTGGCGGGCGCGCCGTTCCGCGGGCCGAACCTGTGGCCGCCGGTGCCGGGCCTGCGGGAGACCCTGCTGGCCTATTTCGCGGCGTGCGAGCGGCTGCAGGACAGCATCCATCGCGGTTTCTCGCTCGACCTCGGGCTGGACGAGGGCTTTTTCGCGGACAAGCTCGCCCGCTCGGCCTCCACGCTGCGGCTGCTGCATTATCCCGCCGGGCCGGAGGCGGGCAGGGGCGAGTTGGGCGCCGGCGAGCATACCGACTACGGCAATCTCACCATCCTGGCGACGGACGGCGTCGCCGGCCTGCAGGTGCGACGGCGCGATGGCGCGTGGCTGGACGCCCCGCATATCGAGGGCGCGTTCGTCTGCAACATCGGCGACTGCCTCATGCGCTGGACCAACGACGTGTACGTGTCCACCGCGCACCGCGTGCTGCGTCCGGCCGCCGAGCGCTACTCGGTCGCGTTCTTCGGCGACGCCAATCCGGACGCTTTGGTGGAGGCGCTGCCCACCTGCCTCGCCCCCGGCGCCACCCCGCGCTACGCGCCGATCACCGCCGGCGCCTACCTCACGCAGCGGCTGACGGCGACGTACGACCATCTGAAGACGCCGGCATGAGCCCTTTTAGAAACGTCACCGCTGGGCGGACCTGACCGCGGGGCTAAAACACCCGGGCAAGGAAATCCTTCGTGCGGCGCTCCTGCGGGGCGCTCAGCACGGCCCGGGGCGGCCCGCGCTCGACGATCATGCCGGCATCCATGAAGGCCAGCTCGTCGCCGACCTCGCGGGCGAAGGCCAGCTCGTGCGTCACCACGATCATCGTCATGCCGGACCGCGCCAGGTCCTGCATGACGGCCAGCACCTCTCCCACCAGCTCCGGATCGAGCGCCGAGGTCGGCTCGTCGAACAGCATGAGCTGCGGGTCCATCGCCAGGGCCCGCGCGATCGCCACCCGCTGCTGCTCGCCGCCCGAGAGCTGGGCCGGGAACATCATGTGCTTCGCTGCGAGCCCGACGCGGTCGAGCAGCGCCATCGCCCGCTCGCGCGCCTGGGCCGGGCGGATGCGCCTCACCTGGATCGGCGCCTCGACGATGTTCTGCAGCGCGGTCATGTGCGGAAACAAATTGAACTGCTGGAACACCATGCCGACCTTCTGCCGCATGCCCGCGATCTGCCGCTCCGGCAATTCATGCAGGACGCCGTTCCGCTCGCGGTAGCCGACCAGCTCGCCCGCCACCCATATCCGCCCGGCGTCGATCCGCTCGAGGTGGTTGATGCAGGACAGCAAGGTGCTCTTGCCGGAGCCCGACGGCCCGATGACGCACATGACGCTGCCCGCCGCGACGTCGAGGTCGATGCCGCGCAGCACCTCCCGGCCGCCATACCGCTTCGACAGGCCCCTGATCCGCACCATGTCCGTCATCGCTGCCGGTAGCGGCGCTCGAGGAACTGCTGCCCGATCGACAGCACCGAGACGATGATCAGGTACCAGAGCGACGCGACGATCAGCAGCGGGATGGTCTCGTAGGTGCGGGCGTAGATGAGCTGGGCGGTATACAGCAGTTCCGCCAGCGCGATGACGCTCACGAGCGACGTATTCTTGACCATCGAGATGACCTCGTTGCCGACCGGCGGGATGATCACCCGCATGGCCTGCGGGAACACGATGCGGCGGAAGATCGTGAGCGGCCGCATGCCGAGCGCCAGCGCCGCCCGCGTCTGGCCATGCGGGACCGAGGCGATGCCGCCGCGGATCACCTCCGCCGTATAGGCCGCCTGCGCCAGCCCCAGCCCGGCGAGTGCGGCGAACATCGGGGTGATCAGCGCGTTGGTGCTGGCGCTGAACAGCGTCGGCCCGAACGGGATGTGCAGCGATATCGTCGGATACAGCGCGCCGAAGTTATACCAGAAGATGAGCTGCACCAGTGCCGGGACGCTGCGGAAAAACCAGATATAGCCCCAGGCCAAGGTGGACAGCAGCCGGTTCGGCGACAGCCGCATCATCGCCAGCATGGTGCCGAGCAGCAGCCCGATCGACATCGCGATGGCCGTCAGCTCCAGCGTGCGCGCCAGCCCGAGCAAGATCTGCTTGTCCAACATGTATTCGGCCACCACCGGCCATTGAAAGGCCGGGTTGGTGGCGGCGCTGGCGAGCGCCGCGGCGGCAATCAGCGCTGCAATGGCGCTGGCGAGCCACGTCCAGGGATGGCGCAGGGGGACCACGCGTTGCGGGATGGCGTCCCCGGGCGCCGCCCCGTCCAGGTCGGACAGCAGGGTCCCGCCTGGCGTCAAAGCGGCGTGCCGGTCGGGTTCAGCGGCGCCTGCTTGATGGCGTTGCCCTCCAGCCCCCATTTCTGCACGATCCTGGCATAGGTGCCGTCGTCGATGACGTGCTGGATGGCCGCCTGCAGCGGCGCGGCCATGTCGGAGCCCTTCGGCAACGCGACGCCGAGGTAGCTGGTGTCGGTATAGCTGCCGACGACCTTGGCCTTGCCCTTCGATTGCGCGACGAAATAGCTGATGGCGGTGGAACCGAGCCAGAACAGGTCGGCGCGGCGGCTCATCAACGCCTCCGCCGCGCCGTTGCCGTCGTTGAACGCCAGCGCGTTGATCGGCTTCTTGCCGGCCGCCTCGCATTTCGGGTTCTGCTCGGCGGCAAACACCATCTCACGCGAACCGCGGGTGGTGCCGACCGTCAGGCCGCACAGGTCCTCCAAGCCGCCCACCTTGATGTCGGACGTGGCCAGCGCTGCAAACAGCTCGTTGCCGGTCAACGTGCCGATCATGTCCACGACCTTTTCCCGCGCGTCGCTGATGCCCATCTGGCCGGTCGCGCCGTCGAAGCGCTTCGCCTGCAGGCCCGGGATGAGCGTGTCGAACGTCGTCGGGCGCAAGTCGAGCTGCAGGCCGAGCGCCTGGGTCGCGGCGCGCAGGATGTCGATCTCCCATCCGGCGATCTCGCCCTTCGCATCACGGAAATCGTCCGGCGGCGAGCCGAGCGAGACGGCCAGGGTGAAGGTCTTGGACGCGGCCGCTTGCGGCGGCAGCAGCTTGACCAGCTCGGGCTGCGCTGCCTGCGCGGGGATCGGCTCGGCCTGGGCGGCGGCGGGCGCCGGGCGGCACAGCGCGGCGATCACGAGCCCCGCCGCAAGGGCAATGCTTCGCCTGGCGCGTCGGCGGGAGGGCTGGGTCATCTCGGTCCCCTATGTCGGACGATCAGGCTCTGCGGCGGTGGCTGCCATGCGCCGGGCGGGCCAAACCCAGGCTGCCGCGCAGCGTGCCGTCGCCGCCGTATTCCGTCTGGAACAGCCCGCGCCGCTGCAGTTCCGGCACCAGCCATTCGAATGCCTCGATGGCCGGCGCGGGCATGAAGGCCGGCATGATGTTGAACCCGTCGCAGCCACGGGCGGTGAACCAGTCCTCCATCACGTCCGCCACGTCGGCCGCGGTCCCCACGACGACATTGTGGCCGGATGCGCCGGCCATGACTTGATACAGCTTGCGGATCGTCATGCCCTGTTGCCGCCCGAGCATCGCCAGCTTCTCGTGCCCGCTCTTGACGGAATTGTTCCCCTCCAGTGCCGGCGGCAGCGGGCCATCGGGATCGTGGCCGGACAGGTCGCCAAAGGTGTCCGTGAGCATGGGCAAGCCGACGCGCGGATGCACCAGCTCCTGCATTTGATCGAAGCGATCCTGCGCCTCCTGCCGGGTCCGGCCCATGACCGGCAGGATGCCCGGCATGACCAGCATCGAGTCCGGATCGCGGCCCGCCGCCGCGCCATGCGCCTTCACGCTGGCATAGAATGCCACGGCATCGCTGCGTGTCTTCTGCGCGGTGTAGATCAGGTCGGCGATACGCGCGCCCAGGTCCTGGCCCGGCCCCGACGACCCGGCCTGCGCGATCACCGGATAGCCCTGCACCGGCCGCGCCACGTTCAACGGCCCCTTGACCGCGAAGACCTCGCCCTTGTGGTCCATCGTATGCAGCCGCGCCGGGTCGAAATACCGTCCGCTCGACTGGTCGCGGATGAACGCGCCGTCCTCCCAGCTATCCCACAGGCCGAACACGACATCGACGAACTCCTCGGCCCGCCGATAGCGCAGGCCGTGCTCCATATGCGCGTCGCGGCCGAAGTTATACGCCTCCTGCTCGCTCCAGGAGGTCACGACGTTCCAGCCGACCCGGCCCTCGCTGATGTGGTCCAGCGAGGCGAACTTGCGGGCGACGTGATACGGCTCGTTGTAGGTCGTGGACACGCTGGCGAGGAAGCCGATCCGTTCCGTCACCGCCGCCAAGGCCCCAATGAGCGTCAGCGGCTCGTAGACGTCGATGCGGGCGTTATAACTCAGCTCGTCGTCGTCGCGCGCCGAGTGCCGCACCGCGATCCCGTCGGCCCAGAACATGAAGTGGAAGCACGCCCGCTCCGCCGCCTGCGCCATGCGCTTCCACAGCCGGATGTCGAGCGCCGCGTCCACCTGCGCGCCTGGCATCCGCCACCCGGCGGCGTGCGCGCCATTGGCGACGATGTTCAACCCGAGTTTCATTTGCCGCGGGGACGCCAAATGCGGCCGCTCCTATGCTGCGCTGCGTCATTAAGGATCAGGACCGAAGCAACGTCAAACCGCGTTTTATCGCCGATGCCCGTCAGCGCGAGGTCCGATGCCAGCGGTCGACATAGGCGGGCAGGCCGAGGTTCTCCCGCAACGTTGCGCCCTCGTACTCCATGCGAAACCGTCCCCGGCGCTGCAGCTCCGGCACCACGGACGCCACGAAATCATCGATCCCCTGCGGCAGATGCGTGGGCGTGATGTTGAAGCCGTCCGCCGCGCCTTGGTCGATCCACTCCTCCATCACGTCGGCGATCTGGCTGGCGGTGCCGACCAGCCGGAAACCCTCGCCCACCGCGTATTCGCTGTACATCTGCCGGATCGACAGGCCCTCCCGTTTCGCCCGCTCCCACCAGCCATAGGCGATGCTGCGCACCTTGGCGCCGACGGGCTCCGGCACCGGGCCATCCAGGTCGTGGCCGGACAGGTCGCCCATCAGGCCATAAATGCGCGCCAGCCCGGCCAGCGGGTCGATCAGCTCCTGCAGCTGCGCCAGCTTGCCCTGCGCCTCCGCCTCGGTGCGGCCGACGATCGGCACCAGCGCCGGCATGATCTTCAAATGGTCGGGATCGCGGCCGTAGCGCGCCATGCGCCCCTTCACCGATGCATAGTACGCCTTCGCCGGCTCGAACCCGTTGGTCGAGGCATAGACCACGTCCGCATCCGCCGCCGCGATCTCCTGCCCCATGGCGTTTGCGCCCGCTTGGACCAGGATTGGCCGCCCCTGCGGCGTGGGCTTCACGCTCAATGGGCCGCGGACGGCGAAGTGCTTGCCCTTGTGGTGCAGAGTGTGGAGTTTGGCCGGGTCGTAGAACCGGCCCGACGCCTTGTCGTGGACGAATGCGTCCGCCTCCCAGCTATCCCACAGCCCCGTCACGACGTCGACGAACTCCCGCGCCCGTTCGTATCGCGTATCGTAGTCGAGATGCGTGTCCCGGCTGAAGTTCCACGCCTCCTGCTCGGACCAGGATGTGACGATGTTCCAGCCCGCCCGGCCGCCGCTGATATGGTCCAGCGAGGCGAACTTCCGCGCGACGTGGTAGGGCTCGTTGTAGGTCGTGGACGCCGTGCATACGAGGCCGATATGCGTCGTCATCGGGGCCAGCGCCGACAGCAGCGTCAGCGGCTCCAGCTCGACATTCCGGTTCGAATGGCTGAGCGAGCCCGGTGGTTCGTCGTTGGCCCGCACGCCGATGCCGTCGGCGAAGAACACCATGTCGAACTTGCCCCGCTCGGCCTGCTGGGCGCAGCGCAGGAAGTGGCGATAGTCCGAGGACCCGCCGGACGGCACGTCGGGATGACGCCAGGCGGCGTCGTGGTAGCCGAGGTAGCGCATGGACAGGCCAAGCCTCATCTGCCGCTTCGCCATCGCTTTTCTGCTCCTTCACAGTCTGTTTTGCGCCAGGTCAGGGCGGCGGCGTCCCACCCGGCGAAACAGGCTCGCCTGCCCGGATGCAGGCGACCCGGTGTCCCGTCCGCTCCTGCGGCTCGAGCGCCGGCACTGCGTCCGCGCACCGCTCCACTGCGATCGGGCAGCGCGTGCGGAACACGCAGCCGCTGGGCGGCGACGCCGGGCTGGGCGGCTCGCCGCGCAACAGGGTGCGCGCACGCCTATGCGCGGGATCGAGGCTCGGCGCCGCGGACAGCAGCGCCTGCGTATAGGGGTGCATCGCGTGCCGGAACACGGCGTCGACCGGCCCCTCCTCCATCACCCGGCCGAGGTAAAGCACCACCACGCGGGTACAAAGGCTTCGCACCACCGGCAGGTCGTGGCTGATGAACAGCAGTGCGAGCCCGAGCCGCGCGCGCAGGTCCGCCAGCAGCGCCAGCACCTGCGCCTGCACCGACATGTCCAGCGCCGAGACCGGCTCGTCCGCGACCAGCAGGTCCGGCCGGGTCGCCAGCGCCCGCGCGATGGCGATGCGCTGCCGTTGCCCGCCGCTGAACTCGTGCGGGAAGCGGCTGGCGTGCGTGGCTGGCAGACCGACCTGCTCCAGCAGCGCAGCCACCTGGGCGTCCCGCCCGCCTTGCTTCGCCAGCCCGTGGATCACCAGCCCGTCGGCGACCTGCGGCCCGACGCGCCGCCGGGGATCGAGGCTGGAATAGGGGTCCTGGAACACCAGCTGCATGCGCCGCCGCAGTTGGCGCATCGCTGCAGGGTCGGCCTGGGCGAGGTCTTGCCCGTCCACCACCACCCGGCCGTTGCTTGGCGGCAGCAAGCCCAGCATCACCCGGCCCAGCGTGCTCTTGCCGGACCCGCTCTCGCCGACCAGGCCCACCGCGTCGCCGGATGCCACTGTCAGCGAGACATCCGTCACCGCCTGGATCGCCCCGCGGCGCAACAGGCCGCGCA
>CAZZWN010000148.1:0-6841 GCA_964657765.1 uncultured Acetobacteraceae bacterium
AACGACGCCAGAGAGACGACAGGAACTGAGGGCAAGATGAGCGAGATCGCCGACAAGGTTAAGAAGATCGTGGTTGAGCACCTCGGCGTCGAAGAGGCAAAGGTGACACCGGAGGCGTCGTTCATCGACGACCTCGGCGCCGACAGCCTCGACACCGTCGAACTGGTGATGGCCTTCGAAGAGGCGTTCAGCGTCGAGATCCCCGAGGACGCGGCCGAAAAGATCAGCACCGTCAAGGACGCGATCGACTTCATCGAGAAGCAAAAAGCGGCCTGAGCCGGCGACGCTGACGGCAATGCCAATGCATGCGGGGCCCATGCAAACCGGGATGTCGGCGCGACGCGTGGTCGTGACGGGCATGGGTATCGCCTGCCCGCTCGGCCTGGGCGTCGAGCGGGTATGGAAGCGCCTGATCGAGGGCGAAAGCGGCATCAACGCCATCCAATCGTTCGACACGACCGAACTGACCGCCAAGATCGCCGGGCAGGTTCCGGTCGGCACCCGCGCCGAAGGCAAGCTCGACATCAGCGAGTGGATCCCGGTCAAGGACCAGAAAAAGATGGACCGGTTCATCCATCTCGCCGTCGTCGCTGCGATCGAGGCGGTCGAGGACAGCGGCTGGGTCCCCAAGGACGAGGATGCGCGCTGCGCCACCGGCGTGATGATCGGCTCCGGCATCGGCGGGCTCGGCACCATCTATGAGGCGTCGGTGCTGGTGTCGCAGGGCAAGCACCGCCGGTTGTCGCCGTTCTTCATCCCGTCGGCGCTGATCAACCTCGCCTCGGGCCACGTATCGATCAAATACGGGTTCAAGGGCCCCAACCACGCCGCCGTCACCGCCTGTGCCACCGGGGTGCACGCCATCGGCGACGCATCCCGGCTGATCATGCTCGGCGACGCGGACGTCATGGTGGCCGGGGGCGCGGAGGGCGCGGTGAACGAGCTCGGCATGGCGGGGTTCTGCGCGAGCCGGGCGCTGTCCACGAACTTCAACGACCGGCCTGCCGCCGCGTCCCGTCCCTGGGATCGCGACCGCGACGGCTTTGTCATGGGCGAGGGCGCCGGCATCGTCGTGCTCGAAGAACTGGAGCATGCCAAGGCCCGTGGCGCGAAGATCTACGGCGAGGTCGCCGGTTACGGCATGTCGGGCGACGCCCACCACATCACCGCGCCCGCCGAGGGGCACGAGGGGGCCTTCCGCGCCATGAAGGCCGCCTTCCGCAACGGCGGCGCGTTGCCCGGCGACGTGCAGTACGTGAACGCGCACGGCACCAGCACGCCGCTTGGCGATGACCTGGAACTCGAGGCGGTCGAGCGCTTTTTCGGCGACGACGCGAAGGGCCTCGCGATGTCGTCCACGAAATCCGCCACCGGGCACCTGCTCGGCGCAGCCGGCGCGATCGAGGCGATCTTCTCATTGCTGGCTATCCGCGACAGCGTGGTGCCGCCGACCCTCAACCTCGAAAACCCCAGCCGCGCGAGCGTGATCGACCGTGTTCCGCTGGTGGCGCAGGAACGCCGGGTGGATGTGGCGTTGTCCAACAGTTTCGGCTTCGGCGGCACCAACGCCAGCATCCTATTCAAGCGGGCAGCCTGACGCGGGCGGGACGGGATGCGCCTGATCCTAATCGCGGCTGGATTGGTCGTAGTGTTGCTGGCCGGCGCCGCACTTTTTGCCGTCCGGGCATACGATGCGCCGGGTCCGTTGCAGGTGGCGGACGTCGTCATGGTGCCGCGCGGCGGACTTGACCAAGTGACGGACGTCCTGGTGCAAGAGGGCGTCGTAAGCAGCGGCTTTGCCCTGCGCACCGCCGCCATGATCACGCGGAGCCAAGGTGCCGTCCATGCCGGCGAACTGGAGTTCCCGGCCGCCGCGAGCCTGCGCCAAGTGCTCGAAGTGCTCCGCACCGCCCGCCCGGTGCAGCACCGCCTGACCATTCCCGAGGGGCTGACCGCGGCGCAGGTCGCCATGTTGCTCGACCGCGCGCCGGCGCTGGAGGGCGACCCGGCGCTGCCGGAGGAAGGGCGCTTGCTGCCCGAGACCTATGCCTATGAGCGGGGCACCGCGCGCGCCACCCTGGTTGAGCGTGGCCGCATTGCCATGGACCGCGCGCTGGAGCGCAACTGGGCCGCCCGCAACCCCGCCGTGCCGCTGAATACGCCCCGGGACGCACTGATCCTGGCCAGCATCGTCGAACGGGAGACGGCCCGGCCCGAGGAGCGTCCGCGCATCGCGGCGGTGTTCCTGAACCGGCTGCGCCAACGCATGAAGCTGCAATCCGACCCGACCGTCGTCTATGGCGCGAGCGGTGGCGCCGGCGTGCTGGAGCATGGCCTGACGAGGGCCGACCTGGAACGGGCCGACCCCTACAACACCTATCGCAACGTCGGCCTGCCACCGGGGCCGATCAGCATGCCTGGCCTCGCCTCGCTCCGCGCCGTCACGCAGCCGGCGGACACCGACGACCTGTTTTTCGTGGCCGACGGATCGGGCGGGCATGCGTTCGCGAGGACGATTGAGGAGCATACCCGCAACGTGGCGCATTGGCGCGAAGTCGAGCGTGCCCGGCAAGCGGTGGCGTCCGGAGCGCCGGGGCGCTAGAAGCTTCGCGCATGTCCCAGCCGCACCCTGCTTCAGCACCCCCCGGCTTGGCGTCCCCCGGCTTGGCATCCATGACGGGGTTCGCACGGACCGAGGGCGTGGAGGGCGGGCTGAGCTGGGCCTGGGAGTTGCGTAGCGTGAATGGCCGCGGGATCGACCTCAAGCTGCGTCTGCCGCCGGGGTTCGACGCAATGGAGGCGGGACTACGCGAGGAAGCCGGCCGCGTGCTGCGCCGGGGCAACGTGAGCGCGAGCCTCGCCGCCAAGCGGGACGACCGCACCCGGTTGGCGGCCGACCCGGCCGTGCTGGACGAGTTGCTGCGCCTTGCCCTCGACTTGGCCGCTCGCATTCCAGGGGCGCCCGCGCCGCGTGCCGAGGCGCTGCTGGCGCTGCCCGGCGTGCTGCGGCCGGCCACCGTTGCCGATGACGGCGTGACCGCCCCGCAACTGGCGGCCGTTCGCGCCGGATACAGTGCCGCGTTGGCTGCGTTGGTGGCATCGCGCCAGTCGGAGGGCGCGCGACTTGCGGGGCTGTTGGGCGCGCAGGTCGGGGAAGTTGCCGCGTTGCGCGATCAGGCCGTGCAGCAGGCGGCCGACCAGCCGGCCCTGCAGCGCACCCGCATGCTGGAGAACCTGGCGGCGCTACTGCGCGACCAGCCGGGCCTGCCGGAGGAACGGATCGCGCAGGAGGTAGCGCTGCTCGCCGGCCGGTCGGACGTGCGCGAGGAACTGGACCGCCTCGCGAGCCATATCGAAGCCGCCCGCACCCTGCTCGATGAGGGAGCGGGGATCGGCCGCAAGTTCGACTTCCTGGTGCAGGAGTTCGTGCGTGAGGTGAACACGCTGTGCAGCAAATCGGCGTCGGTGCCGCTGACCACGACCGGGCTGCGGCTGAAGGCGGTCATCGAGCAGATGCGCGAACAGGTGCAAAACGTTGAGTGACTTGCGCCGGCGCGGCGTGTGCCTGGTGGTCGCCGCACCCTCGGGCGCCGGTAAGAGCACCATCACCCGCGCCTTGCTGGCGACCGAGCCGGAGCTTTCGCTGTCCGTCAGCGTCACCACCCGGCCGCCGCGCCCGGGCGAGCAGGACGGGATCCACTACCACTTCCGCACCCAGGCCAGCTTCGACGCCATGGTGGCCGGCGGCGCGATGCTGGAATGGGCGACCGTGTTCGGCCGCAACTACGGCACGCCGCGCGCCCCGGTGGAGCAGGCGCTCGCGGCCGGACGCGACGTCGCATTCGATATCGATTGGCAGGGCTGCCGGCAGTTGCGCGCCGCATTGCCCGGCGACGTCGTCGGGGTTTTCATCCTGCCGCCCTCGTTCAAGGCGCTCGAGGCACGGCTACGTCAGCGTGGCGGCGACTCCGCAGACGAAATAGCCCGGCGCATGGCCGCCGCCCGCAGCGAGATTGCCCATTGGGCGGAGTTCGACCATGTCGTCGTCAACCGCGACTTGGAGGCGGCGATCGAGGATGTCCGCGGCGTGCTGCACTCTGCCCGTTGCGCAATCGCCCGCCAGTTGGGCTTGCCCGCCTTCGTCGCCAGCCTGATGGACCCGGCCTAACCCGCCGCTCAGTGCCGTTCGTAAGTTCCGATCAGCCGGCCCTGCGCGATGAGGTTCGGCCGTATCGTGCGCAACAGCGCCGCGCGTCCGGGCGGATAGGCAAAGTGCGGACGGGCATCGAGCGCGAACACCTGGAACGCGTAGCGGTGCGGCCCATGGCCGGGCGGCGGCGTCGGCGCGGTCCAGCCGGGCCGCCCCAGGGCATTGCGCCCGCAAGCCCAACCCTCCAGCGCTGTCCCAATCTGGCGTAGGGGGATCTCGCCCTCCGCAAACTCGGTTTTGTCCGGCGGGATGGAGTGCACGATCAAATGCACCAGCGGCCGGAGCAGCGGAATGTCCGCATCCTCCACAAGCAGCACGGCCGATTGCGTCTGCGGCGGCAGGCCCTCCCAACGCAGCGGCGGACACAGGCTCGCGCCGTCCTGGGTAAAGCGCACAGGCATTGGGGAGCCAGGATCGAAGGCCGTGCTGCTGACGGTGAGCGCATATCCGAGGAAGCCGGAGAACTTGCTGCTGGTCAGCATGGCGACGCCGGGCCGCACCGGCCGCAATGCCTCGCCGATCGAGCGCATGATCGATATCTGCATCTACTGAGCCTTCTGTTTCTGCGCCGTATGCTTGCTGCGGGATGCAACGCGTTCCTTGGCCTTATAGTGCATGGGCAAAGTGCTCCGAAACCTCGATCAAGATAACGCCGAGCTTGCGCACGGTGGTGCGGTTCAGCATCGTGCCGTCGTCGAGCAGATACCACCACTGGTCCATCGATAGGTTCTTGAGGTCGTTCCCCGGCGACAGCGCCAACGTCCAGATCCAATGGAAGGCACGGCCGGACGCCTCGCCGGTCGCCGTCCCCACCATATCGTTCGCGGTCGCCTCATACCGGTTCGGGCCTGCACGGCGCATTTGCCAATCGCGCGTTGTCGGAGCGTCCTGGCCGATGGTGAGACGCTGGACCATGTGCAGCGTGTCGCCGGTACTTTCGCCTACGCAGTCTGTCGTCACGATGTCTGTTGGTTGGCCCGAACGGTCCTCCAGCACGCCCCAGGACCTGACGTGCCCGGTAAAGAAGCGGATCGGGTCGATCGCTGGCGTGGTGGCGTGGAACCCATCGACAGGCATGGCGCCGCCGCACCCAAGTAAGGTGGTGGCGAGCAACAACGCCAATAGCCGCATCGAACCTCCTCAAAATGCGAAGGGGGGAAGCCGCAGCCTCCCCCCTTCCTTCCAGCCGTGTAAGCCTAGAAGATTACTTACGCGGGGTATTCATGCCGCTCGTGGTGGCGCCGGGCGTCGACGTCGACGAGGTACCGCTCACGCCGGTGTTGGTCCCGGTCGTGCCGGTCACGCCTGTCGTGGTCGCGCCTGGGACGACCTTCGTGCCGTCTTCGACCTCTACCTTGGTGCTGCGAACGGTATCGTGAATCGTCTCGACGCGCTCGTTGGCTTCCTTCCGGACGCCGATTTCCTCGACGACGCGCGCCTCCTTGCCCACAACCGCCTCTTCGCTGGTGGCCCGTGCTTCGATGGTGCCTTCCTTGAACGCGGCCAGGTCGGCGGCGGTGGCGACACGGTCGACCGGGTTGCGCTCGATCGAGACGCGCTCCTCATGCAGGCGGACCTGCTCCTCGACCGGACGCTCCACAACGTAGCTGCGCACCCGCACCGCGCCGCTTGCGACCTCGCGCTTGCCAACTCGCAGGCGCTCCTCCATGACCTTAAGCGTCTCGTTCGTGCCTGCCGCTGCCGTGCCAACGGCTGCCACGGGCGCCGCGGCGACGCCGGTCGTAGCCGTCGTTCCGGTGGTTGCGGTCGTTGTGGTGCCGGTGGTCGCTGCCGGCGTGTAGTTGTAGCCGGTCTGACGCCACTCCTCGAGCTTCGAGTCGAAGTCTATCGGGTTGGTGCTTTCCAGGACGTGGATGATCTGGCTACGGTCGGCCGCAGCGTGCGGCGTCACGACGACCATGGCGTGGCCGGCGCCGAGCGCGTGGTTGTAGGCATGGGCGTCCTCGTCCGGCATGAACATGCTCTTGACGGCGCCCCACAGGCCCTGGTTGCCCGACTCGTAGTCGACGCCGCCAGCCATACGGTCAGACTCGCGGTCCGTGACCTGCACCGCGCCGGCATCGACGCCGGACGAAACCAGCTTGGCCTTGGCCGCATCGGCCTCCGCGCGCGTCTCGTACAAAGCCACGATCTGGTTGTCGTGCTTCGACGCATCGTACAACCCGGTCTCATGCCCCGAAGCGGCGTTCAAGGATGCCGAGCCGGGCTCGTCTATGTAAGAACCACTCATTTTCATTTCTCCTCTTTGGTGGCGGCAGCTTCGTTTGCTGGATTCCGCCCGGTTTGCTCGATTTCGACATTTTCGCTGCGCAGACGAACTGTTTGCTGCTCTACCCGTTCGCTCGATCTCTTACGGATGTGCAACTCTTCCTTCAGCACAAGCCGTTTCTCGACGACTAGCACTTCCTCCAGGACTGGGACGATGAGTGTATCGCCCTCCTGACGGGTCTGCGGCGCTTCCTGGACAACGCGGCCAACCGGCACGCGTTCCACGCTTAAATCCTGTTGACGCAAAAGAACTTCGACGGCCTCGTCGCGTTCTGTGACAGTCTTGTGAACTACAACTTTACCGCTCTCGAACTCACGCTTCTCGACACGGATCGATTCTTG
>CAZZWN010000148.1:6941-8801 GCA_964657765.1 uncultured Acetobacteraceae bacterium
CGACGAGTTCGTTCGACTGCATGATCCTGGTCTGCCCGCACTGCTACTGAGCCAAACAGACGGCCCAGCCAGCCTAAGGTTTAGGCAGTCACGCGTATGTGAGAAGCTTAGTGCCCGGTAATCCGATCCACTTCGGCAAGATCCTCGTGCGAAAGCGTCCAGTTCCCGGCGGCGACGTTGGCCACGATCTGCTCCGGCTTGGTCGCTCCGGCGATCACGCTCGACACCGGTTCGCGCGACAGCAGCCAACTGAACGCCAGCTCCAGCAAGCTATGTCCCCGCGCCTCGGCGAAGTCGTGCAGCTGCTCCGCCGCGTTCCAATTCGCCTCCGTCAGGTATTTATCCGCGAGACGCTGGGTCTTGGTCAGCCGGGCATCCGCCGGCATCGGCATGTTGCGCCGGTACTTGCCAGTCAACAGGCCGCTCGCCAGCGGGAAGTAGGGCAGCAGTCCAAGGCCGTAGGCGCGCATCGCCGGCAGCAGCTCCGCCTCATGCCCGCGCACCAGCAGCGACAGCTCATCCTGGCAGGACACGAAGCCGTTCAGCCCGGCGCTGCGCGCGGTCCACGCCGCCTCGACTGTCCGCCAGGCGGGCTGATTGCTGCAGCCGGCATAGCGTATCTTGCCGGCGCGAACCAAGTCGTCCAGGGCGCGAAGCGTCTCCTCGATCGGTGTCAGCGGGTCGGGGAAGTGCTGCTGATACAGGTCGATCCAGTCGGTGCGCAGCCGGGTCAGGCTGGCTTCCACCGCACGGACGATGTAGCGGCGGCTGGCGCCCTTCAGGCTGCCCGCGTCGTCCATCGGCAGGGCGAACTTGGTCGCCAGCACGATATCCTTGCGGCGCGGACCCAGGATTTCGCCCAGCGCCGTCTCCGATCCGCCTCGCTCCCCATACGCGTCGGCGGTGTCGAACAGCGTGATCCCTGCGTCCAGCGCCGCATGCACCACCTCCCGGCTCGCCGCCGTGTCGATGCGGCCGCCGAAGTTGTTGCAGCCCAGCCCGATCGCCGACACGCGCAGGCCGGACCGTCCGAGGTTGCGAATTTCCAATGCTAATCTCCGTCAAAGGGGGGCGTGCGCTGCTGGCAGGGCGGCGACCTCGTTGATCAGCTTCCGGGTCATCGCCTCGCCGAAGGTCGAAAACTCACGCACCTCCAGCACGAAGCTGCCGGGTCCGCCGATGACGTTCTGCCGATACCATTCCGTCAGCCCGCCCGGCGGCTGCACATGGGCGTAGGTGTAGCTGACGGGATGCTCGTTGATGATCGCGAGCCCATTCACCGTGACGCCGGACGCCATCGCGTCGTCGCGCGCCGCCGTGACGTCGCGGCCGGCGTTGTTGGTGCCGTCCCCGGCTACGTCGATGACCCGTCGCTGCGCCTCGAACCGGTTCTCCGCCTGCAACTGCATCGCGCGGTCGATGCCGGCGCTGATGCTGGTGCGGCCCCAGAACGAGCGCGGCGCCGCGTCCAGCGCGTCGGTGAACTGCCGGGCGGAGGCAGCGTCGCGCACCACGTGCCAGTCCAGCACCGTGCTGACCTCGTACGACCCGGCGAACTCGACATACGCCACCGCGATCGCGCCGATCGCCCCGCCGCGGATCGCAGCCAGCACGCGCGGGTCGTTTAGCGCGGCGGCATAGCCCGCTTTTTCCATCTGGAACTCGGAATCGTCCACGCTGCGCGATACGTCGGACACGAGGACGAGGGTTACGTCGACCGGTTCGGCCGCGTGGGCAGTGCTGGCCAGCAGCACCAGAGCCATGAGAGTACGCATCGGCCACCTCCATTTCCGGATATGGTCTCAGGCGCGCGGCTTACAGCCAAGCTAAACTTCACGCTCCCGACTTCACGTTCCCCAC
>CAZZWN010000149.1:0-8787 GCA_964657765.1 uncultured Acetobacteraceae bacterium
ACCCTGCCGAGCTACCGCGGCGACATCGTGAACGGCCCGGAGTTCACCGCCGCCGCCCGCATCCCGGACCCGGCGCGCATGGAGACCGGCTATTTCCAATCTGCCGGCACGCTGAATCTGCTGCGCGCCTTCGCCAATGGCGGCTATGCGGACCTGCACGAGGTGCATCGCTGGAACCTCGACTTCGCTGCCCGCTCGCCGCTCGCCGCGCGTTACCAGGACATCGCCGCCCGCATCGACGAGACGCTGGCCTTCATGGCGGCCTGCGGCATGAGCAGCCTGAACACGCCGCAAATCCGCGAGACCGATTTCTATACGAGCCACGAGGCGCTGCTGCTGCCCTACGAGCAGGCGTTGACCCGGATCGACAGCACGTCGGGCGACCATTACGCGTGCTCGGCGCACTTCCTGTGGATCGGCGACCGCACGCGGGAGTTGGACGGCGCCCATGTCGAATTCCTGCGCGGGGTGCGCAACCCGATCGGGCTCAAGGTGGGTCCGACCATGGAGCCGGACGACCTGTTACGCCTGATCGACGTGCTGAACCCGGGTAACGAGGCCGGACGTTTGACGCTGATCAGCCGCATGGGGGTCGAGCGCGTCCACGCCCGGCTGCCGCCGCTGCTGCGTGCGGTGAGCAGGGCCGGGTGCCGCGTCGTCTGGCTGTGCGACCCGATGCACGGCAACACCATCAGCACGGCGGCGAAGGTGAAGACCCGCAGCTTCGACAGCATCCTGGGCGAGGTCCGCGGCTTTTTTGACGCGCATGCGGCCGAGGGGAGCTGGGCCGGCGGCGTCCATGTCGAGATGACGGGGCAGGAGGTCACGGAATGCGTCGGCGGCGCGCACCGGCTCACCGAGGCGGACCTCGGCGGACGCTACGAAACGTTCTGCGACCCGCGCCTCAACGCCGAGCAGTCGCTGGAGCTCGCGTTCCTGATCGCCGAGGAGCTGAAGGTCCGCCGCGTGCCGCACCATAGCGCATCCGTCCAGGTTGCGGCGCAATGACGCTCCTCGAGGACATCAACGCCCGCACCGACGCCTATTTCAACCGCACGCGCGAGGTGATCGGGCGGTTCGGCGACAAGCGCGTCACCTATGCGATGTTCCTGCGCCGCCCGGTCATCTCGGCACCGCGGCTGATGCTCGACTGGCTGCATGAGGTCGCAGCCGCGCGCAACACGCGGTTCGAGTTCGACCATGCGCATCCCGAGGGCACCTGGGTCGGCGCCGGCGAGCCGATCGTGTATATCACGGGGAGCTTCCACGACCTGGCGGATTGCGAGACAATCTGCTTGCAGAAGCTCGGCGCGGCCTGCGTCGCGGCGCACAACGCCTATCAGATGAGCCTGGCGTTGCCGGCGGTGCGATTCATTGCCATGGAGGCCCGGCACTGCGCCGGGGCCGAGATGCAGCAGATCATGGGCTATGCGGCGAGCGTCGGCAGCGCAGCAGCACAGCGGGAGGGCGCGAAGGGCTTCGTCGGCGCATCGTCCGATCTCGCGGCACCTTATTTCGGCGGCACGCGCGGGCTCGGCACCATGCCGCACGCGTTGATCGGATACGCCGGGTCGACGGTGCGCGCGGCCGAGATGTTCCACGAGACATGCCCGAACGAGGCGCTCACGGTGCTGACGGACTTCTTTGGACGTGAGATCACCGACGGCCTCGAGGTATGCCGCCGTTTTCCGGAACTCGCCGCCAGCGGCCAGCTCTCGGTGCGGCTCGACACCCATGGCGGCCGTTACCTGGAGGGCTTGGACCCCGCCGAGAGCTACGCCGTATTGGAGCGCCGCGCGCCCGGCGCCATACGGCGCTACCGCAGCGACCAGGAACTGCGGCAGCTGGTGGGGACGGGCGTTTCCGCGGCGGCAATCTGGCGGATGCGCGAGGCGCTGGACGAAGCGGGTTTTCCAAAGGTGCGTATCGTGGTGTCGTCCGGCTTCGGCGTCGCCAAGTGCCGGGTGATGGCGGACACCAAGGCGCCGATCGACGTGGTGGGCACCGGCAGCTTCATTCCGGAGGACTGGCACGAGACCTACGCCACTGCGGACATCGTCGAATACGACGGCCAGGCGCGGGTCAAGGTTGGGCGTGAATTCCTACTCCGTGCCACTGGAGCGCGCCAGTCCGAGGCCAAACGTGTTGAAACCGCGCCGGCGGACCCCAGGTCTGCCGCATGACGCTTCGGATCGCGCTCGCCCAGATCGACCCGCATGAGGGTGAGGTCACCGCCAATCTCGCCCGCATCCGTGCCGCCCGGGCCGAGGCCGCCGCGCTGGGCGCCGACATCGTCGTGACGGCGGAGTTCTCCATCGCCGGCTACCCGCCCGAGGACCTTGTCCGCAAGCCGTCGTTCGTCGAGACCTGCGAGGCGGCCATCGACGAGTTGGCGCGCGATACTGCGGATGGCGGCCCCGGCCTGATCGTTGGCGGCCCGTGGCGCGATGGGAACCGGCTGTATAATGCTGCCTTCGTGCTGGATGGGGGCCGCATCATCGCGCGCCGGGCCAAGCATGAGCTGCCGAACTACGGCGTGTTCGACGACAAGCGGGTGTTCGACGCCGGCCCCAGCCCCGGCCCGGTCGCCTTCCGCGGCTACCGGCTCGGCGTCATGGTTTGCGAGGACTTCTGGTTGCCCGCCGTCTCCGAAACATTGGCCGAGAGCGGCGCGGAGCTGCTGCTGTCGATCAACGGCTCGCCGTTCGAGGACGGCAAGCAGGCGCGCCGGGTGGCGCTCGGCGTCGCCCGCGTGGTGGAGACCGGGCTGCCGTTCGTGTTCCTGGGCCAGGTCTGCGGCCAGGACGAACTGGTGTTCGACGGCGCGAGCTTCGTATTGAATGCCGATCGCACGCTCGCGGTGCAAATGCCCTATTTTGCCGAGGCGCTGGTCGTGACCGAGTGGCGGCGCGAGGGCGACATGCTGGTATGCGCGCCGCAGCCGCTGCCGCCGGAGCCGGACCGGCTGGAGCTGATCTACCGCTGCATGATGCTGGGCCTTGGCGACTACGTGCGCAAGAACCGCTTCCCCGGCGTGTTGCTCGGCCTGTCCGGCGGGATCGACAGCGCGCTCTCTGCGGCGGTGGCGGTCGATGCACTGGGCGCCGCGCAGGTGCGCGCGTTCATGTTGCCGAGTCCCTACACGAGCCAGCATAGCCTGGACGACGCCGCCGAATGCGCGCGGCTGCTCGGCATAAGCTGCGAAACCATCCCGATCAGCCCGGCCATGCACGCATTCGGCGACGTGCTGGCGCCGCTGTTCGCCGGGCGGCAGGCGGATATCACCGAAGAGAATATCCAGTCCCGCTCGCGTGGGTTGATCCTCATGGCGCTGTCGAACAAGTTTGGCGACATGCTGCTGACCACGGGCAACAAGTCCGAGATGTCCGTTGGTTACGCGACGTTGTACGGCGACATGTGCGGCGGCTACTCCGTGCTGAAGGACGTCTACAAAACCACCGTCTTCGCGCTATGCCGCTGGCGGAACGAGCATTTCCCCGCTGGTGCGCTGGGTCCGCATGGCGCGGTGATGCCGGACCGGGTGATCAGCAAGGCGCCCTCGGCCGAGCTGAAGCACGACCAGACCGACCAGGACACCCTGCCGCCCTACGTGGACCTCGATGCGATCCTGGAGGGGCTCGTCGAGGGCGAGCAGTCGGTCGATGCGCTCGTTGACCGCGGCTATGACCGTGCGACGGTGCTGCGGGTATGGCGGATGCTGGACCGCGCCGAGTACAAGCGCCGCCAGGCCCCGCCCGGCGTGAAGATCACTCCGCGCGCGTTTGGCCGGGACCGCCGCTACCCAATCACCAACGGCTATACGGGGCTTGTCGCTTGACTGAACCGCCTGTTCCCGAGCACGGCTGGCGCGTCCGCATCCTGGACCTTTCGGGCGGCGCCGAGGACAACATCGTCGAGGACATTCCGGGCTTCCTGTCGCTGGAGCATGCCAACCTGTTCGCCCGGCGCTATGTGCGGGACAGCATGGAGCGTTGCCGGGCACGGGGCATGGAGGCGAAGGCGGTATTGGACGCCTGGTTCGCCTTTGGCGAAGACGCCGAGGTGTTGAACGCGGGCGAGGGCGGCTGGCGCAGTGCGACCGAACTGCATGACTTCGCCGCCCGCCGTGCCGCGATGGCCGACCGCGACTGGCGGTCGATCGACCCCCGCATCGTACGCGGTGATGAGGACGCCGACGCCGATGCCGACGAGGTGGGAGGCGACGAGTTCGGGAACGCATGAAGGTCCGCTTTGCCCCGAGCCCGACCGGCTTGCTGCATGTCGGCAATGCGCGCATCGCTCTCGCGAATTACCTGCTGGCCCGGCGGCATGGCGGGCAGTATCTGCTGCGGCTCGACGATACCGACACCGAGCGCAACCGCCCGGAATACGCGGATGCCATCGCCTACGACCTGCGCTGGCTTGGCATCAGTTGGGACGAGACGTTCAGCCAGTCGGACCGGCTGGATAAATATGCCGAGGCGGCCGAGCGGCTGAAGGCGTCCGGGCGGCTCTATCCCTGCTTCGAGAGCGAGGAGGAGCTGAACGCCAAGCGCGAACTGCGCGTCCGCCGCAAGCAGCCGCCGGTCTACGACCGCGCCATGCTGAAGCTGACGCCCGAGCAGCGCGCGGCAGCCGAGGCCAACGGCAAGCGTCCGCATTGGCGGTTCCTGCTGTCCGGCTATCCCGCCGAGTGGGGCGACATGGTGCTGGGCGCGCGCTCGGTGAAGCTGTCCGCGATTTCGGACCCGATCCTGATCCGAGCGGACGGCACGCCGCTCTATACCTTCACATCCGTGGTGGACGACATCGACGCCGGGATCACCAACATCGTGCGCGGCGAGGACCACGTCACCAATACCGGCATCCAGATCGACATCATGGCGGCGCTCGGCGCCCGTCCGGCGAACATGCGGTTCGCGCATTTGCCTTTGCTGGTGGATCAGGACGGCGGCAAGCTGTCCAAACGCGTCGGCGCGCTGTCGCTGCGTAGCCTGCGCGGCGATGGGATCGAGCCGCAAGCCTTGGTCGGGTATCTCGCCCGGCTCGGCACCTCCGACGACGCCGCGCCGCAAACCGCTGACGAGATCGCGGCGACCTACGACCTTTCGCACGTGTCCCACTCGGCTGCGCGGTTCGACGGGCGGCAACTGCTGGCACTCAACCGCAAGGTGCTGCATGATCTGCCGTTCGAGGCGGTGCGCGACCGCCTGCCGCCCTCGGCCACGTCGGCATTCTGGGTCGCGGTGCGCGGCAACCTCGACCTGCTGAACGAGGCGCGGGGTTGGTGGGACGTAGTGGCCGGGACGATCGTGCCGCCGTTGATCGAGGAGGAGGCCGATTTCTTGCATGCGGCGCTTGAAACCTTGCCGGCGGAACCGTGGGACAACGACGTATGGACCAACTGGATCGACGCGCTGAAGGCGGCAACCGGCCGGAAGGGCAAGCGGCTGTTCCTGCCGCTGCGCCTGGCGCTGACCGGGGAGGATCATGGTCCGGAGCTGCGCGACCTGCTGCCGCTGATGGGGCGGGAGCGTGCGGCGGAGCGGCTGCGGCTGGCGGCGGCATGAACGAGATTGCGGATTATGCAGCGCTGCGGGCGCATATGGGGGCGATGACTCCGCTCTCGGAGCGTAAGGTGCTGCCGGCGCTCGACCATCACTGCCGGACCTTCATCGCGCTATCGCCTTTCTTGGTACTGGCGTCGGCGGATCGAGACGGCCGGGCGGATGCCAGCCCGCGCGGCGATCCACCGGGCTTCGTGCAGGTGCTGGACGACCGCACGCTGCTGCTGCCCGACCGGCCCGGCAACAACCGTGTGGACAGCTTCGCCAACATTCTGACATCGCCCGGCGTCGGCCTGATCTTCTTCGTGCCCGGTATCGACGAAACCTTGCGGGTCAATGGCACGGCCCGCTTGTCGACGGACGGCGATGCCCTTGCCGGTTCCAGCGTCGCCGGCAAGATGCCGCGCACCGGTTTGGTGGTCACCATCAGCGAGGTCTTCTTCCACTGCGCCAAAGCCCTGCGCCGCGCTCGGCTGTGGGACCCGGCGGCGCAGGTGGAACGCTCCAGCTTCCCAAGCCTGGGCCGCATCATCGCCGAGCAAACGCGGCTGTTCACCATCGAGGACGCCGAGCGCCGGACCGAGGAAGCCTACCGTACCCGGATGTATTGAACCGTTCCATGTCCACGCTCGCGCTGTTCAACACCATGACCCGGCGGCGCGAAACATTCGTGCCGATCGACCCCGATCACGTCCGGCTCTATGTCTGCGGTCCGACCGTCTACGACCTCGCGCATATCGGCAACGCCCGCGGCATGACGGTGTTCGATGTGCTGACCCGGGTGCTGCGGCATTTGTATCCGCGGGTGACGTATGTGCGGAACATCACCGACGTTGACGACAAGATCAACGCCCGCGCGGTAGCGACCGGGTTGGGGATCGAGGACGTCACCGCCCGCACCACGGCGCAGTTCCACGCCGACATGGCGGCGCTCGGCAACCTGCCGCCCGACATCGAGCCGCGCGCGACCGAGCACATTGCCGGCATGATCACCCTGATCGAGCGGCTTATCGGCGGCGGCCACGCCTATGCCGCCCAGGGCCACGTGCTTTTCGCCGTCGCGAGCTTCGCGCAATATGGCGCGCTGTCGGGCCGCAGCACGGACGAGCTGCTGGCCGGGGCGCGGGTGGAGGTGGCGCCCTATAAGCGCGATCCAGGAGATTTCGTGCTGTGGAAGCCGTCGCCGCCAGACTTGCCGGGTTGGGACAGCCCATGGGGGCGCGGCCGGCCGGGCTGGCACATAGAATGCAGCGCGATGGCTTGGCAGTATTTGGGCGAGACGTTCGACATCCATGGCGGCGGCGGCGACCTGATGTTCCCGCACCACGAGAACGAGCGCGCGCAGAGCCTGTGCGCCCTACCGGGCAGCGGTTTTGCGCGGGTTTGGCTGCATAACGGCATGCTGAACCTGAATGGCGAGAAGATGTCGAAGTCGCTCGGCAATTTCTTCACCATACGCGATGTGCTGGCGCGTGGGCCACACGAGGCGATTCGGCTGATGCTGCTGAAATCGCAATACCGCGGCACCTTGGAGTTCAGCGACGCCGGGCTGATCGAGGCACGCGGCGAGCTGGACCGGTTCTACCGTGCACTCGCGCACGCGCCCGGCGCGGATGGCGCGGTGCCCGATACGGTGTTGGACGCATTGTGCGACGACCTGAACACGCCGCTCGCGCTTTCGGCGCTGCACGCGCTGGCTGGCGACGCGATGACCGGCGACAAGGCTGCGGCGGCTGGTTTGCGAGCCGGCGGCGCGCTCATGGGCCTGCTGCAGGCCGACCCGGCCGCTTGGTTCCAGGGTGGCGGGGATACGAGCGAGATCGAGGCCGCCATCGCCGAGCGCATCGCTGCCCGGCGTGCCAGGGATTTTGCCCGCGCCGACGCGATCCGCGCCGCGTGGCTCACCCAGGGCATCGTGTTCGAGGATCGCCCGGATGGCTCGACCGACTGGCGCCGGGTTGCGACCGGGCCGGCATGACCGGGCGCAACGGCGGCGCCGACATCGGCCCGGTCGGCGAGAACAGCCCCGTGGTGATTTTGGTGCGGCCGCAGCTCGCGGACAACATCGGCGCCTGCGCCCGCGCCATGGCCAACGGCGGGCTGTTCCATCTGCGGCTGGTGGCCCCGCGCGACGGCTGGCCGCAGGAGCGGGCCTGGCGCACCGCGTCCGGCGCCGACCGCATCCTGGACGGCTTGACCCTGCACGATACGGTTGCCGGCGCGGTGGCCGACCTTCACAGGGTCTTTGCGACCTGCCCGCGTCCGCGCCACGTGATCAAGCCGGTGATGACCGCCCGGGCCGCGGCAGGTGCAATTCGCGATGCGGGCAAGCGGGGCTTGCGCACCGCGATTCTGTTCGGGCCGGAGCGCGCCGGGCTCGACAACGACGACATGGCGCAGGCCGACACCCTCGTGCGCTATCCGCTCAACCCGGCGTTCGACAGCCTGAACCTGGCGCAGGCGGTGATGGTCATGGCCTACGAATGGTGGACCGCCGCCGACACAACGCCGGGTGTGAGCCTCATGACCAACGAGACGACGGTGGCGTCCAAGGCCCAGGTCGAAAATCTGATGGTCCATCTCATCGACGAGCTCGACGCCAGCGGCTTCCTGCGCAACGCGCCGAAGCGGCCCGGCATGGTGCGGAACCTGTATCACCTGTTCCAGCGCGGCGAGGTGACGGAGCAGGAGCTGCGGACCCTGCATGGCGTCATCAGCATGCTGGCGCTGGGCCGGCGGCAACGCGGGCGGCTGGCGCCCGACGTTCCTACTCCGGATTCGTGAGCCGCTTCGCCAGCCGGCGCGACAGCAGCCAGCCGATGATCGCCGAACACGGTCCGCCGATGATGATCGGGATCAATCCGAACGGCTGCCCATTCGCCATCAGGTCCATGCCGACCCCCAGCATCGTGCCGCCGATGATGCCGCCGGTCACGCCGGACGCGATACCGAGCCAGAGGATGTCGCCGCGTGTGATCATGCGGGACACATGCGGGCAATGCTGCGGTTTGACAACCGGGCATCGCGGCACTACCACCCGGGCATTGCCGGGAACGTGGACGCGCCAATCTCGCTGCGAAGCGAGGGAGGGCGTGCGCCCGTCGCATCGCTATTTGCGGCCTACCGGTGCAACAAGCGGCGCATAAGCGCTGCATAGAAGATGGAGACCGCGCATGACCAAGCGCGCCGAAAGCAAGTACAAGATCAACCGCCGCCTGGG
>CAZZWN010000150.1:0-8742 GCA_964657765.1 uncultured Acetobacteraceae bacterium
CTCGGCGACCCGGACGCGCCGCGCCGGGTGGCGATGCAGAGGGCGATGGACGCGCTGCGCGGCCGTTTTGGCGACGGCGTGATCGGACGCGGGCGGGGGCGGTAGCGGCCTTGTGGTCCGATGCTACTGCCGGCGTCGACGAGTCGGCTGGATCAGTCCACCAGAATACTTGTAGCTTGCACAAACATTTCGCCAAGATACAACAAAAAAGCCTATGCCGCTTCCGCTAGCTGTTTGAGCGACTGTAGCCAGTCTTCGTGCGCCGCGAGAAGCTGCTTCCGCAAATGCGACCGCCGAAGCAGCAGGACCAAGCCCTTTTGTGACTCCTCCGTGATGACGCGACAGCCGCCCGGCGTCGGCTCGATATACCATGCATGAGAGCCACTTGTCCCCGCGGGGCCGTTCGCCGACCAGACGAGCATATGATCCGGTGAGAACGTCTCTATTTCCGGCTCAAAATAAAATCCCAGTGTTTTGAAACGAAACTTAGCTTGGACGTCGAGGAGCGGGCCGCCGCGCAGCATCGATACATCCGAGCAATGCTTATACCATCGCGGCCACTTGACGCAGTCTATCAGCAACGACCAGACCATGTTCGGCGAAGCCGCGATCTCGACGACATTCATCGCAAACACTAAAGCCGTTGCGGGCGAGTGCCCGGGAGGCCAAGCGATGCGCTGATCCGAAGTTTGTGTATGCTGCATGACAGGACCACCCTCGATTATCTGACAGTGCATTTGGCACCCGTCATGTTCTCCCCGGCGCGCAGCGCGACATCTTATAACATCAATGACTTTGACGACTTTTGCCTTGTGCTCGTAGCCGCGTGCATATTCGACACATTGGCCTTCAAATGTCAATCTGTCAGGAAGTTACCCAACATACCAGACGCTCCAGCCGGTCTTGGAACCGATCGTAAGGCACGAGTCCGTCCGACGAGCGCATCAGTCCTTTCGCAGCCGCGACGAGTGTGTCGGCGATTTGCTCGGCGTTGTCGACGCGTCCATGCCCTTCGAGCGCTTTGATCACCATTTTCAGGAAGTGTTCGTCCGCGTCCGATATCGCCAGGCCGGTCAGCCGCGAGCCGGCTTCGATAAGTTCGTAAGCGTGTGGACTGGTGGCTAGCAGCCGAAGAATGCCGCCGATCCGCGCATCAAGCAGGCCAATCAGGGCGTCGTCGAGCGTTGCGGCTGCGGCTAACGCTATGGCCGCAGCCGATAAGGTGTCTCCGTGGAGTTGATTGATGACCGCACGGAGCACGTCCTCCTTATTTGGGAAGTAGTGGTATAGGGCGGTTCGAGAAACACCTGCGCCAGCGGCGATATCGGCCATGCTCGCGCGTTCGAAACCAAAGCGCAGGAAGGCTCCGCCGGCTCCCTCGAGAATGCGATCCCGCCGATCGGGTGAGCTTGGCTTGCTGACGTTCATCGTGGAATTTTGCTCCCGAGAGATGATGCGCTCGAATTGACGTGGGTTCACCTCGGCTGAGAGATCTTCGCTGGACAATCCTGCTGAAGCTACGCTGATCTACGCCGCGACCGGCGCGCTGATGCTCAAGCCCGGCTGGATCAACCGCTACTCGCCGCCCAAAGCGCTCGCCTCAGCATCCAATGCGAACGCTGTCTTCGACGATGTCTGGGCGGCGCTGTTCTTCATCACCACGGCCACCGACCTCGTCTTCGCCGTTCTTGCCACCCGCGTCGCTTGGGCCTGGTTCGCCGGTGTGTTCCCGACTGCCTCCAAGATCGTCCTCATAGTCATCCAGTATGCCGTCACCCGCGCCATCGTCCCGCCGGCGCATCCGCACATGGACCGGGTTTGCTCGCGTCGGCCGGTGACCGCCGCCACCTACGCGCGGGCATTCACGCGATGTTCACCCGCGTCGCGGCATCCCACCCGCGCCTGACGGGTTCTCGCCCCATATCAACTCGAGGAACCCGCTGATGCGCGCCTTAACCTGGCACGGCAAAGAAGACATCCGCTGCGACACCGTCCCGGACCCGACCATCCAGCACGGCCGCGACGCCATCATCAAAGTGAGCGCCTGCGCCATTTGCGGCTCCGATCTGCACCTCATGGGCGGCTTCGTGCCGACCATGGAGAGCGGCGACATCCTGGGCCACGAATGCATGGGCGAGGTCGTCGAGGTCGGCCGCGACAACACCAAGCTCAAGATCGGCGACCGCGTCGTCGTGCCGTTCACCATCTGCTGCGGCGAGTGCCGACAATGCAAATGGGGCAACTGGTCATGCTGCGAGCGGACCAACCCGAACGGCGAAATGCAATCCAAGGTCTATGGCTACCCGCTGGCGGCGCTGTTCGGCTACTCGCACATTACCGGCGGCATCCCCGGCGGCCAGGCGCAGTATGTCCGCGTGCCCTACGCCGACGTCGGCCCGATCAAGGTGCCGGACAGCCTGACCGACGAGCAGGTATTGTTCCTGTCCGACATATTCCCCACCGCCTACATGGCTGCGGAGCACTGCGAGATCGGGCCGGAGGACACGATCGCAGTATGGGGCTGCGGCCCGATCGGCGTGCTGGCGGTAAAGTGCTGCTTCCTGCTCGGCGCCAAGCGGGTGCTCGCCATCGACACGGTGCCGGAGCGCTTGGCGCTGGCGCGTGAGGCCGGGGCGGAAACGATCGACTATGCCGAGGGCGACCTGCAGGCCAAGATCATGGAGATGACCCATGGCCAGGGGCCGGACGCGGTCATCGAGGCGGTCGGAATGGAGAGCCACGGCGCGACGACGGCGCAGAGCATCGTCTCGACCGTGATGAGCCACACCGTCAGCCTGGAGCGGCCCTTTGCGTTGAACCAGGCCATCCTCGCCTGCCGGCCCGGCGGCATCGTGTCGATGCCGGGGGTATTCGCCGGCCCAACCGGCCCAATCGCGGTCGGGACACTCATGCAGAAGGGCCTGACCCTGAAGACCGGCCAGACCCACATGCAGCGCTACCTGAAGCCGCTGCTGGAGCGGATCGAGAAGGGCGAGATCGACCCCTCGTTCATCATCTCGCATCGCGCCATGAGCCTGGAAGAAGGGCCGGAGCTGTATAAGACTTTCCGCGACAAGAAGGACAAGTGCACGAAGGTGGTGCTGCGGCCGAACGGTTAGCCTCACCGCTTGCGAGGCCGGCTTCGATGCAGGTCGGCCTCGCACTTATCCGGACCTGCAAGCCCTTTGCCGGGTCATTGCAGGTATCGGTTAGCCGCTCATCAACCTAGATAAGAACGCCCCAAAATCCGTCATTGCGAGCCAGCTGCGACGCGGCAATCCAGGACAACAAAAACACGCCCCTCTATTTACACGTGTGGATTGCCGTGTCGCAAAAGCTCGTCGCAATGACGCGGTTTGTTTGAGGGATGCGGTATTCGTCCGACATTACTTAGTTCAAAGACGGAAATGCCAGCCCAGTCAGCGCTTCCGACGCCGCCCAAAGCCGCTTCCCTGCCCCCGGGTCCTGTGCTTGCGGCATAATGCGGGAACGGCCGGGCGGTCCTTTGATCTCCTGAAAACCAGTCGGTCCGTAATAACCGCCGGCCTTCGCATCCGGCGAAATCGCCGCGTAGACGATCGGGCGCGCCCCATCCGCCGCCGACTGGCCCAGCAACCGGAACCCGGCCTGCATCACATGCTCCTTCAGCCCCATCGCGCCGCCGCCGGGCCCGTTGGCGATAATGTCCGTCACTGCCCAACCAGGATGCGCGGCGTCGCTCAGCAACGGCCAGCCCTGCGCCGCCGCCCGGCGAGCGAGCTCCAGCGCGAACATCAGCATCGCCAGCTTGCTCTGCCCATACGACTTCCACGCAGCGTAGCGCCGTTCGCCCTGCAGATCCCCCCATGCCATCTTCGCGCCGCGATGCGCCAGGCTGCTGACCTGCACCACACGCGCCCCGCCTTCGGCCCGCAGCAGCGCCGGCAGCAACCGCGCGGTCAGGGCGAAGTGGCCAAGGTAGTTGGTGCCGAATTGCAGCTCGAACCCGTCGGCCGTCACCTGCCGCGTCGGCGGCGCCATCACCCCGGCATTGTTGACCAAAATGTCGATTGCCGAATGCGCCGCCAGCATGCGCTCCGCGAACGCCGCGACGGACGCCAGGCTCGCGAGGTCCAGCACCTCAAAGCCTACGACCGCGCCGCCCGCCTCGCGCCGCAGCCGGGCCAGCGCCGCCTCGCCTTTCTTGGGATTGCGCCCCGCCAGCACGATCCGTGCCCCCGTCCGTGCCAGGCCCACCGCCGTCGCATAGCCGAGGCCCCCCGTGGCCCCGGTAACGATTGCAGTCCGCATCAGCAGTGCGGTTCGGGGATCGTGAACTCGCTCAGCTTGCCCAGCATGACGAAATCGGCGAAGTCCATTGTCAAATCGTCGGCCACCCCGTTGGCCCAGTATTTCATGCCGACCTCGTAATCCGGACTGCCGGCGGGCTTTGCATCGTTCGCCGCCTTGTCGCGGTCGAAGAACGCGATATGCACCCGCCCGCTCGGCAGCGCCGCCAGCGCCGGATAGGGCGATGGTGCCGGCTGCGGGTTCCAGGTCGTGATCGCGACCGAGCTGTCCTGCGTGCCCTTGTCCCCCGTCCCGTCGAACAGCGGCAGCGCCAGGAAGTGCTTGCCGGCCTCCGCGGCGGCGATAATGGCGGCGGTGTGCGCCATCGGGAACACGGTGCCGGGCGGCATCGGCATCTGCTTCTCGTCCGGCATGGTGTAGCGGATCGTGCCGCCGCTGCCGGGCGCAGTCAGCACCGCGTCGCCCTCGACCTGTTGCGTTACCGCGGTGTCCGTCGTCTGCCGCATGCGGAAGCGCATCGACAGGCCGTCCTTGGCCTCCCAGGTCGCGTAGTCCGACACAAGCTCGATGTCCTGGCCGTCGTTGTTGGTGATGTTGAGCGACAACCGCTGCCGGGTCGCCCAGCCGTCGCAGGCGTCGGTGATCTCGTAGGCCATCGTGCCGCTGGCGGCCTGGACGTCGCCGCGGGCGCTGTCCATCTTCAGGCGATAGAACGCTCGATGCGCAGTAAGCGGCACGGGACCGGCGGGCATCGGGGGAGCCGCGAGCGCCGGCGAGTTCAGCAGGCAGAGGGCGAATAGGGCGGCGAGGGGGCGCAGGCGCACTGCGGTTGCTCCAGTCTGATCAGCTCTGGACATAGGCGTGCCCGGACGGGTGCGCCAGGGCCGCCCGGACAGGCGCACCCCGATAGGCGGTGTTCTCGTGCTTTACGACGCGCGTCACCCGGCCGGCTTCGCCTTCGGCGGCAGGTCGACCTTCAACGAAAGCTCCTTCAGCCGCTTCGCATCGACCGGCGACGGGGCGCCCATCATCAGGTCCTCCCCCTGCTGGTTCAGCGGAAACAGGTTGACCTCGCGCAGATTCGGCTCGTTGGCGAGCAGCATCACGATCCGGTCGATGCCCGCCGCCATGCCGCCATGCGGAGGCGCGCCGTAGCGGAAGGCGTTCAGCATGCCGCCGAACCGCTCCTCGACGTCGGCCGCGGTGTAGCCCGCGATCTCGAAGGCGCGGATCATGGTCTCGGCCTTGTGGTTGCGTATGGCCCCGCTGGCCAGCTCGTAGCCATTGCACACGACGTCATACTGATAGGCGCCGATCGCGAGCGGATCCCGCGTGTTGAGCGCCTCGAGCTCGCCCTGCGGCATGCTGAAGGGATTGTGGCTGAAATCGACCTGCCCGGTGTCCTCGTTCATCTCGTACATCGGGAAGTCGGTGATCCAGCAGAACCTGAAGCAGTCCTGCTCGATCAAGCCGAGTTCCTGGCCAAGCCGGATGCGGACCAAGCCAGCGAACTTCGCCGCCTCGTCGCGCTGCCCGGCGGCGAAGAACACGGCGTCGCCGGGCTTGAGGCCGCAGGCCACGCGAATGCCCTCGATGCGCTCGCCCTCCAGGTTCTTGGCGATGGGGCCGCGGCCGCCGTCCTCCTCGAAGATGATGTAGCCGAGCCCGCCGGCGCCCTGCTCGCGTGCCCATTCATTCAGCTTGTCGAAAAATCCGCGCGGACGGCCACCGGCGCCCGGCGCCGGGATCGCCCGCACGATGCCGCCCGACGCCGCGATGCGCGCGAACAGGCCGAAGCCCGACCCGGCATACTGCTCCGTCACGTCCGCGATCTGCAGCGGGTTGCGCAGGTCCGGCTTGTCGCTGCCGTAGCGCAGCATCGCCGCCTCGTACGGGATGCGCGGGAACGGGGAGCCGTCCACCGCCCGCCCGTCCGCGAACTCCTGGAACACGCCCTGCATCACCGGCTCCAGCGCGGCGAACACGTCCTCCTGGGTGACGAAGCTCATCTCGACGTCGAGCTGGTAGAACATCAGCGTGCGGTCGGCCCGCCCGGCCTCGTCGCGGAAGCAGGGGGCGATCTGGAAGTAACGGTCGAACCCAGCGACCATGCACAGCTGCTTGAACTGCTGCGGCGCCTGCGGCAGGGCGTAGAACTGGCCGGGATGCAGCCGGGCCGGCACCAGGAAGTCGCGCGCGCCCTCCGGGCTGCTGACGGTCAGGATCGGGGTCTGGAACTCGGTGAAGCCGCCCTCGATCATGCGGCGGCGGATGCTGTCGATCACCCGGGCGCGCAGGATCATGTTGCGCTGCAGCTTCTCCCGCCGCAGGTCGAGGAAGCGGTAGCGCAGCCGCAGCTCCTCGGGATAGGTGTTCTCGCCCACCACCTGGAACGGCAGCACGTCGGCGGCGGACTGCACAACAAGCTCCGCCACCCGCAGCTCGATCTCCCCGGTCGGCAGCCGCGGGTTGATCGTCTCGGTGCTGCGCGGGACCACTTCCCCGGTCACGGTGATGACGCTCTCGATCCGGATCGTATCGGCTGCGTCGAATGCTGGCGTCCCTGCCGGCAGGACGCATTGGGTGATGCCGTAGTGGTCGCGCAGGTCGATGAACAGCAGGCCGCCATGGTCGCGCTTGCTGTGCACCCATCCCGACAGCCGCGCCGTCTGGCCGGCGTCCGGGCCGCGAAGGGCGCCGCAGGTGTGGGTGCGATAGGCGTGCATGGCTCTGGTTCCCAAAAGATCGCGCACACAAACCGCGGGGATTTGCCGTGTCAAGTCATGGACGATACATACAGCCGATGGCACGCCCCACCCTCGCCTTCGCCGACCCGGTGCTGATCACCGACACCGACACCCTCGTCGCTCTGTGCGAGCGGCTCATGACCGAGCCCTACGTCACGATCGACACCGAGTTCATGCGCGAACGCACCTACTATCCCGAGCTGTGCGTCGTGCAGTTGGCCGGCGAGATCGACGTCGCCATCGTCGACGCGCAGGCGCCGGGCATCGACCTGTCGCCGCTGGGCCTGCTGCTGGCGGACAGCAACGTGGTGAAGGTGTTCCACGCCGCGCGGCAGGACGTGGAGATCTTCCTCGAGCTGTTCGGCAGTGTGCCGACGCCGATCTTCGACACGCAGGTGGCGGCGATGGTGGCTGGGTTCGGCGACCAGGTGGGCTATGACGCGCTGGTGTCGTCGCTGACGGGCGGGCAGATCGACAAGGCGCACCGGTTCAGCGACTGGTCGGTCCGCCCGCTCTCCCCGGCGCAGGTGACGTATGCGGCGGCCGACGTCACCTATCTGCGCCATGTGTATGAACGGCTGCGGGAGCGGTTGGCCCGCGACGGACGGCTCGACTGGGTCGCAGAGGAGATGGCGGTGCTGGCGCTGCCCGGCACCTACCGCCCCGATCCCGAGGTGATGTGGGAGCGGCTGCGCCCCCGCACCGGCAACCGCCGCATGCTGGGCCTGCTGCGCGCCGCCGCCGCCTGGCGCGAGCGGGAGGCGCAGCGGGTCAACATTCCCCGCCAGCGCCTGTTGAAGGATGAGAGCCTGCTGGAGATCGCCGCCACCGCGCCCGGCAGCGCCGAGGCATTGGCCCGCGTCCGCGGCATCTCGCGCGGGTTCGCCGAGGGCCGCAGCGGCACCGGGCTGGTGGCGGCGCTGCAGGAGGCGGCGGCGCTGCCGGAGTCCGAGCTGCCCGACGCGCCACGCAGCAAGGACGGGCCGCGCGCCTCGCCCGCGTTGGTGTCGCTGTTGAAGGTGCTGCTGGCGGCGAAGTGCGAGGAGCATAATGTCGCGCCGAAGCTGCTGGCGTCGTCCGACGATCTGGACCGCCTGGCGACCGAGGCCGAGCCGGACATCCCGGCGCTGCAGGGCTGGCGGCGGGATATGTTTGGGGCGGATGCGTTGGCGTTGAAGGCCGGGGCGATCACGCTGGGGGTGGACGGCAAGCGGATCAAGCTGCTGCGGGTTTAGGCGGCGTGCTGTACGACAAGGACTTCTTCTCCTGGGCGAACACGCAGGCCATGCTGCTGCGGGCGGGCCGCCTGTCCGAGATCGACGTCAAGCACATCGCCGATGAGATCGAGGCGTTGGGCCGCCGCGAGAAGCGGGAGCTGGTGAGCCGTCTTTCGGTGCTGTTGCTGCATCTCTTGAAGTGGTCGTTTCAGCCGGAGGGGCGCGGCAAAAGCTGGGAACTAACGATCAGAGAGCAGCGCCGGCAGCTCGCCCGGCATCAGCGTGACAATCCAAGCCTGCGGGCCTGGACCGACCAGGCCATGGCCGACGCCTACGGCGAGGCGGTGCTGCGGGCGGAGTTGGAGATGAACCTTGCCCGTGACATGCTGTCCTGGAGCTGCCCATATCGCTTCGAGGAGGCGGTCGATGACGCGTTCTGGCCGGACGCTGCCTGAATTCCTTATTATTGCTGTTAATCGAAACGAATC
>CAZZWN010000151.1:0-8710 GCA_964657765.1 uncultured Acetobacteraceae bacterium
GCGCTGCGCTGGCTCCGCTGCACGACGCCCGCGAATACGACGCGGTGGTGGCGACCGGCGAGCAGGTCACCGCCGGCCTGATGGCGATCGCGCTGCAGGCGCTCGGCGTCAACGCGCGTTCCTGGGCCGGGTGGCAGGCCGGCGTGCACACCGACGACGCCCACGGTAAGGCGCGCATCGAGTCGGTCGATGGACCCATCCTGCTGGCGGCGCTGGCAGCAGGGCAGGTCCCAGTGGTGGCGGGCTTCCAGGGGCTGGGGCCGGACCAGCGCATCACGACTTTGGGGCGTGGCGGATCGGACACATCGGCGGTCGCACTCGCCGCCGCCCTGCATGCGGACCGCTGCGACATCTACACGGACGTGGACGGAGTATACACAACTGATCCGCGCATCACCGCCCGTGCGCGTAAATTGGCCAAAATCGCGTATGAAGAGATGCTGGAGCTCGCTTCGGTTGGGGCAAAGGTGCTGCAGGCCCGGAGCGTCGAGCTGGCAATGAAGGAGCGCGTGCGGGTTCAGGTGCTCTCGAGCTTCGCGGACGTGCCTGGGACCTTGGTGGTGGATGAGGACGAAATCGTGGAAAGCGCAATAGTATCCGGCATCGCCTACTCGCGCGACGAGGCCAAGATCACGCTGCGCCACGTGCCGGACCGCCCCGGCGTCGCCGCCGCCATCTTCGGGCCGCTGGCCGAGGCGCAGGTGAACGTCGATATGATCGTGCAGAACGTATCGGCCGACGGCAGCACCGACATGACCTTCACCGTCGGCCGCGCCGATCTGCCGCGCGTGCAGGCGGTGCTGGCCCAGCACCGCGGCGCCATCGGCTCCGACATCGTGCTGGTCGACCCGGACGTCGCCAAGATCAGCGTCGTGGGCGTCGGGATGCGCAGCCATGCCGGGGTGGCCAACACGATGTTCAGCACGCTGGCTGGCAAGGGCATCAACATCCAGGTCATCTCGACCAGCGAGATCAAGGTCAGCGTGCTGATCGCAGCCGAGTATACCGAGCTCGCGGTCCGTGCCCTGCACACCGCCTATGGCCTCGATGCCTGACATCGTAATCCCGGCTGGCTATCCCGGTCTCGACGGCGCGGGCCACGAGAGCGGGACCCTTGCCGCGCGTGCCGAGTTCGACCGGCTGTCCGAACGTGGACGGCGGTTCCTCGGCAGCCGGGTCGCGATCATGGGCGGCGCCATGAGCTGGGTCAGCGAGCGGACCCTGGTGTCCGCCATCAGCAACGCCGGCGGCTTCGGCGTCATCGCCGGCGGCTCCATGGGGCCGGACGCGCTCGCGCACGAGATCGCCGCCACCCAGGCGCTCACGACCCGGCCGTTCGGCGTCAACCTGATCACCATGCACCCGCGCCTGCTGGACCTGATCCAGGTCTGCCTGCGCGCCGGCGTCGGCCATATCGTGCTGGCCGGTGGTGTGCCGAGCGGCGCTGCGGTGCGCGCCGTGAAGGATGGCAGCCGCCTGGTGTGCTTCGCCTCCGCCCTCGTGCTGGCGCGGCGCATGGTGCGGCTCGGCGCCGACGCCCTGGTGATCGAGGGCTCGGAGGCCGGCGGCCATATCGGCCCGGTGTCGCTCGCGGTGCTGGCGCAGGAGATCCTGCCGCATGTCACCGAGGTGCCGGTGTTCGTCGCCGGCGGCATCGGCCGGGGCGAGGCGATTTTGGCCTTTTTGGAGATGGGCGCGGCTGGAGCGCAGCTCGGCACAAGGTTTGCCGCCGCAACCGAGAGCATCGCCCACCCGCGGTTCAAGCAGGCCTTCATCCATGCCCGTGCCCGCGATGCGTTGCCGAGCGTGCAGCTCGATCCGCGCTTTCCGGTGATCCCCGTGCGCGGCCTGGTCAATGCCGGCACCAGCGCGTTCCTGCAGCATCAGGCGGCGGCGCTTGCCCATGTCGATGCGGGCGAGCTGACGCGGGAGCAGGCGCAGCTGTCGATCGAGCACTTCTGGGCCGGTGCGCTGCGCAGGGCGGTGATCGACGGCGATGTGGAGCACGGATCGGTGATGGCCGGGCAGTCGGTCGGCATGGTCACGGCGGAGCAGCCGACGGCGGAGATCATCGCCGAGCTGATCGGCCAGGCCTGCCGCGCCATCTCCGCCCGGCACGACGCAGCCCGTCACTAGATGCAGCAGACCCGCCGCCTGCTGTCACGCCTGCGCGACATGATGGCGCTCGGACTTTCAATCAGCGGCAGCGGCGGCGTGCCGCTCGGCGAGCTCGCGGCCTTGGTGGCCAGCGAAATGGTGGCGGAGGTCTGCACCATCTACGCCATGCGGCCCGGCGACCTGCTGGAGCTGGCTGCCACCCACGGCCTCAACCCCGAGGCGGTCGGCCGCACCCGGCTGCGGGTCGGCGAGGGGATCGTCGGCATCGCGGCGGCCACGAGCGCCGTGCAGAACCTGCCGGATGCGCAGAACCATCCGGCCTTCGCCTATCGCCCCGAGACCGGGGAGGACCCGTTCGCCTCCTTGCTGGCCGTGCCGGTGCGCCGCGGCGGCCGGGTGCTCGGCGTGCTCGCGGTGCAGAACCGCGCGCCCCGGCGCTACGCCGACGACGAGGTGGAGCTGCTAGAGACCGTCGCCATGCTGCTGGCGGAACTGCTGGTTGCGGCCGGCGCGTCGGATGGGGCGGAGCAGGGCATCGGCGCGACCATGCCCCAGCAGTTCCAGGCGACGCCGATGGCGCCGGGCATCGCGATCGGCCCTGTGGTGCTGCACGGCGCCGGCGCACCGTTGCGGCGTCTTCTGGCCGACGATCCGGTTCTGGAAACGAAGCGCCTGGACGTCGCGATCACCTCGATGCGGCAGGCGCTCGACGACCTGATCGAGACCCGGCTGCCGACCGGCGATGGTCCGCGCGAGGTGCTGGAGGCCACGCGCCTGGTTGCGGCCGATAGCCGCTGGATGCGCCGCGTGCGGGAGTCGGTCGCGAACGGGCTGACGGCCGAGGCCGCCGTGCATCGCGCCGCCAATGAACTGCGCGACCGTATGCGGCGCATCGCCGACCCGTATTTGCGGGAGCGGCTGGCGGACATGGAGGACCTCGCGGGTCGGCTGTTGGCGGCGCTGGACGGCGAGGAGGCGCTGCCGGCGATCCCGCAGGGCGCGATCCTGTTCGCCCGCCGGCTCGGCCCGGCGCAGTTGCTGGAGTGGCACGCCCGCGGCATTGGCGGCGTCGCGATCGAGGAAGGCAGCTCGGCCGGGCACGCTGCGATCCTGGCGCGCGCGCTCGGCCTGCCGGCGCTGGGCGGCGTGCGCGGCCTGCTGGCGGCGGTCGAGGAGGGCGACGCGGCGGTGCTGGACGCCGATGAGGGGCATTTGATCCTGCGTCCGGACAACGAGGTCCGCACCGCCTATGCCCGCGCGCTGGACACCCGCCTGCAGCTCGAGGCCGGCTATGCCGCGCAGCGCCATTTGCCGGCGCACACGGCGGACGGCCTTGCGCTGAGCCTGATGCTCAATGTCGGCCTGGCGCGGGAGGTCGAGCACCTCGACAGCACGGGCGCCGCCGGGATCGGGCTGTTCCGGACCGAGATCGCGATGCTGGCCCGCGGCGAGATCGTCGACGTGCCGGAGCAGGCGGCGCTGTATGCGCGGGTGCTGGACGCGGCGGGGGACCGGCCAGTGCGGTTCCGCACGCTCGACCTTGGCGGCGACAAGCTGCTGCCGGACGCGCCGCGGCAGGAGGAGGAGAACCCGGCCATGGGTTGGCGCAGCCTGCGTGTTGGGCTCGACCGCCCGGCGCTGCTGCGGCGGCAGCTTCGCGCGTTGCTGCTGGCGGCGCAGGGGCGCACGCTGTCGGTCATGTTCCCCATGGTCGCGACCGTCGCCGAGTTCTGTGCGGCCCGGGCGTTGCTGCTGGCCGAGGCGGCGCGGGTGCGCCCGGCGCCGGAGCGGCTGCTGGTCGGCAGCATGATCGAGGTGCCGGCCTTGCTCTGGCAGCTTCCGGCCTTGATGGCGGAGGTCGATTTCGTATCGATCGGCTCGAACGACCTGATGCAGTTCCTGTTCGCCGCCGACCGGGGCACGCCGGGGCTTTCCGGCCGCTACGACCTGTTGTCGCCGCCGGTGCTGGACGTGCTGGACCGCATCTGCGCCGAGGCCGCGGCGGCCGGCGTCAATGTGGCGCTTTGTGGAGAGCATGCGGGGCGGCCGCTCGAGGCGATGGTGCTGGCGGCGCTGGGCATCACCAGCCTGTCAATGCCTGCTTCGAGCCTGCTGCGGCTGAAGGCGGCGTTCGCCTCGGTGCAACTGGCGGAGCTGCGGGCGGTGCTGACGGCTGCGCGCCGCAACGCGGCCGGCCAGGCGAGCCTGCGCGCGCCGCTAACGTCTTGGGCGCGGGAGCATGGGCATCTGGCGTAAGTGAGCGTTCGTACCGGCTGGCGCGACTGGGTCCTTGGTCCCTAGTCCGCGCTCTCGGTGGCGGGAAGCTCCGGTACGCCCGGCACGGTCCGCCGTTCCGGGTCATGACGTTTCCAGACGGCTTGCGCTTTCGGACCAGTAAGGGCGCGAGATTTCCGGAGAAAATCGCGCGCGGGCAGCTCGACAGCAAGGTATGCGACGCTGGAGCACACGAACAAGGCAAGTATCGTGGCCAACATTGCAAGGAGCTTCGCGTAGTCTTCGGTTACAATGGGAACGAGAACGCTCGTCAGCGCATTCATTGGAGGAATAAAATACACATGGATCAGGTAGAAGGAGTATGAAAGCAGTCCCAATACATACACCGGCACGCTGCCGAACAAGGCACCCAGCTTGCCTCGGTTTTTAGACAAGCAGAGCACGAGTGCTCCGAACGGGATGTATAGAAGCAAGTCGGGAGCCGACCAGACCAGCATGAGCAGCCAGAGACCGATGGCGCACAGGCCAAAAAGGTCCGAATGTATCAAGCGATCATAACGATTTTCCGACAGGCGGCATAGAAAGAGTCCCAAAGCAAAGCCTGCTAGGCAACGCATGACTGCGGGTGGACCGTCCCAGATGTCGAATGCGCCGGCATGGTATCGCCCATCGTTGCTGCCGAGCTGCTGTGCAGCTATAAGCGTGGCCGCAACTCCAAACGCGGTCAGCAGGCCGGTAACCGGTCGTAAATTCCCCGATGCGGCCCGAGCCAGCCATGGAAAGACCAAGTAGGCAGCCATTTCAGCGCTGACGGACCAGGACTGGCCGACGATCCCATTCCCGAAGCCCCAGCTTTGCATGAGGGCGGCGTTGACCGGCAGATCGAGCCACGGACGGGAGATCTGGAGACTGACCCACCATCCCGGGTGCTGGTCGAAATTGTGGTGAACGAGCCAATAGCTGATCACCATTATGGAAAGCACTGCCAAGTAGACGGGATAAATCCGCGCGATGCGCCTCCAAAGGAACGATCGGAATACAGCGAAATCAACGCGATCAGAGAACCTGGATCCATAGTTCAAAAAAATGACGAATCCACTGAGAATAAAAAAGAGGTCCACATAAAGGTAACCCCGTCCTAGGAGCCGAAAGCTCATGCTACCCACCGGTAGCGCAGGCAGAAAGAAGTGATAAGTGGCCACGAGTAGCGCAGCAATGCCCCGTATGCCAGTTAATGCTCTGATATCGGAGCTTTTCTCAGCTGTTGAACTCATGATCATCGCTTCTCTTTATTTAAGACGATCATCCTTTCGTCACGGTTTCGTCTATGCGTAGGAGTGCGTTGGCGCTTGGCATGAACGGTGTTGCCGGCAGGACGGCAACGCCCAGCAAATTCGCTGGCCCTCGCGAGAAGCCGACGTTTCCTAGCATCGGGCAGGCCGGCGATTCGTACAGTGACCGATAGCAGCCAAGGCGACAGTGCTATCGCATTCGACCCGGCTTGCCTTTGGCCTAGAGGAACCCGTCATTGCGAGCCGGCCTCGGCGCGGCAATCCAGTGACGCATAAATCACTATTTGGGCGTGCGGCCCTGGATTGCCGCGTCGCAAGCGCTCCTCGCAATGACGGAAAAAGGGGGCAAGGGGCAAGTGCGATTGCCTTGGTCAAGGCGAACTCCCGTGTTGACTGTCGCAGGTTTGCAAGGGTCACGATCAATGCCGAACGTCTCTCAGGAGTTCGCTCAGCGTCGGCTCGAGGGCAGCAGCCATCCGTTCCTGCCCCTCCGGCGAGGGATGCAGCGCCGGGCCCGGCGGGACTTCCCGCGGGTCGCTGAACAGCGAACTATCCACCACCCCGTTTTTAAGGAATGCGGTTGAGACGTCCCGGTAGGTCACGTAGGGCACCTTGCCCGCACCAAAGCGTGCAGCCAGGGCGGAATTGATCTCGCCCGTTGCCTGCAGAACTTGTGCGCCGCGGTCGCTCGGCAGCACGCCGACCAGCAGCAGCTGGGTGGCCGGCAGTCTATGATGCAATTCGGCCACCACCGCGTCGATTCCGGCCACCGTATCGTCCGCCGTCCCGGACAGCCACCCGATGTCATTGGTGCCAATCAGGATTACCGCAACCTTCGGCGTGATGCCTTCGACCTCACCATGCATGATGCGCCATAACAGGTGTCGTGTCCCATCGCCGCTGAAACCCAGGTTGAGCGCGTGCCGGCCGGCGTAATAGCGCTGCCAAACGCCATTGTAGTCATGCAACAACCCTGGCCCGGTCAATTCGTAGTTGGCCGTTATCGAATCGCCGAGCAGAACTAGCTCAACCGGCTTCGACCGGGCCTCCAAGAGCTTAGCCTGATGCCGCGCTTTCCACTCGGCATCGTCGAATCGTTCGATCGGGGCGGCGGCCATGGGCGCTTTCGCCCTGACCGCGATATCGGCAGGCAGCAAAGTAGCCATTAGCAGCATCCATAATATCGTCAATCCAGCAATAACTCTGAGGTGGTGGCTCAGTTCGTAATTAACTCATGCCAAGTATGTGCCAGGCCCAGGCCGTAGCCAATGGGCCCGCCGGCTGCCGCCGCTCGGACGTGGCGCTGGCCTTTGCTTGGATGCGATGCCACGCTCGACGAGCTGCGGCGGAGGCGCTGCTTCGGACCAATGCCTCTGCGCTGACCTGCCCGTGATCGAAGGCGGCGATGGCTACGGCCGCGGATCGGACACCGCGACGTTTGTAATAGTTGCGTTAGTGTAGTATAATCATTGCTTGCATTGGCATCTGGCACGCCAGAATTCGGGAGGCGAGGGTGATGACGTCCAGTAGGATGACCTCCGGCCGGACGACGTCACTTGGCGGCCGTGATGCGCACGGTTCGATGCATGGTGCCGCCCGCGTCGGCGCGGAGCTGCGGGCGGCGCGGGTGCAGCTCGGCTTTGCGCTGCCGGACATCGTCGCCGTGCTCCGCATCCGGCTGCACTTCCTCGAAGCCATCGAGGACGGCCGCACGGCCGACCTGCCCGTCGCCGTCTACGCGGTCGGCTTTGTCCGCAGCTACGCGGCGGCGCTCGGCATGGATGCAGCCGACGTGGCGCGGCGGTTCCGGGCCGAGGCGTATCCGGCGAACCGCAAGACCGAGCTGGCGTTTCCCGCCCCGGTGCCGGATCGCAGCGTGCCGGCGGGAGCCGTGGCGCTGCTCGGCTTGTTGCTGATGGCCGGCGGCTACGCCGGCTGGTATCGCATCTCTGGCGATAGGCAGGTAACGTCCGAGGTCGTCCCTGCGGTGCCGGAGCGTTTGGCCGCCCTTGCCGATCCGGATGCGCTGTCGCCGAAGCCGCCGCAGGCCGCCGCTGTCGTGCCGGGCCCATCCCTCTCGGCGCTCGCCACGCCGATGCCGGCCGCGCCCGCTGCTGCCTCGCCACAGCCTGCTGACCCCCCGCCTCCCGCGGTGTCTGCTGCCACGCCCGACACGCCGGGCACCGCGGCAGTGAACGACAGCCGCATCATGCTGCGGGTGAAAGCCGACTCCTGGATTCAGGTCAGGGAGCGCCAGGGCCCCGTGCTGCTGAGCCGCATCATGCGCGCGGGCGACGTCTGGCCGGTGCCGAATGGGACGCAGCTGCTGCTTTCGACCGGCAACGCCGGCGGGACCGAGCTGCTGGTCGACGGGGAGGCCACCCTCGCGCTGGGCGGCGCCGGCGCGGTCCGTCGCGATGTCCTGCTGGATGCCGATGTGCTGAAAGCCATCTCGACGGCACGGCCGCCGACGCAGTAGAAGCGGCGGCGCATACCTATATGCGGATGATGACGCCGGGGATCCGGCACATCGACAAGGGCGTCGGGCAGCCGGCGCGGGGAGCCACCATGAGCTATCGCCCGTATCAGCAGATCGAGCGCCGCAAGTCCCGCCAGATTCACGTCGGCAACGTGCCGGTCGGCGGCGACGCGCCGATCACGGTGCAGACCATGACCAACACGCTCACGACCGACGTGCCCGGCACCGTGGCGCAAATCCGCCGCGCCGAGGAGGCCGGGGTCGACATCGTGCGGGTGTCCTGCCCGGACCAGGAGAGCGCATTGGCGTTGAAGGACATCGTGCGCCAGGTGTCGGTGCCGATCGTCGCCGATATCCACTTCCACTACCGCCGGGCCATCGAGGCGGCACAGAACGGTGCCGCCTGCCTGCGCATCAACCCCGGCAACATCGGCAGCGCGGAACGGGTGCGCGAGGTCATCAAGGCGGCGCGGGACCACAACTGCAGCATGCGCATCGGCGTGAACGCGGGCTCGCTGGAGCGGCATTTGCTGGAGAAATACGGCGAGCCGAACCCGGAGGCGCTGGTCGAGAGCGCGCTGGAGCA
>CAZZWN010000152.1:0-8694 GCA_964657765.1 uncultured Acetobacteraceae bacterium
CTCGACCCGGCCGATCCATGGCTCGCCGACGGCGTCGACCGCCCGCTGCGCGTGCCGGGCGGGCGCGCCGTGGTGCGGATTGACGACGAGGCCGGCAAGATCAACCCGAATACCGCCTCGCCCGAGCTGCTGCGGGCGCTGCTGCGGCGGTGCGACGCGGACAGCCGCACCGCCGACGGCATCGCCGCCGCGATCGTGGACTGGCGCTTTCCCAGCAGCCAGGGGCGATCCGGCGCGCCGCAGTATCGCGCCGCCGGCCGCGACTATGGCCCGCCCGGCGCCCCGTTCCGCAGCGTGGCCGAGCTCGGCGCGGTGCTCGGCATGACGCCCGCCTTGCTGTCCCGGCTGGAGCCGAACGTCTCGATCCTCACCGACGGCGACCCCGATCCGGCCGCAGCACCGCCGGTGGTGCGCCAGGCGATCCAGGACATACGCGGCGCGACGGCCGGGGCACGCCGGAGGCCGCCGCGCACCGTCAGCATCACGGCCCGGGTGACCGGCGACGCCGGCGGCCGCTTTGTCCGCCGGGCAGCGATCAGGCTTGGCAACACGCTGAAGGAGCCGCTGTTCCAGATCCTGACCTGGGACGCGGTCGCCGAATGATCATGGATTGCAGATCAGATCGGGCCCGCTGTCCCCCGCTTGGTTGTTGGGACCCCGGGAGCAGAGGTCGAAGTCGTGGCCGGGCCGGCTCGCCGGACTGCGATACAGGTATGGCCGGTTCCAGGGGTCGAGCGGCTGGCCGTCGCCCTTCAGATACGGTCCGCCCCAGCTCGCCAGGCCCGACGGGCGCGTGTTGAGAGCCGCCAGGCCCTGCTCCGTGCTGGGATAGCTGCCGATGTCGAGCTTATACAGGTCGAGCACGGAGGAAATGCGCTCGATCGACTGCTTGGCCACCGACGTCCGCGCCCCGCCCAACTGGCGCAGGGCGGCCGGGGCGACGAGCCCGATCAGCAGGCCCAGGATCGCGATCACCACGAGGATTTCCAGCAGCGTGAAGCCGGCGTCGGCGCGGGTACGTCCGGGAAAGGGGCTGCTTGGTGGATAAGGCTGCTGCATCGTGTCCTGCTTTCTGCTACGCGCGCTGGCAATAGCTGAGTTCGAGTGGTTTGGGCCATGCCGGCAACCGTGAAATCCGACGCCTGATGGCGGTTCCCTACCTCGCTTGCATGGCGTTGGTGGCGCAGATCTACAGCCTGCCGCCGCGCGTGCTGCCGTCGATCCAGGTCGTCGAGGGCGGCGGCCCCGGCGTCCAGCATCATAATGTTAACGGTTCGGTCGACCTAGGGGTCATGCAAGTCAATACCGCCTGGCTCCCGGCGCTATCGCGCTACACGCAGCTCGACCAGGCCGAGGTGCGGAACCGGCTGCTGGATCGGGCGTGCTTCAACATCGCAGCCGCTGGCTTGATCTTGCGGACCTACCTCGACGAGACGCGGGGCGACTTGATGCAGGCCATCGGCGACTATCATTCGCACACGCCAATGCTGAACCAGAACTATCAAATTAAGGTGCGGCGATCCGCGGCGGTGATGTTCGCTATCCGCCCGGCCAAGGTCGCCTCGCGTTAACGCGGAGTGCCAATAGCGTCGACGAACAACCCGTTGCGGCCCGCACGGACGGTGAAATCCAGGATCGACAGCCGAACCTGGGGCACATAGCCATAGCGGTCGGTATCGTAAAAGACGGTCTGCAGCCGCACTGAGCAACGGACCATATCGGGGATGGCGGCCGGAGCCTCGCCGACATCGCCGGGCACGATCACGGCGTCGACGCCGCGCCGGGCAATGTCGTCGGCCACGATGCCCAGCACCTCGCGACGCCCGCAGACGGGCCCCGGCAGCGGGGCAGCCTGAGCGGACAAGTCCACACCCGCAAGTATCGCGGCAGCGAGCCAAGCCAGTCTGGCGTGGGGCAAGGGACCTCCGAAGCGGTGGGGCGGGCCGGAACAGCCCGCCCCGTCTGCTGGTTACTTGATGGTACCGTTCGCCTGGTTCGGCAGGAAGCCGCCCCCGGTGCTGCGGCCGGCGTAGACAATGTTCAGCACTTGGGTCGTCGTGCGCCGGAATGCGAGCGAGTCGGAGTCGGACGGCGACGTGTTGATGGCAAGGTTGGGGATCGAAAGACCCTGCTCCCCGCCGCCGCCCAAGGTTGCGCGGACGGCGGAGATGGCGTTCGCCGCGTTCTGCTGCCCAAGCTGGCCCAGCACGGTGCGGATAGTGCCGCCGTGGTAGGCCTCGATCGCCAGGATGCTGGCGGCAGCACTCAGATAGTCCTTGTTCTGCAGCAGCGCCGCAGCACCCGCATAGGCGGTGACGCCCACGTCCTCGAAGACGAACGCGCCGAGTAGGAAATTCACCTCGTTCAGGAACGGGTTGAACTGCGTCTGCGCGTTCGGGACCAAGCCGGCCGCCAGAGCGAGACCGTTGAAGCTGTTCAATAAATCGATGTTCGGCTGCGCCACCGCTGCGTTGCCCAGCGCGCGGCGGAGGAATCGGACGTGGTCGACCTCGTCGATCACGAGTTTCTCCGCGATGTCAGCAATCGCTGCGGTCTGGAATGGCACGGCCGAGCCGCCCAGCACGTAACCGGCGTTGCCGACGCCATTCGGGTCGCTGGTGTCACTCGGAGCCAGTCCTTTGCCGAGGAACGCTAGGCTGTAGTATTGGGCCTCTACATATTCGAGGTTGAGCGCGAAGTTCAGGATGTCGGCGTCGGTGATAGCCTGCGCCGCGGCCGGCAGGCTGGTCAGTGCGGCACCGCTCGTAACGGCGGCGCCGACCGCCATGACGGTTGCAGCGGTGGCGCCGAACCGGCCCATCAGCGACCGACGGTTCAATCCGTCCGACGCCTGCGTATCGGTAGTGTTCTGGTCGTCCATCAAAAGGCTCCCACAGAGTAACGCTTGGCGGCTCGCTGGCCGCACAAGCATTACGCCATGGATCGGAAACGGATGCGAAACAAATTGTTAAAACACGCTTGCTCCGCTTGGGACTTAGCGAATGGTGCCGTTCGCCCGGTTCGGGAAGAAGCCGCCACCGTTGGGTATGCCGTTGTAGACGATGTTGAGCACCTCTACCGCATTGCGGCGGTAAATCAGCCCGTCGGAATCCACCGGCGCTATGTTGTAGTTGAAGTTCGGGATCGACAAGCCCGCCTCCTTGCCATTGCCCAGACGGGCGCGGACGGCCGAGATGGCGTTGAAGGTCGTCTGCTCGCCGAACATCCCCAGCAGCGTGCGCAGCGACCCGGCGTGATAGGCCTCTGCCGCCAGGATGCTTGCAGACGCGGCCAGGTTGTCCTTGCTCACCAGCAGCGCCGCGGCGCCGGCATAGGCGGTCACGCCCACGTCGGTCAGGGAAAGCGCCCCAAGCAGGAAGCTCACCTCGTCCGCGAACGGGTTGAACCCAGTGCCGGCCGGGATCAGGCCCGCCGCGACCGCCAGGGCATTGAAGCTGTTCAGCAGGTCGATGTTCGGCTGCGCGACCGCCGCGTTGCCCAGCACCCGGCGAATGAAGCGGATATGGTCCACCTCGTCGACCGCGATGCGCTCGATCACCCCGGCAACCTCGGCCGTTTTAAACGGCACCGCGGAGCCGCCAAGCGTGAACCCGGCATTGCCGACGCCATTGGGATCGCTGATGTCGCTGGGCAGCAGCCCGGTGCCTAGGAAGCCCCGCGTATAGTACTGACCCTCGAGATACTCCAGGTTGAGCGCGAAGTTCAGGATGTCGTTGTCGGTCACGGCCTGTGCGGCGGCTGGCGAGCTGGTCAGCACCGTGGCGCCGGTTGCAGCGGCGCCGGCCGCCAATATGGTCGCGGCGGCCGCGCCGAACTGGCCGATCAGCGAACGGCGATTGACGCCGTCCTGAGCGTCCTGCTCAGCGGCAATGGTTTGGTCGTCCATGGCAGAAGCCTCCGGGGGCGATGATTGCTTGGCGGGCGGAATGCCGCCGGTGCCATACGCCGCTCCGGAGGTTTGGATGCCGTGCCGCCGCGAAATTCCGCTAAATCGCATAAATTCCTAGTGATCTGCCGCCCACTGGAGGGGCTGCAGATCAGGCCGGGGCAAGAACGTGGATCACGCGGCTGGCGAGCAGGTCCTTCACCCGCGCGCCATAAGCGGCCATGTGCGGCGAGGCTGCGTGCGCCATGAGCGCCGCCGGGGTCGCCCATTTCTCGATGACCGCGAAGCTGTCCGGGCCCAATGCGGTCTGAATCGGCGCCTTCGGCTCCGCATCGATCGCGGGGCCGTATTCGATGCAGCCCTCCTCAGCGAGCACTGCCGGGACATTGGCGCGGAACTGCTCCAGCACGGCGTCGCGCTGGCCCGGTTTGGCGGTGACGATCGCCAGGACATGGATCATGGTCGTTTTCCCCTTGGTTGCCGGCGGCCGCTTGGCTGCCGGCCATAGTGTCGGCCGACGCCGGTCCTCGTGCAAATATCCGCATTTCCTCCATGGCGCAGCCCTGTGCGACGCGGACGATCGCGTTATCTGATCCAACGAACCGGGCCGGCATGGTAGCTCTCGATCGATGAAGATCATTGGACTGACAGGTGGCATCGGCATGGGAAAGTCCACCGTCGCGAAGGTGTTCCGGCGCGCCCGCATCCCGGTATTCGACGCCGACGCGGCGGTCCATGCCCTCCAGGCGCGCGGCGGACGGGCAGTGCGGCAGATCGGCGAGGCCTTCCCCGGCACGGTCCGGGACGGCGCGGTCGACCGCGGGGCGCTGCGTGCCGCCGCCATCCCCGACCCGGCTGCGATGCGGACGCTGGAGCGCATCCTGCATCCGCTCGTGCGCGACGAGGAGCGTGCCTTCGTCGCCCGTGCTCGCCGTGCCGGCCGGCCTGCCGTGGTGCTCGATATCCCGCTGCTGCTCGAGACCGGCGGCGAGCGGCGGGTGGACCTCGTGCTCGTCGCCTCGGCCCCGCGCGCCGTGCAGCGTGCGCGCGTCAGGAAGCGCCGCCGCATGACGGAGACACAGATCGATGCTATTATCGGGCGACAGATGCCAGATGCAGAAAAGCGACGCCGCGCCGATATGGTGATCTTGACGGGGCTGTCCCGCCACTACGCCCTCCGTCGCCTACGCCGCCTCGTTAGGGGTCTGTATCCTTGAGTCGTTCCGTGCTGTTCGATACCGAGACCACCGGGTTGGATCCGCTGCTGGGCGACCGGGTCATCGAGGTCGCCTGCCTCGAGCTCGTGCGCGACCTGCCGACCGGCCGCAGCTTCCACAGCTTCGTCGATCCCGAGCGCGACATCGATCCGGACGCGAGCCGGGTGCACGGACTGACCCGCGCCGACCTGCGCGGCAAACCGCGCTTCGCCGAGATCGTGGACGGGCTGCTGGAGTTCCTGGGCCCGTCGCCGCTCGTCGCCCACAACGCGCCGTTCGACTTCGGCTTCCTCGACGCCGAGTTCGCCCGGCTGGGCCGCCCGGCGCTGGACCGCGGCCGCATGGTCGACACCCTGGCGATGGCCAAGGCGCGCTTTCCCGGCCTGCCCAACAACCTCGACGCGCTCTGCCGACGTTTCGGCATCGACGTGTCGGAACGCACCACTCACAACGCCTTGCTGGACTGCCGCCTGCTGGCGGAGGTGTATATCGAGCTGACCGGCGGCCGCCAACGCGGGCTGCTGCTCGCCGAGGACGCCGGCGACGCACTGCCCGCCATCGCCTATGAGCTCGCAGGTCCGCGGACGCCGATCATGGCGCAGCCCGACGCAGCCGCGCTGGCCCGCCATGCGGAGTTCGTCGCCCGGCTGAAGGATCCGCTTTGGCTGAGCTGAGGCCGCCGGGCGTCTGGCGGGCGGTCCGCTGGCAGGGCGCAGCGCTGCTGCTGGTGATCGTGGCGCTGCTGTCGGCGGTCGTGCTGCTGGAGCGCCAAATCGGCCAATCGATTCAGGGCCTGATCGACGACACCAGCCTCGCGCGTCAGCAAGCCGCCGCCGCGCGGCAGGTGCTCGCCGTCATCCAGGACGCCGAAACCGGGCAGCGCGGATTTCTGCTGACGCAACGGCCGTACTATCTCGAGCCGCTGCAGCAGGCAAAAGTTCGGATTGGCGCGGTGCTGGACCGCATGGCAACGGTGTCGGAAGGCACCCCTTGGATGCGGGACGAGGCCGCGCCGCTGCGTGACCTCGTGCTCCACAAACTCGATGAGCTGAACCGGACGGTGACGCTGGCGCGTGCCGGGGATCGGCAGGCGGCCACCGAGCTGGTGCTGACCGACGAGGGCAAGGCCCTGATGGACGATATCCGCGGCACCGTGCAGCGGATCGTGGATCGCGCCGATGCCGAGCGCTCGTCGCGCGCGGCGGCGCTGCAGGACCGCGAGCGCACGGCGACGCTGGGCACGCAGATTGCCGCGGCGCTCGGGCTGCTGCTGCTCGGGCTCGTGGCGTTCGCTTTGCTGGTGAAGCGGGCGCGCCTGCTGGATCTGCAGCGGCGGGAGCGGGAGCTGGCGGCGCGGCTCGAAGCGGCGATGGAGCATATCCGCGACGGCATCGCGGTGTTCGGCCCGGAGGACCGGCTGCTGCTGCGCAACAGCCGCTTCGCCGAGACGATCGGGCTGCCGCCGGACGCCGTGCGGCCCGGGGTTGCCCTTGCCGAGCTCGCGGCGGCACAGCGGCTGGACCCGCCGCTGCTGTCCCACGCACGCCCGGGCGCGCAGCCTGTCGTCGCCGAGGCGCAGCATGGGAACCGCCGGCTCGAGGTATGGCGCAGCGCCATGCCGGATGGCGGCCAGATGGTCGCGGTCGCCGACATCACCCGCCGCGTGCAGGCCGAGGACGTGGCCCGGCAGGCGCAGAAGATGGAGGTGCTGGGGCAGATGACCGGCGGGGTCGCGCACGACTTCAACAACCTGCTGCAGGTCGTCTCCGCCAACCTCGAGCTGATCTCGCTGCGGCTGGCGAAGCGGGAGGCCGATAGCTGGATGCAGGCGCGGCTGGAGGCAGCCCGGGCGGGCGTCGTCCGCGGCGCGCGGCTGACCCGGCAACTGCTCGCCTTCGCCCGGCGGCAGCCGTTGGCGCCCGAGGCGCTCGACCCGGCCCGCACGTTGATGGGCATCGAGGACATGGTGCGCCGCACGCTCGGCGAGGCGATCGAGCTGGAGCTGGTGATCGGCGGCGGCCTGTGGTCGGTGCGCGCCGATCCCAACCAGTTGGAGAACGCGCTGCTTAATTTGGTCGTGAACGCGCGCGACGCGATGACGGGGCCGGACGGGGCGCCGATGGGAAGGCTGACGATCGAGGCGGCGAACGCGTCCTTGGGCGAGGAGTATGCGGCCCGCGCGGCCGAGGTCGTGCCGGGCCAATACGTGATGTATGCCGTAACCGATACCGGTATCGGCATGACGCCGGAGCAGCTCCGCCGCGCGACCGAGCCGTTCTACACGACCAAGGCGGAGGGCAAGGGCACCGGGCTTGGGCTGTCGATGGTGTTCGGCTTCGCCAAGCAGTCGGGCGGCCATTTCCAGCTCTATAGCGAGCCTGGCCGCGGCACCACGGCGCGTCTCTATATCCCGCGCACCGCGGCGCCTGCGCGCATCGCGTCGGCCGAGCCGCTGACGGTGCCCATGGCGCGGGGCGAGACGGTCCTGCTGGTCGAGGACGACCCAGGCGTGCGCCAGGTTGCCGCCGATGCGCTGAGCGGCCTGGGCTATAGCGTGCAGGAGGCCGCAAACGCCGACGCTGCGCTGCGGCTGTTGGAGGATGGCGCGCGGCCGGACGTGCTGTTCACCGACGTGGTCATGCCGGGCGAGCTCTCGTCCCGCGCGCTGGCCGAGCGGGCGCAGCGGATGCTGCCGGGATTGGCGGTGCTGTTCACCTCGGGCTACACGCAGAACTCCATCGTGCACAACGGCGAGCTGGACCAGGGCATCAGCCTGCTCAGCAAGCCGTGGCGGACCGACGAGCTGGCGCGGCACGTGCGCGCGGTCCTGGATCAGGCCCACAAGCGGCGCACGACCCCGGCATTGCGCGTGTTGCTTGTGGAGCGCGACCCGCAACTCCGCACTGCGACCGCGGCGATGCTGGCGGAGTGGGGCCACGACGTGCTGGAGGCGGGAACCGGCGCCGAGGCGCTGTCCCGGCTGATCCAGGGGGTGGACCTGCTGATCTGCGACTTTGAGCTGCTGGACATCGAGGGCTCGGCGCTGATCGAGATGGTGCGCAGCCGCCTGCCGGGCATTCCGGCGATCTTGGTGGGCGGCCCGGCCTCCATGCCGGGGAACGGCGTCGTATGGCTGAATAAGCCCTACGACGCCGCCAGCCTGCAGGCATCGCTGTCGACGGCGGCGATGGCGTGCGCGAGGGCCGCCTGATCTTGGCCTTGGCGGTTCTAAGCCGTAGCGGTCGCGCCCTGGGCCCGGCGGCTCTGCCATAGCGAGACGAAGTCGATCGGCTGCAGCAACACCGGCGGAAAGCCGCCATCGCGCGTCACGTCCGCCAGGATATTGCGGGCGTAGGGGAACAGCAGGCGCGGGCACTCGACGAGCAGGATCGGCTCGATGCTGTTCTCCGGCACGCCGGACAGCGTGAAGACGCCGGAGTAGGCGAGTTCGGCGATGAACACCGGGCGGCCCCCAGCCGCTTGGCCCTCGATGGCTTGGCCGTTAGTGGGCGCGGCCGGCGGTTCGGTCGCCTCGGCCTTGATCTGCAGGGTGACCTCGAACACGTCCTG
>CAZZWN010000153.1:0-8694 GCA_964657765.1 uncultured Acetobacteraceae bacterium
AGCTGGTCTCGGCGGCGGCGTTGCTGCGGTCCGGGTTGCCCACGAAAACACCGAGCGGGAAGCGCGTGCTGGTAGCCATGATGGAAGCTCACTCTCAGTTATGGGACTGAGGCTTTTCTATCACGCGACCGTGATAATCGATTTCAGATGAAAATGAAAATTGCCGGGTAATGGCAGGATATTTCATTCTTTGTCGTCTTGCTTATGCGCGGCTTCTGCGCCGAGGGCTGTGTCCGGTCGCTAACGGGCCGTCCGGCCAATATCTCTGTCTGTCTCTTCGCTGACAGGCAGGCTATTTTGCGATCCTTTGCGGCTGCAGCACAGCCCAGCCGCGACGCTGGCGCGGGCCATCGCAGACGCCATGTTGATGCCGCGGTCCAGCGCCGCCGCCAAAACGCCAGCGAAGCAGTCGCCCGCGGCGGTCGTGTCCACAACCTCTATCGGGTGCGCTGCCACATGCCCGCGATCGTTATTGGCGGCCCATTCTGCCCCGCGCTCGCCCAAGGTCCGCACGACGCCTACGCCTAGTCTCGCGTGCAGCCCGGCGGCATCCGGGGTCGCGAGGTGCTGGTCGGCAAGCCATTCGGCCTCCGTCTCGTTCACGATCAGCAGGTCAACGGCCCGAAGCGCGGTCGCCTCGAGCACGCGGGCCGGGGCGAGATTCAGGACGATCCGGCACCCGCGGGCACGGGCACGCCGGATCAAGGCGGCAGTCTCCCGCGGGTCGGTTTCCATTTGCAGCAGCAGCGTCGTGCCGGCGGTTAGAATTCGCTCCTCGACCTGGCCGCCGTGGGCGAGCGTGTTGGCGCCCGATCCAACCGCGATCTGATTGCGGCCAGCAGCGTCGGTGCAGATCGCGGCGCATCCGGTGGCGAGGTCGCCGCGGACGACACGCGACAGGTCCACGCCCGCCTCGCGCAACGTCGCCAGCGCGGCATCGGCGAGCGCGTCCCGCCCGACGCAGCCCGCCATCAGCACCGTCGCGCCATCGCGTGCTGCGGCAACGGCCTGGTTGGCGCCTTTGCCGCCGGGTTCGATGCGGGTGGCAGGGCCAAGAACGGTCTCGCCAGCGATCGGCAGATGGTCCAGCGCAAAGATCAGGTCGAGGTTGATCGACCCGAAGACGACAATCATGCCCGCCCCAAGGTTTCCATCAACTCGGCCCATTCACGCTTCGAAAGGCCGCTGCTGGCCTGGTCGACCGCCTCGCCGGCCAGCATGCGGCGCACGACGACGAGCATCTGCGCCGAGAGCGTCGCGGCGCCCATCCGATAATCCTGGAACGCCGCGAACGTCTGCGGCACCCAGGCACGCACCGTCTCCAGCATTGCGTCGGCGTAAGCGCGGATTTCAAACTGCGCATGGCTATCGGCGCGCAGCGACAGGAAACCCAGCAGATTGTGCAGGTCGGCCTTCCAGTACCACTGCGTATAGGTGTTGAGCGTCAGGTTCATGCGGGCGAGTTCCCGCGCCAAGCCCTGTCGCGCCGGGTCGACCGCCGTCCCATCCGCGCCCTCGTTCAGCATTTGCGCATAGTGATCGTAGGTCAGCGTCGCATCATGCCGGAGCATGTCCAGCACCGCAGCGGCCTCTTCGCCCACCAGCACCGCACCCCGGCCCTGGCGGTTGCTGCTGCTCTGCGCGGCGAGGTGCTCCGGCTCGGGAATGTAGAACTCGCGATCGAGGATGCTGTAGCGGGCGGAGTACTCGTTCACGTTGGCCATGCGGTGCCGTATCCACTGCCGGGCGACGAAGATCGGCAGCTTCACATGGTACTTGATCTCGCACATCTCGAACGGCGTGCTGTGGCGGTGCCGCATCAGATACCGGATCAACCCGGCGTCCTCGCTGACCCGGCGGGTGCCGCGGCCATAGCTGACGCGTGCCGCCTGCACCACCGCGCCATCGTCGCCCATATAATCGATCACGCGGACGAAGCCGTGGTCGAGTACCGGCAGCGCGCGATAGAGCATGTCTTCCAGCGCGGGGACTGTGGCGCGCCGGGTCGGGACGGCGCTATCCCGTTGGGTGTCGATCTCGGTTTGCTGCTCGGGTGTCAATCTCATGACGCACCCCTAGCATTTCCCCACGCGATCGACTATATAGGGTGGGCTGTAACAACGGCTATGGTGATAAACGGCAGTTGGAATAAGCGTTGTGGACCCGGGGGCAGTGCCCGGCGCCTCCACCATCCTTTGAGGGTGGGTTATGGGGGCGACACAGGCTCGACACGCGTAGTAAAGACCTGCCTTTTGCCCGGCATGATACCGCCGTTATCGGGTCATATCACAAGTGCCAATGACAATCATGAGGCGCTCGCCGTCGCTGCGTAAGCAGAGATAGGCGCGGTTCGGGGGGGCACCGGGCAACAGAAGCCCCCTCATCTATCCTGAATGCCCTCACCGTCTCGCCAGGCGACATGCCGCCGTTCGGTTCCGGCCCGGCTCCAATTTTTTCCCGCACCCAGGCTTTATCGCTATATACAGGAGGTCGCGGACCGGCGTGACCCGTTCCAATTCGGGGCGGTCCGCGCTAAGGGTTCCCACATGGAAGATAACGAAGACGGCCGGGACGGCGGGCCACCGCAACGCCCGGAGAGCCTGCTCCCCTACGACGCCTGGACCGAGGAGGCCTTGCGTCACGTCGTCGTACGCGCGCTGGCGTATGTCGGTGCGCAGGGAATGCCCGGCGAGCACCATTTTTATGTCAGTTTCCGTACGGACCGGCCCGGCGTCACCATCCCCGCCCGCCTGCTGGCGCAATACCCGCACGAGATGACGATCGTGCTGCAGCACCAGTTCTGGGACCTGCAGGTGGATGAGCCCGCCGCCTGGTTCAGCGTTGGGCTGTCGTTCGGCGGCATCCCGACGACGCTGCATGTCCCGTTCAACGCCGTGACGGCGTTTGCCGACCCGCACGTGCAGTTCGGGCTGCGTTTCCGCCCGCCCGGCGATGAGCCTGCGAATGACGATCCCGAGACCGCGGCGCCGAATGTGCCAGCCGAGACCGAACCGCCTACGGAGGCCGAGCCCGTAGAGGCGCCGCAGGTCGTGAGCCTCGACGCCTTTCGCCGTAAGCCGCCGACCAAGGATTAATGCCTGAGGGCCAAGACGATGAACGCATCACTGCCGCCGGGTCAGGCCCGGCCCGCCAACTTCCTGTATTCGCCGATGTTCCCGCTGGGCGACAGCGGAACCCCCTGGCGCAAGCTCGACATCGCCGGGGTTTCGACGAGCACGTGCGACGGCCAGACCGTGCTGCGCATCCGGCCGGAGGTGCTGACCGAGCTCGCATTCCAGGCTTTCCGGGACGTGTCGCACCTGTTGCGCCCGGCGCACCTGCGCCAGCTGCGCGCGATCCTCGACGATCCCGAAGCGTCGGCCAACGACCGTTTCGTGGCGCTCGACCTGCTGAAGAATGCCAACATCGCGGCCGGCGGCGTGCTGCCGATGTGCCAGGACACCGGAACGGCGCTGGTGTTCGGCAAGAAGGGCCAGCGCGTCTGGGTCGAGGGTGACGAGGAGGAGGCGCTGTCCTACGGCGTCCACCGCACCTACACCGAGACCAACCTGCGCTACTCGCAGATGGCGCCGCTAAGCATGTTTGAGGAGGTGAACACCGGCAACAACCTGCCGGTGCAGTTCGACATCGCGGCAGCGCCGGGCGACCATCATGCCGACGAGCTTTCGCTCATGTTCATCGCCAAGGGTGGCGGATCGGCGAACAAGTCGTTCCTGTTCCAGGAGACGCGGGCGATCCTGAACCCGGCCAAGCTGCTGGAATACCTCGGAACCCGCATCCGCACGCTCGGCACCTCGGCCTGCCCGCCCTACCATTTGTCGATCGTGATCGGCGGCACCTCGGCCGAGCTTTGCCTGAAGACCGTGAAGCTCGCCTCGACCAAGTGGCTCGATGCGCTGCCGACCGAAGGCAGCCGGGCCGGACACGCTTTCCGCGACCTGGAGATGGAGCAGAAGGTGCTCGAGCTGACCCGCACGCTAGGCATCGGCGCGCAGTTCGGCGGCAAGTATTTCTGCCATGACGTCCGCGTCGTGCGCCTGCCGCGGCACGGCGCCAGCCTGCCGGTCGGCATCGGCGTGTCCTGCAGCGCCGACCGGCAGATACGCGCCAAAATTACGCCGGACGGCGTGTTCCTGGAGCAGCTCGAGGCCGACCCCTCGCACTACCTGCCCGAGGCGACCGACGACATCCTGGGCGGCGACGTGGTCAAGGTCGACCTGAACCAGCCGATGGAGACGATCCGCCGGCAGCTTTCCGCCTACCCGGTCAAGACCCGGCTCGCGCTGAACGGCACCGTCGTCGTCGCGCGCGACATCGCCCACGCCAAGCTGAAGGAGCGGCTGGACCGCGGCGAGGGCCTGCCGGACTATCTCAAGGATCATCCCGTCTACTATGCCGGCCCGGCCAAGACGCCCGTGGGTCTCGCCACCGGCAGCTTCGGTCCGACCACGGCCGGGCGGATGGACAGCTACGTCGCCGAGTTCCAACGCGCCGGCGGCAGCTTGGTGATGCTGGCGAAGGGCAACCGCTCCCGCGCGGTGCGCGATGCCTGCCGCGCCTATGGCGGCTTCTATCTCGGCAGCGTCGGCGGTCCGGCGGCGCGGCTGGCACAGGACTGCATACGCAAGGTCGAGGTGCTGGAATACGAGGAGCTCGGCATGGAGGCGGTCTGGCGCATCGAGGTGGAGGACTTCCCGGCCTTCATCGTGATCGACGACAAGGGCAACGACTTCTATGACGGGCTGGAATAGATGCGCTTCACGGTCGACCGCCTGGACCACTTGGTGATCAACTGCGTCGACGTCGAGCTGACCGCGTCCTGGTATCAACGCGTGCTCGGCATGGAGCGGGAGGAGTTCGCCGACGGTGAGCGAACCGCGTTGAAGTTCGGCGGCCAGAAGATCAACCTGCGCCCGCATGACAGCGATCCGCGGGCCTGGTTCACCGGCGTCAACAGCAAGCCCGGGGCCGCCGATCTGTGTTTCATCACCGCCGTCGGACCTGAGGACGTGGTGGAGCACCTGCATAGCTGCGGCATCGCGATCGAGGCCGGCCCGGTCGCCAAGGAGGGCGCGCTGGGCACCATCCAGTCGGTCTACTGCCGCGACCCTGATGGCAACCTGATCGAGATTTCCTCCTATCTTGCCCACTAATTCCCGGAGACACGACACCTTGAGCCGCCGCACGGGCTGCACCGCGCTGTCCTGATTGCGCCTTTCCGACTTCGATTTCGAGCTGCCGCCGGACCGCATCGCGCATCAGCCGGTGCGCCCACGCGACGCCTCGCGGCTTCTGGTGGTGGGTCACGATTTGCAGGACCGGTTCATCCGCGACCTGCCGAGCCTGTTGCGGCCCGGCGACCTGCTGGTGGCGAACGACACTCGCGTCATCCCGGCACAGCTCCTGGCGTGGCGCGGCGAGGCGCGGATCGGGCTCACGCTCGACCAGCCCCGGCCAGATGGCTCCTGGCACGCCTTGGCCCGCAATGCCCGGCGGCTGCGGCCCGGCGATACGCTGACGTTCGACGGCGCTCCGGACCTTGAGGCCACGCTGCTGTCCCGGGACGACGATGGCGGAGTCGTCGTGCGCTTCAACCAGGCGGACGACGCCTTCGCCGAGGCGCTTCGCTGTGCGGGGGCGCTGGCTCTGCCGCCCTACATCGACCGGCCGGCGGGTCCGACGGCGCAGGACGCGACCGACTATCAAACCGTGTTCGCGGCGCACGAAGGCGCAGTCGCGGCACCGACGGCCGGGCTGCATTTCTCCGACGCTTTGCTGAGCGCGCTCGACGCCGCCGGGGTGAAGCGCGCGCTTGTTACGCTGCACGTCGGCGCCGGCACCTTCCTCCCGGTGCGAACCGACGATGTCGCCGGGCACCGCATGCATGCGGAGTGGGGCGAGGTCACGCCGGCCGCCGCCGACGCGATCAATGCAGCGCGGCGCGTGGTCGCCGTCGGGACCACCACCCTGCGGGTATTGGAGACCGCCGTGGACGCGGCGGGCCGGATGCAGCCATTCCGCGGCGACACCAGCCTGTTCATCACGCCGGGTTTCCAGTTCCGTGCCGTGCAAGCGCTGGTGACCAATTTTCATCTGCCGCGGTCCACGCTGTTCATGCTGACCTGCGCCTTCGCCGGGCAGGCCCGCATGCAGGCGGCCTACGCCCATGCGATCGAGCAGAACTATCGCTTCTACTCCTACGGCGACGCCTGCCTGCTGGAGCGAGCCGAATGAGCTTCGGGCCCAGATGACCCTTACTCATAGCGTCGCCGCAACCGACGGCGCGGCGCGGGCCGGAGTGCTGCATACGTCGCACGGCCCGGTCGAGACGCCGGTGTTCATGCCGGTCGGGACAGCCGGCACGGTGAAGGCCATGACCGCCGACCAGGTGCGCGCCACCGGCGCCAAGCTCGTGCTCGGCAACACCTACCACCTCATGCTCCGCCCCGGCGCCGACCGGGTCGAGCGTCTGGGCGGGCTGCACCGTTTCATGGACTGGCCGGGCCCGATCCTGACCGACAGCGGCGGCTTTCAGGTCATGTCCCTGGCGGGCCTGCGGACGATGGACGAGGGCGGCGTCACGTTCCGCTCGCATCTGGATGGCAGCGCACACCGCCTCACCCCCGAAAGCTCTACCCAAATCCAGCACAAGCTCGATGCCACCATCACGATGGCCTTCGACGAATGCACCCCGTTCCCCGCCACGCCGCAGCAGGCCGAGGCCAGCATGGCGCTGTCGATGCGCTGGGCCGCGCGGTCCCGCGAGGCGTTTGTGGCGCGCAACGGGTATGGCCAGTTCGGCATCGTGCAGGGGGGCGTGTTCCCGTCGCTGCGGACGGTCTCGGTCGACGCGCTTACGGCGATTGGGTTTGAAGGCTACGCCATCGGCGGCTTGGCGGTCGGCGAGGGCCAGGCGACGATGCTTTCGCTGCTCGACTGCACCGTGCCGCTGCTGCCGGCGGACCGGCCGCGGTATTTGATGGGCGTCGGCACCCCGGATGACCTGCTGGCGGCGGTCGTGCGTGGGATCGACATGTTCGACTGCGTCATGCCCACGCGCGCCGGACGCACGGCGCGGGGCTTCACGTCGCGTGGCGTGCTGAACCTCCGCAACGCCCGGCACGCCGACGACCCAGGTCCGCTCGACGACCATTGCGCCTGCACCGCTTGCACCCGGCACAGCCGCGCCTACCTCCACCACCTGTTTCGGGCGAATGAGATGCTCGGGCCGATGCTGCTGACCCAGCATAATTTGACCTATTATCAAGACTTGATGCGCGGCATGCGCGTGGCGATCCTCGCGGGCGGACTCGAGGTCCACGCCGCGGCGGTGCGCGCGACTTGGGCTGCAGGGGATGCCAGATGACCGACTACACCCTTCTGACCCAACTCGGCGCCAACACGGCGGCGCCCGCCTCGCCCGATGCGGCCGTGCTGGAGCGGGTCGGCAATCCGCAGCCCGGCACATCCTATGTCGTCCGGTTCACCTGCCCGGAGTTCACCTCGCTGTGCCCGATCACGGGTACGCCGGACTTCGCCCATGTCGTGCTGGACTACGTGCCGGGGGATTGGATCGTGGAGAGCAAGTCGCTGAAGCTGTTCCTCGCCAGTTTTCGCAACCACGGCGCCTTTCATGAGGCGTGCTCGATGGAGGTGGCGCGGCGGGTCGTTGAGGCCATAACACCGCGCTGGCTGCGCATCGGCGCCTATTGGTATCCACGCGGCGGCATGCCGATCGACGTGTTCTGGCAGACCGGCCCGGTGCCGGAGGGTGTCTGGATTCCCGATCAGGGCGTGGCGCCCTACCGTGGCCGGGGCTAGGCGCATGCACCCCGCCCGGGTCGGCGCGGCCGTTCCGCAACCGGGCGGACACGAGCATCGCGGCCTCGATCGAGACATGTTGCCCCCGCATGGGCTAACGGCGAAGGACCGTATTCGCAACAAGGCGCTAGCGCTTGGCTTCCATGCAGTTGGCTTTGCTCCTGCAACGCTCGGGCCCGAGGCGCGGGAGCGGCTGGCTGCGTTCCTGGCGGCTGGGCAGCATGGCGACATGGGATGGCTCGCCGACCGCGCCGAGCAGCGCGCGCATCCGCAGGCGCTATGGGCCGAGGCGCGCAGCGTGATCGCGGTTGGGCTGTCCTACGCGCCCGGCGACGATCCGCTGGCGGCGTTGGCCCAGCCGGACCGTGGCAATGTTTCGGTATATGCACGCAACAGGGATTACCACGACATCGTTAAGGGAATGCTAAAGCATCTCGGCGCATTCATTGCCAGCCGTTTTGGGCCGGCCGTAAAGGTGTTCGTCGATACAGCGCCGGTTATGGAGAAGCCGCTGGCGCAGCGGGCCGGGCTGGGCTGGCAGGGCAAGCACACGAACCTGGTATCGCGCGCCCACGGGTCCTGGCTGTTTCTGGGCGAGGTCATGACCACGCTCGAGCTGCCGCCAGACGCCCCGCACGCCGATCGCTGCGGCAGTTGCAGCCGTTGCCTGACGGCTTGCCCGACGAACGCGTTTCCGGCGCCCTATCGCCTGGATGCCACGCGCTGCATCTCATATCTGACGATCGAACACGCTGGGCCGATCCCGCTTGCGCTGCGGCCTTTGATGGGCAACCGCATCTTCGGCTGCGACGACTGCCTCGCGGCCTGCCCTTGGAACCGCTTCGCCCACGC